>QCVC01000024.1:0-19623 GCA_003210515.1 Synechococcus sp. AG-683-B21 | reverse complement strand
CACAAGATCGTCGCCCCCTCGTAGCGCGTGGACTCGTCGATCTTGACAAGCTGCTTGGCGGATCCGTAAGCGATTACATCCGTGTTCACGCTCCCGCCCCAGTGCTGCTTGTTCGGGAACCGGAGCGCGCGTAGATCTCAGGCTTCGCTGCGATTCGTGCCGATATAAAGCACGATCAAGAAGATTGCTGGAACCAAAATGAACATGAGGCTGGCAACAAATCCGAGATCGTTGGTTTCCATGGCCGCTGGTGGGATCACCGCGAAGGTATCACCGACAAGCGGCCAACGTCGCTGTGAACTCAGCCCTCTTCATCGGCAGTAGCAGCCGCGTCCTTCTCAAGAGGGGACTCTCCATCGGGCTCGTCTTCGTTTTCCAGTTCCTCGTCGGGAGCCGCAGGCCACGCTGTTGGGCCCACGGGCAGCGGAGCCTGACGCGCCGCGGCAAGCCTGGTTTCGGCTTCTGGCAAGCGCATCTGAGGTCGAGTTAGCACCATTACTGATTTTTCAACCAGGGCCTGACAGGCCAAACGCCATTCCTGGGGGCGGCGACGCAACTTGCTGTCCTCCACAGGTGTACGCGCCGTCAAAGCATCGGCATTGTTTTCATCTACGACCGAAACAAAGCAAGTACTGCACTGGCCACAACCACCGCAGTTGCCCAACTGCCCTTTGAGGCCATAAAGCTCAAGGTTTTCGCGCAGCGCCACCTCACGCAAATTTTCACCGGGATAGCACTCCACGTCACGACCTTCGCGAACGAAACGGATCACTGGCATGGGAGCAGATGTCACACAGACACCCATCATGCGGCGAAGGTTTGCGTTTTGTGAACGGTTTAAGCCTTAATCCTTGTCACTGGAACGTTGCAGCCCTGTCGTGATTCAACCAACGACCTGGCCGAAGCCCTTACGATCGCGAGGTCTGGTTGCGCGTGCGCAGCCTTGTCCTCCGAACCTGTCCCATGGGATTGCCCTGGTATCGGGTGCACACCGTTGTCATTAATGACCCGGGCCGCCTTTTGGCTGTGCACCTCATGCATACAGCCCTCGTTGCCGGCTGGGCCGGCTCCATGGCTCTGTACGAATTAGCCATTTTCGATCCATCCGACGCTGTCCTGAACCCCATGTGGCGTCAGGGCATGTTCGTGATGCCCTTCATGTCTCGCCTGGGAGTTACCGGGAGCTGGGGTGGTTGGAGCATCACTGGTGAAACCGGGGTTGACCCGGGTTTCTGGAGCTTCGAAGGTGTTGCCGCCGCCCACATTATTTTTTCAGGCCTGCTGATGCTGGCCGCCATCTGGCACTGGACCTACTGGGATCTTGAGATCTGGCAGGACCCCAGAACCGGAGAACCAGCCCTTGATCTTCCCAAGATTTTTGGCATTCACCTTCTACTAGCTGGCCTTGGCTGCTTTGGATTTGGTGCTTTCCATCTCACTGGTGTTTTTGGGCCTGGCATGTGGATTTCTGATCCATATGGAATTACTGGTCACCTGGAGGCGGTTCAACCGTCTTGGGGTCCGGAAGGATTCAATCCGTTTAATCCCGGTGGGATCGTTGCCCACCACATTGCAGCTGGAATTGTCGGCATCATCGCTGGCATTTTCCACATCACCACGCGACCGCCCGAGCGCCTCTACAAGGCTCTCCGGATGGGCAACATTGAAACTGTCTTAGCGAGTGCAATCGCGGCTGTTTTCTTTGCTGCTTTCATCGTTGCTGGAACCATGTGGTACGGCTCAGCCGCCACTCCAGTCGAGCTTTTCGGCCCCACTCGTTATCAGTGGGATCAGAGCTACTTCAAGACGGAGATCAACCGTCGCGTTCAAACAGCTATGGACGACGGTGCAAGCCGTGAAGAAGCCTTTGCGGCCATTCCAGAGAAACTGGCGTTCTACGACTACGTGGGCAACAGCCCTGCCAAGGGTGGATTGTTCCGAGTTGGCCCGATGGTGAACGGTGACGGCCTCGCCACTTCATGGCTAGGTCACGTTGTGTTTACCGACAGCAATGGTCGTGAGCTGCAAGTTCGTCGTCTGCCGAACTTCTTCGAGAACTTCCCAGTGATTCTTGAAGACGAGCAAGGCATTGTTCGTGCTGACATTCCTTTCCGCCGTGCGGAAGCGAAGTATTCCTTCGAACAACAAGGCGTTACTGCTCAGGTGTTTGGCGGAGCCTTGGATGGTCAGAAGTTCACTGATCCTGCTGACGTGAAACGTTTGGCCCGCAAGTCCCAGTTGGGAGAAGCGTTCGATTTCGATCGCGAGACCTACAACTCTGATGGTGTCTTCCGCAGTTCACCTCGCGGTTGGTTCACATTCGGCCACGCCACCTTCGCGCTGCTCTTCTTCTTTGGACACATTTGGCATGGGGCACGCACCCTGTACCGCGATGTGTTTGCTGGTATCGATCCAGACCTTGGAGACCAGGTGGAATTCGGCCTGTTCGCCAAGCTGGGCGACAAGACCACACGTCGTCTTCCAGAGGGCTACGTGCCCCCTGCAGGGACGCCTCTCAACTGATCGCCTCCTAGGAACACTCAGATGGAAAGCTTCGCTTACGTCCTCATCCTCACTTTTGCGATTGCCACCCTGTTCTTTGCGATCGCCTTCCGCGATCCACCAAAGATCGGAAAGTAATCCAATCACTCAAACCCCGCTTCGGCGGGGTTTTTTCATGCTTTTCCAAGCGGCCAAGCCGGCTATTTTTGATCAGATCGATTGATTAAAACGTGAACAAATCGGCTCAAATCTTCCGATGAGTCATGGGAAAAAAATAGATATCGCCCTACCACCCTTTTCAAGTCACTAATCAATGCTTAAAGTTGATGCATATTTGATTGTGATTGGGCGTGCAGTGCCCCTCCTGCCAAAACACAGATAGTCGCGTTCTGGAATCCAGAGCTGCAGATGGTGGTCGCAGTGTGCGTCGTCGTCGGGAATGTCTTAACTGTGATTTTCGCTTCACCACTTACGAACGGGTCGAGACCGTTCCGATCACAGTGATTAAACGAGATGGTTGCAGGGAACTCTTCAACCGCACCAAGGTTCTGCATGGCTTGAGTCGAGCATGCGATAAAACCGGTCTTGATGCTGCACGGCTTGAAACGGTCGTTGAGAATCTCGAACTTCAACTGCAGCAACGCACTGCCAAAGAAGTTGCAAGTTCTGAGATCGGAGAATTAGTTTTAAAAGAGCTCAAGCAAATCAGCGAAGTTGCCTACATCCGTTTCGCATCGGTGTACAGACAATTCCGAGGAATCGACGATTTTGTGTCCACCCTGGAAACGATGAACACAGAGCAGGAACATCTCGCAGCTGTCCGCTAAAAACGAGAATTAAGGCTGGGTCATCTGTAGAGTCACACATTCTCCGTACAACGTCGGCGGGCGTTGGACGTGAATCCTTCGTACTACCCACCTGAGGTAGACCGCCAACCCCCCATGGCCGCGACGCCCACAGAAGAGCAAACCCCAGACACCAGCACAGCAACACCAGCAGTAGAAGCATCTGCCACCGCAGAAGCTGGTGCCCTGACAGCTGAGCAAGCCTTTGAAGCCGAAGATCTCGGCATTCCCGAAGACGTTCCGACCGCTGACGATCCCAGCAGCAGAGCAAACCGGAACAACCTCGAGGAAGCCGGTTTCACCATTGATGACTTCGCGGCCCTTCTTAGTAAGTACGACTACAACTTCAAGCCTGGCGACATCGTCAACGGCACTGTCTTCGCCCTGGAATCCAAGGGCGCAATGATCGACATCGGCGCCAAGACAGCCGCCTTCATGCCTTTACAAGAGGTATCGATCAACCGGGTTGAGGGCCTGAGCGATGTGCTCCTGCCTGGTGAGATTCGTGAATTCTTCATCATGAGTGAAGAGAACGAAGATGGTCAGCTGGCGCTGTCGATCCGACGGATCGAATATCAACGTGCCTGGGAGCGTGTGCGCCAGCTTCAGAAAGAAGATGCCACGATTTACTCCGAGGTGTTTGCCACCAACCGTGGTGGTGCTCTCGTTCGGGTTGAGGGATTGCGTGGATTCATCCCTGGCTCCCACATCAGCACGCGCAAGCCGAAAGAAGAGTTGGTTGCCGACTTCCTCCCGCTCAAATTTCTTGAAGTGGATGAAGAGCGCAACCGCTTGGTCTTAAGCCATCGCCGTGCTCTGGTTGAGCGCAAGATGAATCGCCTGGAAGTTGGCGAAGTGGTGGTTGGCACCGTCCGCGGAATCAAGCCCTATGGAGCCTTCATCGACATCGGCGGTGTCAGTGGATTGCTGCACATCTCTGAAATCAGCCATGAGCACATTGAAACTCCCCACTCTGTGCTCAATGTGAATGATCAGATGAAGGTCATGATCATCGACCTGGACGCTGAACGAGGCCGTATTTCCCTCTCGACCAAAGCACTGGAGCCGGAACCCGGTGACATGCTCACCGATCCTCAGAAAGTGTTTGAAAAAGCTGAGGAAATGGCAGCTCGGTACAAGCAAATGCTTCAAGAGCAGGCTGAGGAAGGAGATGAGCCCATCGCATCAATGATGATTTGAGCCATCCATGGCCACGTTGCTGCTGAGGGGACAACCCATCGGCTCCATTCAGGGGGTGCTGTTCGATAAGGACGGCACCCTTTCTCATAGCGAGCCACACCTTCTCGATCTTTTCGAGCGAAGACTCACTGTGATTTGCGATCTCTGGCGTGAAACCAAAGGTGCGAGCCATCTCAGTGAACTCAACATCACCCTTCGGCAAGCCTTTGGGATTCGCGACAAGGCACTCCATCCAGGTGGAACCCTTGCGGTTGCTGCACGCCAAGACAACCTCACCTCAACAGCCACGGTGTTCTGCATTTTTGGTTGCAGCTGGCCCGAAGCCCTGGCACTCGCCGAAACTTGCTTCCAACGAATCGATCAACAATTCAGCGATGACGGATCATCGCGCCCACTCCTCGACGGTGCCAAGAGGTTTCTTGAAGACCTCGACAAAGCAGCGATTCCCAGCGCTGTGATCAGCAATGACACAACAAAAGGGATCCATACATTTCTGGATCACGAAAACATCAGCTCTCTGGTGGTCGATTGTTGGAGTGCAGATGATCAACCCAGGAAGCCAAATCCGGAAGCGGTGCATCAGCTCTGCAAACGCTTGCAACTGTTGCCTCATCAATGTGCCTTGATCGGAGATGCGGAAACGGACCTCCAAATGGCGAGGGATGCTGGAATCGGCTGCGTGATTGGTTATCTGGGCGGATGGGAAATACGCCCAGACTTACCGACCGCCGTGCATCAATTTGAGCATTGGAATGAGCTTGAACTTGAAGCCGACCCGTAAAGTCGTTTCAAGCCATTGATCTGCATGAGTCGTTACGTCTTCACCTCGGAATCCGTTACCGAAGGACATCCAGACAAAATCTGTGATCAAGTGAGTGACGCAGTCCTCGATGCCTTGCTGGCACAGGATCCTGCAAGCCGTGTGGCCTGCGAGACCGTTGTCAATACAGGGCTTTGCATGATCACCGGCGAGGTGACCTCCAAAGCCAAGGTGGACTTCATCCACCTCGTTCGTGACGTCATCAAAGAAATTGGCTACAGCGGCGCTCGCGCCGGCGGTTTTGATGCAAACAGCTGTGCCGTTTTAGTTGCTCTTGATCAGCAATCACCGGATATTGCCCAAGGCGTCAATGAAGCTGATGATCATGCTGGCGATCCGCTGGACTTGGTCGGAGCTGGAGACCAGGGGATCATGTTTGGCTACGCCTGCAATGAAACCCCGGAGTTGATGCCGCTGCCCATCAGCCTGGCGCACCGTTTGGCCCGCCAACTCGCTGAAGTTCGCCACAACGGAACCCTCGACTATCTCCTGCCCGACGGCAAGACCCAAGTGAGCGTGGTCTATGAAAACGACCAGCCCGTTGCGATCGACACGATTCTGATCTCAACCCAACACACCGCAGAAGTGGGGGGAATGAGTGATGAGCAAGGCATCCGCGAACGCATCACCGAAGATCTCTGGACCCACGTCGTCGAGCCCGCCACCGCTGATCTCAACCTGAAACCCAGCCGGGACGGCACCAAATATCTGGTGAACCCCACGGGCAAATTCGTTGTGGGTGGACCTCAGGGAGATGCAGGTTTAACCGGACGCAAAATCATCGTTGACACCTATGGCGGCTATGCACGCCACGGCGGTGGTGCCTTCTCCGGCAAAGATCCCACCAAGGTGGATCGTTCCGCGGCCTATGCCGCCCGCTATGTGGCGAAAGCGCTTGTGGCATCAGGTTTAGCTCGCCGTGCCGAAGTGCAGTTGAGTTATGCCATCGGTGTGGCAAAGCCCGTTTCAATTTTGGTGGAATCGTTCGGCACCGGAACGGTGTCGAACGAAGACCTCACGGCCCTTGTGCAAGAGCATTTCGACCTGCGCCCAGGCGCCATCATCGAAAACTTCGGACTCCGCAATCTGCCTCAGGCACGGGGTGGTCGCTTCTACCAAAACACTGCGGCCTACGGTCATTTCGGCCGGAACGACCTCAATCTCCCTTGGGAAGATGTGGCGGCCAAGGCCGAGGAACTGCGCAAGGCCTGATTGAGTGATGACGTCCCTGGTGCTCGGTATCGATCTGGGCACCAGTGGCGTTCGCATTGCCGTACTGGATCAAGGGCATTCCCTCCAGTACTCGGATTCGATTCCTTACAAGCTTGGGCTCCATAGGCCCGATGACTGGACGCGGGCCTGCTCCACGTTGATTGCTGGAATCCCTGCTGAACAGCGGTCCAACATTCAGGCGCTGGCTGTTGATGGCACATCAGGAACATTGCTCGCCTGTGATTTAGAGGGACGGGTCCAGGGTGAAGCGCTGCTGTATTCAGAGGTTTGCCAAGGCTTTGAGCAACAGCTGCATCAGCTTGTACCCGAAGGTGGACCAGCCTCCAGCAGCAGTGGAAGCCTCGCGCGGGCACTGCAACTCACGAAGTTGTATGGCCCGACGACCCTCCTGCGTCATCAGGCGGACTGGATCAATGGTTGGTTTTTAGGGGATTGGAGTTGGGGAGAAGAAGGGAACAATCTGCGGCTGGGGTGGAACTTGGAACGCGAATGCTGGCCAGCGCTGCTCACCCAGGCACCTTGGAACGAGCGACTCCCCGTCATTCGCGCCAGTGGAGATCAACTTGGCCAGATCTCAAAACGTCGAGCGAAGCAGCTCGGCTTACCCAGCGATGTTCAAATCATTGCTGGAACAACAGATTCCAATGCGGCGGTGCTGGCGACTGATCCTGGCGATGATGACGGAATCACCGTGTTGGGCACCACGCTGGTGATGAAGCGCTTCACAACAGTCCCGATCCGCGGACCAGGCATCACATGTCATCGCGTCGGGGGACGCTGGCTCTGCGGCGGCTCATCCAACGCTGGCGCAGGGGTGCTGCGTCAATTCTTCAGCGATGAACTGCTCACTGAACTCAGCCGGCAAATCAACCCAGACACCAATAGCGGCCTTGCATTTCGCCCATTGCCGCGACCTGGGGAGAGGTTCCCAGTGGATGATCCATCCTTGATGCCCATCCTTGAGCCACGGCCCGTCAGCGATGCCTTATTTCTCCAGGGCTTATTGGAGGGACTTGCCGACATCGAAGCGCAGGGATGGCACACCTTGACGGCATTGGGAGCAAAGCCGCCCAAACGACTGATCAGCATCGGGGGTGGCGCACGAAATCCCCAATGGCGACGCATCAGGGAACGTCGTCTAGGCGTGCCAGTGATCACATCCCAACAGCAGCCAGCAGCGGGAGTTGCCCGGCTCGCTCTCGCCTCGCTAAACGAATCCAGACCATCGACTGAGCAAGGCTGAAGAAAATCAGCTGTAGAGGTCATCAATTCAACGAAAACGGGCTAAAAAAATTAAGTGGCAAACATTTTGTTGCAAGCCTGGGGTATCAAGGGCCTAAATAACTTCATCGCTTTATTCTCACGCCACGAATCCTTGTAAGGCTCATTAATGGTCGTCATCAAGCCGACACGCGATTTCACCAGTCTTGACCGCGTTTCCTACGTTGCGAACAACGCTGCGAAGCCCAGACAAAACACCGCGATCAATTTGTATCGCCGCGAGAACGAAAGCGGTGGTCTGATTCCTAGGAAGGGCCTTTTTGGCAAAACTCCTCTTGAATACAAGGAAAATCTTTGCAGGGCGACTGGTATCGGCATTGGCCCGCGAATTCATAGTGAATGTCCGTTTAGCGCCGTTGCGGATGAATTCGCCTCAACAGGAAGTGAAGCTTTAGCAGCAACGATTACGGCGGCCTATCGCCAAGTGTTTGGCAATCTTGGACCTACCGAGAATCAGCGTTGCACCGAGCTGGAGTCCCAGCTGATGAATGGAGATATCTCGGTCCGTGATTTTGTCGCAGGTCTTGCCAAATCAGACCTCTACAAACAGAACTATTACTTCAAGGTGTCGCCAATCCGTGGCATCGAACTGAATTACAAACATCTACTTGGACGTCCGCCGCTCAACCAGGCCGAAGTGAGCGCAGCGATCACCGTGATTGCTGAGCATGGGTTCGATGGTCTTGTCGAGAAGCTCACTCGGTCGGGTGAATACTTGGAAGTGTTTGGCACCGATACTGTTCCCTATCTACGCGCTTGGACCTCAGCAGCAGGTGCTTACTGCTCCACGTTCGTGAACCTCGGACGGGTCACGCCAGGGAATGCCGCTTCAGACACCACGATTGAAGGGCGCAGCCAACTGGTGATGGAATTCACGAATGCCAGACGCCTGAGCACAGCGGAGGGTGGCTATGAGGTTTCAAGCTTCTCCTACTCGCGTGCGATGAACGATCCAACATCTGGCGCTTTTGCCAGAATGTATGGGTCCAAAAATTCAAAATCCTGGGGCTGATTAGGGCTTCTTGAAGGACCATTTGAAGGTCTTCAATTCAAACAACTATCACCAAAGCATCGAGACCCTCAGGTTTCGATGCTTTTTGAATTTTATTCCCATGCCCATGCCAACAAAACCCCAAGAGGTGCTTTCCCTGCTGTTGTTTGTGGCACTGTCGTGCTACGTCGCATTCAGCGGTATCCGACTTGGAGCCCTTCTATGGCAACGGTTTAGCTAAGACAAAAACTATCTAAGACTCTTCACCATGCCTGCCGACCCCCTCACCACCGCTGTAAGTACACGCATTTGTACTCACATGAACGATGACCACGCTGAGGCTGTTTTGGATTACGCCCGCCACTACGGCGGCATCGATGCCCCTGAATCAGCTCGAATGGTGGCGGTGACGCCGAATTCCATGGAATTGGAAGTGGATGGGAGCAGCCTGCAAATCCCCTTCGACCACACCCTCACCGACAGCGAGGATGCTCACCGCACATTGGTAGCCATGCTGCGTGCCATGCCAAAAACCTGATCTGCACGGGAGCGGGGAACACTGATATCCCCCATCAGACCCACAGTTTCGAATGCACTTTGCTGAAGGCACTGGATCAAGCGGCTCAGTGATTCAGGCGCTACTCCAGGCTTCTCAATCCTTCCTGATTCAACCGTCTTGTCCCATCTGCCGAGCGAGTCTCGCGGAGGGCCATCCGCCAATGATCGCTGCCGAGCATTGGCCATGCGAGCTTTGCATTGAGGAGTACGGCCTCGGCAGATCAGATACCAGCGGGACTGAGCCTCTTCCATGGAAAGCACTCGGCACCTATCAAGGTCGGTTCCGACAACTCGTGCTGAAGATCAAACAACAGCCTCAAAGCCGCACGGGTCGAGCAGTGATTCAGCTGCTTGCCAAGGTTCACTCTCTCCCCAAGGGAGTTCTCTTGGTCCCCATTCCAAGCTGGAGAAAGAAGCGTGGCAACCCTCTCCCAAATCTGATTGCTGCAGGCTTTGGGCAGCCCAGCACAATGCTGCTGCACCGGACTCAGGCTGGACTTAGTCAGCATCACCTCAATCGATCCATGCGAATGCACAACCTGGAAGGCGCCTTTCACGCAGCCCACGCCCCACAAACGTCCCTGCAGTCGAAAACAACGGTTTGGCTGGTGGACGACATTCTCACGACTGGTGCAACCGCCTTGGCTGCGCAAAAAGCCCTGAACAAAGCCGGACATCCGGTCGGAGGAATCATCTGTTTAGGACGTACACCAGCGAAACGCCTCGGGCGGTGATTTAAGATTGCATCGTCGCGAAAGCGGCTAGCCGGGATAGCTCAGTTGGTAGAGCAGGCGACTGAAAATCGCCGTGTCCCCAGTTCAAATCTGGGTCCTGGCATTTCCCTAAACTCCATAAAAAGCACGTAATCGCAACGGATGAGTTGCAATTACGTGGCATTTTGTGCAATTTGACATCCACGTAAGTGCCCGCAAATTGGTATGGGAGCGGTAGGGGAATTTTCAAGAACTTTTTAAGTGCGGGGCGAACCCAGAATTCCCCTACCCACCAAACAAAAGAAGGTCTCAACAGACCTCCACAGCGACTACTGCCCAACGGTCTTGCAACCTCCTAACGGGATGCCAAATACCGAATTACACCCAGAGTCACCATCAAGACGATGCCTGCATTCCAAATGCTGGAGGAAGAAGGCATCCGCATGATCTGACTCCAAATAAGAAGGGGGGCGTTGTGCCCCCCTAAAGGTCGTTGAGACCTAGTTTTTTGACTGGTGAGTCTCTGACCTCATCTCCTGTCTAGGAAGCAAAAGATCACCTGGGAATGAGAGCAAATACCTCTCAGTTACCGCCGTTGCAGAAGCGAACTGCCTGGGAGTTGGTCTTGCCTTCAGCGATGACCTCTTCCACGCAACCGTTGAACGCTTTGCTCTCTTGCTTCACAGCAACGAAACCAAAGGCAATTGCTGCAAGGGAGATGGCAGAAACAACAGTGGCAGAGATCTGGATGACGCCATAGGCGAGCATCGCTTTCTTCTTGCCACCGCAGTTCTGGTTGCTGGAGTTCTCCTCGGTCATGACTAGAAAGTGTCTGCTGTGAACGTTATGGATCAGGAATGTGCCGTTGAGACACATTTCAGACGGGATAACCGCCCATAAGTTCAGACCCTGGGAACGATGTGAGACACCAGGTCAGCGTTTATCCAACTGACAGTTCCGTTATCAACGTCTGCCACCTGAAACAGGGTTGGGACCTTGGGGTTCCTTGCCCCTCCATCGACATGAATGACATCTGCCATCCACCAGGAGTCCTCTTCTTGCTCTCGCCCCACTTCGGGCAGGTGCCGAACGATGACGGTCATTCCTGCCTTTACCGACAGAAAGACGGGGTCTCCTGCTTTGACGGGGATTGGTTTTGAGTGGTCTTCACTCATCAGGCAACCTCCGGACACCAACCAACCTCAACCTCCCTTCTGACCATCCAATTCCGACATTTCTTACTCAGGTGCGCCCCGTGAGGCACAAGGCGCTTCTGAAGACCACAACTGAGAAGGGTTCGGCAGTCCTCGTCAGTCAGATAAGTGAAGTGCTGGCAGGTCATACAGACCCTTGCGGTCTTGGTTCGCTTCAGTCCCTCGACAAAGTCCCACGCCTCTTCCGCCATTGAATCCTCTTTGTAGTACAGACGTACTAGCAAAGAATGCCTCCGAGGATCAAGGGGGATAGCGAAGAGAGGGGTATTCGTTGCGATGTAGAAGCGCCCTGAACACAATGCATTCGATTCCTTTTGAGTACTGGAGTGGGATGAGGGCACTGCTACTCCTATTGGTCTTTGCATCACCTGCCTCCGCAGTCCCCCTGCCGCTTGTATGCGAACTAACCAGCGAAGAGAACCCTGCTTTTGTAATCCGCCTAGATACAAGAACCCGCACTGCACTCCGAGGCGCAGTGACCCATGAGGGAAAAACCCTTGGGACGATGGCAACGAGCAGACCTAATACTTTCCGTCAAAGCATTTGGTCGTTTCAATCAGGTGATGTTGCCCATTCGGGAACTGCTGTTTTATTTGCAGACGAGAAGGTTTGGAATCCCTACAGACGTCTGCCCAAACCTCAGGAGACAAACCGAGTCCTTTTCGTTGGTCTAGACAGCGCTCTCCGTTTCTGGAGAACCCAAGAGTTTTCATCCAGCAGGCAACTCCTCAGGGCAGCAGCAGGTTTTTGGGAAATTTCTAGCACCTGCCTAGGCGGTCGCATTATGCGGACTTAGATGAAGCAAAAAACAGGTCTCTTTAGATGCACAGAACTCCTCAAGACCACAACAAAAGGTGATAAGAGCATGGCGGTCAACCCATGGTATTGGAATTATCCAGCGATCTACAAACTCATAGATTAGTTCTCCAATCAACTGCATCAGTTACAAGATCAAAGGAAAATCAGTCCGTTCTTTAGAAAAAGGAATTAGGACACTCCGCAAAAAATTTGATTCGTTAGCGCATTAATTCAGATGAAAAAATAAGATGCTCAAGGAAACTCAAAAAAGAGAAAAGATACAAGAAAGATCTAGAGGAGAAAGAAAAAGAAGACCTCGTCAACAATCACAGAAAGATTGGAGGTATAATTCACAAACGCATACCTCCACCCATGGGAAAAAATCCATATTCAGATCTACATAAAAGCGCATTCTGGAAGACCGGAGTTTCTCAAGAAAATCCATATGCGATTGAGGGGATTTACAAGAAAAAGTTCAACATCCCACCTAAAACAAAGATTGCTACAGCAGCTTCCTGTTTTGCACAACACATTTCTCGTCATCTGAAGACTAATGGATACGATGTTCTCGATGTCGAAAAACCTCCGCCAGGTTTACCAAAAAATCTGCATCAGAAATTTGGATTTTCGATGTATTCTGCGAGGTACGGAAATATTTATACAGTTCGTCAGTTACTGCAACTTGCTCAAGAGGTTGCGGGTAAGTCGATACCTCAGAACTTTATATGGGAGAAGGAAGGAAAGTTTTATGATGCACTAAGACCTGCCGTAGAACCTAAGGGATTGGAGTCACCCGAAGAGGTTATCAGACATCGAGAATTCCATATTTCACGAGTCAAAGAACTATTTGAGAGTTTTGATCTATTCATTTTCACTCTTGGTCTTACGGAGATGTGGGTTCACAAAAAGTCAGGCACTATTTACCCCACTGCTCCAGGAACATTGGCAGGTGAGTTTGACGAGAATCTCTATGAATTCAAGAACGCCGAATTCGGAGAAATAATTAATGATTTCCATGAGTTTCAGAATACCTTGAAGAAGATAAGGAGGAAAAAACCTTTTAAGATCCTACTAACGGTTTCTCCTGTGCCTTTAACAGCAACTGCTAGCGGGAAACATGTCTTGATATCTAATATGTATTCGAAGTCAATTTTGAGAACTGTTGCAGGTCAACTATATGAGGAAGAGGCGAACATTGACTACTTTCCTTCATACGAAATAGTCACCAATCCAAGGATGCACTCAACTACATTTTCAGACAACTTAAGATCAGTCAGAGACGAAACTGTTCAAACTGTTATGAGTCATTTTTTCAGTGAGCACTCTGTTATCAAAAGTCAGGAGCATCGGTCCTCAAAGGATAAATTGCAGCAAAAAGACAAAACCAATATTCAATGTGAAGAAGCACTGATAGAGGCGTTTGGCAAGTGAAAAATATTTTAATGCTTGGATCAAGTCATTCGGCATGCTTTTCCTCAATTGATTTTTCACCAAACTTTCAACTATCTATTGCCGCAAATGCATCTAACGGATTATTCCGTAATTTACAGATTGACGAGAATGGAATAATGTCATGCAAAGACGAGAACAGGAAATGGAATAATACTGTCTTCCAGAAATCATTGAATCGTTCAAGCAAGTGCGTTTATGACTATGAATCAATAATTTTAAATATATCATGTGACTTCAACCTGCCAATGCTTTTCAGCAGAAATGAGTCTGACGCCCAACCTATTGATACATACTCTCTTTCACTTACAAAGAAAATAATTGATAGTTCTTTCCAAGAAGATTTTGTTGATCGGAGAAGTGGACGAAACAAAACCAAAAGATTAATCTCTAAGTTGAGGTCTTCTGGATTCAACGGAGATATACTATTACTTTTGACACCTTTCGATACGTCATTCAAGGAAAATCAAACTCTAGAGAAGAGTCAATCATGCACTAATCGCAAAGAGTTTATCCTGAACTATGTTTCAAAAAAATTTCGTGAAACGTTTGAGGTGGGAATCCTCCTTCCCTCCTCAGATATGATTGATGATTGCTTATTTATTAAGAATATCTATGCTGCTACCATAGATTCCACCTGGAAAGGCAGCAAGCGTTCCAATGCGTTAATCCAGAACGACACTAAGCATAAAAATAAAAAATATGCCCAAGATATTGTGCATAAAAATATTAACAGGATCCTCTCTTCTACCTAGATGCCCAGGATTAGAGCACAGCATCACTTTCACGACCATGCTTCATGTTGACGACAGAAAACTCCTATTTCCACCTAAACATTTCTTGGGCACACCTAAAACCTCCTGGGAACTCACCTGACGAGGTTTGAGCAACGTAACGATTTCATGTCGTGCGGGTTCAGTTGGCACCTTCAGGACACAAAAAAAAAGGAGGTCTCCCCAGACCTCCCCCATGACGACGCATCCCGTTCTCAGGGACATAAGCATTATTACTTATCGAGTGAAACCCTTTTGTAAGGACGGGCACTGAAGCGCTGCCATGTTCCATACAAAGAAAAAACCTGAAGTGCCTACTCCTCAGGGTTCTTCCCCGTCTGCTCATGACTGGTTCACTCTCCTACTGACTCCTGGACATAGATATCAGGAGAACCGCCTGAAATAGTAGTAAATACTCGTCAACTCGTCCTTCTCTTTTAAGACGATGGAATCAAGTTGAACTTGACCTCGTAGCGATAAAAGTCGATGCCCTGTGCGATCTGAAGTGCTCTCCTGATATACGTTCCATTAACCGAACGGAAACGAGAACACCATCAAGCAATCGCCACCACAGCGTTATAAGTGTTCCAATAACAGTGTATTGTTGCTATATTTTCGCTAACACCCCTTTTTGGAACAATGACCGCCAGAAGCATCGGGTATTCCCGCTGTTCCACGACTCATCAATCAACTGACGCCCAAGTGGCATCGCTGAAGGAAGCAGGTTGCGTGGCGGTATTCCAAGAAATCATCAGCACTCGCACAAGCGAAAAAGACAGACCCCAACTCCAGGCAGCGCTCAATGCCTTGGTTGAGGGTGATGAGTTGGTTGTCACTGCTTTGTCGCGCCTTGGAAGAGATCAAAGGTCAGTCATCAACCGATTACACGACTTACAAGACAAAGGCATTCATGTCAGAACACTTGATGGTCTTGTGAATACCCGTGCTCTTGGAAAGTTCGCTCCTGTGCTGATTGGTCTGCTGACAGGACTGAATGAAGTGGAACGCGAGATGACACGAGAGAGAACCCTGGAAAGCGTCCAGCACCGCCGGGAAACAGGAGGAAGCATCGGTGGAAGACCAAAGACCAATCAGGCAAAGGAAGGTCTTGTGCTTCGCCTCCGTGAGGAGGGTTGTTCCTACAGATCCATCAGGGAACAAACAGGTCTTGCCCTCTCAACTATCCGCAGGATTATTTGTGATGCGGAGGTGATGGCGTAATGCTGAAAGTCCTTATTGGCATTGGTCTGGGGTTCTTGCTCTTCAGCAACCAAGGTGCCCGTCAAACAACAGCAGACATCCTTCGTTTCGGTGCTGATGCTCTTGCTCCAGAAGTTGAGGGACCAACTCTCCAAGAAAAAATCAACAAGGTTCTGGAGGGCGACTAATGGGAATGGGAGAAGGGCGGTTCCGAGACGAAGAACTGAACCCTTTTATGGAATGGCACCTACATACGACAGAAGCGTCATTAGAGGTCGCCACTACATCAGCAAAGAGGATCGCCAGGGTGATCGGACGGAGAACACGAGTCCTGAGCGAAGACGGAGTATTAGTGACTCAGGTGGATCCACTAGAAGGCGAATGAGATGCCTACTTCCATTACTCCTTTCACTTGCACTACCAGGGATGGCACCACCCAAATACAAGATCCAAGCAAGAAATCAGTTCCTTATCTTTAGCGATCTAAAACTTAAATTTCCAGTTTCAGTCTGTTATTCCGTTATTTTGTTATTTGGGAACCATAATCGCGCAGGTTTAAGAGTTAATCATCATCAAACTTTTGAACCGATGAATCGATCAGTCCCTTTGCATCTGTATTGAGGGATGCCACTACAAAAAAAACAATTGCCACCACGCCAGTGAGTGCAATTGCCACAGCACTGAAATTACTCATCTCAAGATTTCCGTAGCGGAAAGCGAAGGGAATCATCAACGGGAGCGCGGGGAAGAAGACTCAGGGTTTACTCATTAGCAAAATTCCTATCCAGGGACGAACCCTGCTACAAAATTTTTAGGGAGCGGATCACCAAAACCATCTACTCATCATCATCCTTCCATTGATTGGAAACAAGTTCCATCTCTATTGAAGGATGTGATAATGAACCGAAGCGGCACCAATCTTCAAGCAGTTCTTCCCACCAAATTGCTACTAATGACTTTTCTTCGTACTGGAGCATTGGTGCGTTTGCAGTGGAACTAGTTTGATTTAGACAATGCCGACACGATCACAAATCCTGATGACACTCCTTAATTGAAGAGGAAGGCAAGAAAGAAAGATTTCATCCTGCATTATGTACCAGCAACTCCAAAGACGAAAAAATTATTTCAGTTCTTATCAGAACTAAATGGAAGCAGAAAGAAAATGTTTCAACCGATACGAGGCAGCATATTTAATGATCTCAACTAAAGTGCTCCTAATCACTATCACCGGAGCATTAGTTACAAGGCATCTATCAGCAAAAGTCTTTGCGATGCACCCCATTCCCTAGTCAGAGAACATGGGTTGATAGTTCTGCCTTGCCAATTCCTTCTCCTTTACATACTTCCGGTATTGAGGTGGATTCCACTTCTTCAGGAAGGTAGAGAACCTCATTGTGTGATTACAGGACTGAACTCCCTGAACTCCACCATTCAGTCCCCTATTGCAGGAGAAGAAATAAGTGAAGGTGCCTTCTACTGGATAGAGAGAGGCACACTTCTCATTTGACTTGCTCTCACGCTTTTGTGCGTCCCTACAAAAGGGGCAGGCAAGAGTCCAACCCATTCCATCCCTGAACTGTTTCTTTTGGCACTGAAGCAAAGATAGTTGCATCGCCTGGATATACTTTTCCGTAATAGTCATTAGTTCAAAGCGAAATATAAATGCCCTTATCGGCATATACATATTATGCACAATTTATTCGATTTAGTCAATACTTATGCCAACCAATAGCACTTGACAAGATATCAATTACCAGATAGAATGAATACATAGAGTGCTTCAGCAAGTACTGTGTACCTAGAACTTCTTAGTTGTCTATATAATACATAGAGTCTTTCAGAAATTCTGCCTCTCAATAATTAAAGACCAAACACAAGAGTAGATGCCGAAGGCATTTTCACCATACGAAGTGGGGTGAAAACATTAAAGAAGTATCAAATAAATATAAGTACTTTTTGCATGTCTAGCGACCTAAGACCGCTAGTCATGAAGACGCCAAAGGTTCCTCTAGAAACCCTAAGACAAGTCCCTACACAACAAATACACCAGGAAACACGATGCTCCCCAAGAAGAAACAAAACAGGTTCCAACTCTCCTTTAAAGCAAAAGAGGTTCCCGTCTATATCCCAATGGAGGAATACCTGATGGATGATTTAGATATTCCCACCAGGAGTGATACATACAAGATTGCACTTAAGAACCTTTACAGGCAGAGGAAACAGGCACGGTTGGAGATGGCATGAAACAAGTCAAAATCAGTTCAGTCCAATATGAAATGCTTGTGGAACTTGGCAAACGATGGAGAATGAAACCAGATAATCTGATCGCAGAACTTATAGAAGAAAACTATAAAAGTAAAACAAAACGATGAAGGCACTTGTCCCCAGCGGGTGCTTTTAATGCCTATACAGACGTTAGGTTTGATGCAAAATCATCTTTTTAATGCGTATATATTATGGCACCAAAATAACTTGACGCCTACATCTCACACTTAATAATATCTTCTAGTTTAAACAATGAAATAAATTCAATTTTATTAGCATCCCATATCTTATGATCTTCCTGTCTATCAACTATTGCAACGACGCGATTAACAACATAACCTGCTTCTCTTAAAACATTCACTGCTTTAACTGCACCACCTCCTGTCGTGGTTACATCGTCCAACACTGTCACTATTGAACCCTTTGGTGGTTTATTCCCTTCAATAACTTCTTTTGTTCCATATTCTTTTGGATTTTTTCTAACAATCAATGCATCTATTTGCTTGCCAGAGTAATATGCTTTCTGTGCAATACCACAAACCAGTGGGTCAGCGCCTAACGTAAGTCCACCAACTGCTACAGAATTCTCTTCAACATGCTCTATCATTAAATGCGAGCATAGTGCATTTCCTTCGCAGGACAATGTAACAGGTTTGCAATTCATATAGTGCTCTGATTCTTTACCAGATGACAACATAAATTTACCATGCCTATATGCTCTTTCTTTCAAGAGGTGGAGCAAAGTTTTTCTGTTTTTTTCCATGTTTTTTACGTTAGCAGAAAAGATTTATTTTGCAACTAAGAGTTTTTACTTAAGTCCTCTACTATGCCAACGCCTATCTCTGCGCCTTGACTACCACTAAACATTGTCACCCAACCAATAATGAGAACATTAGTGACGCTGTTAATCAGTCCATCTCTATACGTTTCACCAAAGACCATTTGCCAGGTTTGATCGTTGCTCTTGCCTTTGCTGCTGTTGCTTCACGCTGGATAAACCGCAAGTAACGCTGGTCAAGCATTTCTGAAGAGGTGTGCCCATTCTCTGCAAAGTCTCTGATGTGTTGAGTTGTTCCCAGTTCAGGGAAGTCTTCAAGTGTTAAACGGAAAGCGGTATGCCTGCAGGTAGTCCAATCGATCCCCTTAATTGAGATACCTGCCTTCTCGCACGCCTTCTTCAGCAAAAAGTTGAGGGTCTCTCCGACATTGCTTTCATTTTCACTTCCTTCATCCCTTTTGATATGAGGAAAGTTCAACCACCCGCTTGGTTTGCGCTTGAGAATCCTGCCGATGTTTTCTAGAGCGTCAGGTCGGTAGGCAAAAGTTTCATGCTTGTTACGGTCACCCTTTACCTTTTCCAAAAAGCAAACGATCTGCGGTCCTTCGTCAGTCTGCCGTTCACTAAACCACTCACTTCGCAAACGGGGGGCATCTAAGGAGCGCAGATAGAAGAACCACTGGAGGTGGAGAGCGTCATAGAGATCTACCCAATTCCTTTGGTTCTGCCTATTGGTAGGAGTCCAGTAGAGATCCAGGTATTCCTCTTTAGATATTGATTTACGAGAAGCACCGCTAGAAAGTTCGGTGACAACTCCCACCAGTTGCTCCCACTCTTTATGGGTGAAATGTCGCTTTTGATGGACCTGCTTCTTGATCTCAGGGAACTCAGGGCATGTAATGCCAGGGAAATCGCCCCTTGCTTCCTTAAATAGGTGGCGGATCAGAGTTTTGTATTGCCGCTTGGTCTCCTCCCCTGTAGTTCCCTTTGCCTGGCAGTGCTT
>QCVC01000023.1:0-19626 GCA_003210515.1 Synechococcus sp. AG-683-B21 | reverse complement strand
AACGCTTTTGGTGATAGGGAGAGAGAGATGGTCCACCAATTCCTTGAATTTTACAAACAGTCAGATCAAGATCCGCCTTACGACGGTCATTTCCAACATCGTTTTGAAAATGATTTTGCCAAAAAAATGAATGGTGGATTTGCAATTGCAGTTTCATCAGGCAGTAATGCTTCATATATTGCTATTAAATCACTTGAGCTTAGGAGAAAAAAAACTATTCTTATGTCGCCTGTCACTGATACAAGCTCATTGATGGCTTTGCATTTGGCTGGCTATATTCCTATTATTTTAGATACAGATGTATCAAGTTATAATACTACCTTAGAGCAAGTAGAGAAAGCATATCGTAGTGATGTTGGGGCGCTCTACCTTGTTCATACTTATGGTGTGCCTTCTGATATTTCACGTATATATCAGTTCTGCGTTGAAAAAAATATTAGATTAATTGAGGATTGTAGTCAATCTCCGTTCGCTACTTTTCAGCATCAAAATAAAACGATTAATGTTGGTGAACTAGGTGATTATGCCATCTTCTCTACAATGTATCGAAAGTCCCTTCATACATCCAGCTCAGGAGGAATTGTTTTTACCAAAAAAGAAGACGACTATCGTATAGCTCTTGAGTATTCAGATCGTGGCAGGAGTAAGTGGTTAAATCATATGTCCAAAGATCTTGAAGGTGATGTATCTCGATTCTCCCTTAACTTTAACACTAGTGAATTCGCATGTGCAGTGGGCTTGGCTAGCCTTTCTCGTATTGATTCTGCAATTAGTGAGCGCAATAGACTCATCAATAGACTTATTATCTCTATCGAATCGCTCTCAAAATATTGTCGAGTGATGGATTTCCCTAAAGGATCTTCCCCTTTTCTTGTTCCAATTGTTCTTACTGATCTTGGATTATCCAAAAAAGAGGATATCTTTGCGGCACTTTCTAAGGCATCTATTCCATTTGCTCCTCAGTATCATTGTTTTGCTTATGATTGGCCTATGGTGGGAAATATCCGTAAGGAAATTCTTTGGAAACTTATTTTATCTTTCCGAAGGAAGCTTAAATATTCAAATAATGCATCTAGATTAAAACAAAAGGCTTTTAATCTATTTCTTCACGAAGGTTACTCTTCTGAATATATTGATTATATTGCTTCAAACATTAAACTTGCTTTTCAATCTTCATAAATACGAAATCTGTTGATTTTTATCCTATTTTTATAAATAGTTATAAGAAAACCTTGCTCGATCTTTCTTGAATAGCCCTAAGTTCTGGAAATCTATATTGCTCACCTGGTACGGGATAATCTTGTGAATCATCTCTTAGTTGTTCACCCATGATAAGAGCCTGTTTAATGCAGTCATCGATGTCAATTCCATAGAGGTATGAACCTGCTCTACCCATTGAAAAAATTCCTTCAGGCATCGCATCAAAATATTGCTGACATTTAATTTGTTCTGCCTGGAATGGCATTGGATAGTCATAACCTCCATTGTTAACAGGAATTTCCATACCCACTAATGTTGTCTTTGACTGATGTTTTGTGAATTTTTTATATTCAACTAAACGAGTAAAATCTTCATCATTCGGATAATATAAAAAATAAACATTCTCAGGAAATATATGCTCTGATGGAAATACAATTAGCTTCAGCTTTCTGCCTAAATACTTCAGTGAGCCATATATTTCATTCATGAATACGTCAGGCCCAATGGTATTGACGATAACGTCAAAATATTGTTCATTGCCATTGATAGTTGCTATTTTATTTTCAATATCTATTTGGTCAAATGTTGTGTTGAGGAGTACTTTTGCGTCTTTTGTCGCGAATGGGAAATAATCATCATATCCATTAGCTGCATATGGGTAACCAGAAATTGCATTATCCCATGCAGCTTTTGATCCTTCTTTTATTGCTATCCCTTTTGGTGACCATGCAAATGTATCAATATCTGCGCATGAATCTACTTGCCACATCTTTTTTGTGTAATTGTTGATTATTTTATTATAGAGAGTCTTACCAACGCTACCTATCCAATATTCTTCTAAATTTTGTGCCGTTCTAGCTCCAGAGTATTCATCTCTTTTTATTTCATCTAGTTCATTTTGTACATCTTTATAATTTGGCATCGATCTTACATCCGCCATGTTGATTGGATAACTATAGAACTTTTTGTCTTCTTCTACGTATGATAAAAATTCATGCTCTGGACATAATCTTATAGGAATGATTGAATTTATATAATCATAAACTTCTACATATTGTGTTAAAAAATGTCTAGGGCCAAATGTATATGGATGCCCTCCGTACCATCTCGTCTTGTTTCCTGCCCCTAAATAACTTGCTTTCTCAATTAGAGTAACTTCCCAGTTGCCTAGTTTCTCCAATTGATGTGCTGCACAACATCCTGCAAATCCACCTCCAATTATAAGTGCTTTTTTTTTCAACTTATCCTCCTGTAATGTTTTATATCATACACTGCTGCAGTTATTGAGTCAACTGTATTTAAAGGAATTAACCCTTGACTCTTCCCCTTTTTTATATCAATCGTAAAGCTTTGAGTAGTATTATCTGACCAACAAATATAATCTTCTGGATTGCAATCTAAGATTTTGCCAATTTGACTCATGACGTCGATAAACTTTATTGGTTGATCTGATGCCCATAAAAATGACAGGTCTTTAATCTTTTCTTCAGCGAGAATCTTTCTGGACAGATATATATAACATTCTATTAAGTTCGAAATAAAAACGATATTGTTGAATTGTGAGTTGGGATTTGTAAGTGTTATTTTTTGCTCTAGATATGCTGGCATCATCATCATCTTAATTATTTTTGATATTAGATTGCTATGGGATCCATATCCTATTACTCCTGGGAGCCTAAAATTTATAAAATGACTACCAATTTGATCACATTTAACTTGCAATTCATTCTCTACTTTTACTTTTGATATTCCATATGTGTTTGGTACATTATATGCGGTGTTAAATTTTAGAATCTTTTCTTTTATGTTTCCATATACAATAATTGATGACATAAATACCACCAGTCTAGGTCTTCCTATCGTTATCCAGCCAGAGATATATGATGCCAATTCAGAATTAGTCTGCATTAGCAGCCCGCTGTCGATAGTATTTACTGGGGTTAATGAGGCACAATGAATAATTTCGGTTATTTTTATCTCTTCACAAAATTTGTCAACATCCTTGTAATTTACTGATCTTATGTTTTTATGATTAATCAATGGTATTGACGAAGGTCTTAATGGCGCTATTATCTGATAACCATGCGATGCCAAGTAGTATGCAAATCTACCACCTATAAACCCTGAGCAGCCCGTAACTATAATATTTTCCATTATTCAAGAAGTTTTGAACAGTAGTCCATATATTGCATTCTTGTCATACTGTTCAGTAGTTTTGGTTCTATACATTCCTCTTCAAAGTTTGATAGTGGACCATTTTTTATTTCAAGATAAATCACATAATTATATCTTGGCCTAGTCAAGTGGTAGCAATTTGCCGTAAATAATGAGAAACTATTGCTATTCTCTTTATTTATATTGCTATTTATTCGATATCCTTGACTGTCCAGTGTATGCAATTCAAGTTCTCCGTCATATACATAATGTATTTCGTCTCTTTTTTTATGAACGTGGGGTGGATAATACATATTACGTCTTTCGTAAATTAACATCTGGTGGAGGTTGGAATCCTTGTCTTCGTGAAAACAAATTCTTATATTTTTTTCCACATTTATTTTTGCAAGCTCTTTTATTATGCCAACATATTCTGCACCATATAATCCTAATTTTTCTTTAGTAACGTATGTTATTGATTTGGAGCTTTTTAACGACTTAAGTTTTTTTAAATTATTTTTCATCTTCGTTTGTGGGTGTTGGTAATTCTAGTTCTTTTAATTTAAGGGCTGATCGGATTTTTGTAGAATCCATGCTTAGATCCGGTGGAATTTTATAACAGCATTGCATATCCTCTATATCGCAAGTTTTAATATTGCACGCTTTACCGATATGAGTATTTAATATATTTGCTAGCTCTAATCTCGATATTGATATGTTACCGCATAGATTAAAAAGTCCTTTCAACCCTTGTTCTTGTGCGCTTTCGATTATTCTTACCGCATCTTTAATATCTATTGGACTAAAGATTTGATCGTTCGCTGCTCGATATTCTCTTTTTGCTGCCATTTCATTATACATTCTATTTATAAATGATCTATTATCATCGAAACTCGCTAACTTACTTATTCGGAAGATTAAATTCTCTGGATGTTTCTTTAGAGTTAGCTTTTCAAGAAAGGCTTTTGACTTTCCGTAGAAAGTTTCCGGACTTTTATTACTTAATTCTGTATATAATTTCTTATTTAACCCATCGAATACATATTCTGAGCTAAATACTGTACAAGGGATATTATATTTTGCAGCCTCTTCTTGCACCCTTTTTGGCAGTAATACATTTGTTTTCCAGCAAGCATCTTTATTCTTCTCACACTCGGCAACATCGGAGATCGCAGCACATACTATTATTCTTTTGAATTGGATATGTTGATACTTATCAAATATTTCTTTGATACTTATTTTTTCATCAAAGTATATGCTTCCTTCACTTTCTCTTCTTGATGTATATATGCATTTCTCTTTCCCAATAAACTCTCTCAACTTCTTACCTAGTAGACCATCCCCTCCTATTAAGAGAATCATATCAGGCCTCTCTCTCTAGTTTGTGATAAGCCTTTCAGATACCTAATATCTGATATTATTGAATTTATCTTATCCTCATTTACTATTATTTTCTCTAGCACAAAATGGTATTTCTTTTTTTTACTGTTCAGGTATTCTAGTAATCCTTTGTTTGCAATTGGAATCATGTTGATCGATGTAAATGCAATTTCACTTATACAACTATCATCTATCATGCTATATAAGGTTGTATATACGCCAGGTATACACCACTCTACTTTTGGTAAAACAAAATTATAGTTATTCTTGATAGCATATTCTCGAAGATAAGTTGATTGTACTGCTATCGGTATATTTAATCCGCTAAACGCTCTAGGCAGAGAATAACTGTAAAGATCTATTTTATTCATTTCCAGTCTCCATTGCCTTATCTATATCTATTGCTAATTTCCCTGCATTGCTTATGAATCCTGCCTTATAATATGTGCCAAATTCCCTATCTGAATTCCCATGCCTTGAATTCGGCGCATAAATTGACTTTACTCTTATATTAATACTTACTCGCGTAAAAGCTTCCTTATTAACTGTATTCCCGTGCAGCACTCCTGGACAAAACATTATGACTTCACCTTTTTCACAATTAATATAGTCACGATTGAGACTATTCAGTTGTCTATCAAGCCTTTCGTTCTTGGTTGTCATATCTTTGGATTCTACGCTTAGATTTTTTAAATATTCCAATGAATCAATTTTGTTTACTATAAACATTGCTGCAGTATTATGTGCTCTTGTTAGTGGGATCCATATATTTTGTTGCCATGGTGAATCTCCGCTTACACAATCAGAATGAATGGGTAAAATTGAAGTGTGATCATTTGGCATTTGAATCGAAAGATTAGCTTTTTGTTGAATTACATAATCCGGTCCAATCCTACTATGGATTACTGTTGATGCTATATTTTCAAGTATTTTTTTCCAGTCAATTCCGTCAGCGTTGATTGCGTTAAATGCCTTAAGTCTTAAATTATTTATTGTCTTTGGAGAGTAAAACATATGTATGTCTTCAAGTTTTTCAATTTTCTCACCGCAATCAGTTTTTATTGTATCAATTATAAGTCTTTCGAGATTGTAAATATCATTACTGCTATATGATTTGAACTTTGCATGTATATTATCAATTAACTCAATCTTTAGTTCTTCCGTATGGAATGAATTCTTCACTTCAATCTTCTCCTCTTAGTTGTCCCTAGCTATTATAGTAAACTCGAAGCTTACTCGCGTTTCTTTGCTTTTATTCAAGCTTCCACCATGTACTAAATCGTCATTAAATAGTATACAGTCTCCTTTCTTCGTTCTTGGCATTCTCATTGTATTTGTATTAATTATACTATCTATTTTCGGTTTTGTTGTTCCATGGCGCTTCTCGGCTGTGAATCTTATATTCTTGTCTCTATGTGAATTTGGTACCACCAAAAGACCATTTAAGTTTATTTTGGTATGTATATCAATCCAGGCTTTAATTCTTTTCTTGCCTCTTAGATCTTCACCAAAGTTTTTATTTAGTTCCCAGAACCATGAATCTCGATGCATGGGGCCTACATCATGTCTATTATTCGGCCTCACTAATCTCCAGTAAATATTTGGTCTCCCAATTCCTTCTTCGTCTGAAATAGTTAAATTTTCAAATATTGACTCTAGTTCTGCGAAAAATTCTGTTTGATGCAGCCATGAGTAAAATTTTGCTGGTAATATTCTATTTTTTTTTGTCCATAATTCTCCGTGCTTCAACATGCTTTCTATTTTCATATATTCTTTCATACTTATGTTTTTTTCTCTTGCGATCTTTCCTGCGTCCGGATAATGCTGCTCTATTATACTTAACCAATGCTCTCGTATATGTTCTACGGCTTCTTGGTACTCTGCTCGATTCAACCCTTCCGTTATTAAGAATCCAGGCTCATTCTTTATGCAATCAAAATCTTGTTTTGTTCGCATGATACCAGTCTTTGTTTTTTGTGTTTTCATCGTATGATTCACTCTTTCCTATCTTATATCATGACATGCAGTAATTGTTGTCCTTTGTATCATTTTAGATTTCGAGTGCAAAAGGATTCGTAGTATTTAACTGCTTTCTCTTCATAACTTTCTCTAATTTCCTGCGAGCCTGCTTTGTTAATTTGCCTGGCGATTATATAGCACCACTTTGAATGTATAAGAGGTTTTATATCCTCTAATCTTTCTAGCCAATACTTGTCCTCATGCGCAATCATATCGCATGCTGTTATTTCTTCTTTTAAAATTTGTTCCTGTTCTATGCTTAGTACTTTTTCTGGTTGAAGTGTCCAGTCAGCTATTGTCTTACTTATATCATCAAGACCAGCGTATTCAAAATCTATAAAGTATAGGTTCTTTTCTCCTCTTAGCATATTATGTATTCCAACATCCGACGGAGAGACTATTGGTGATATATTTTGTCTTAGCCAATTTTCATTATCCCTTTTCTTGTTGTATTCCTGAATTCTTTTCTTGGTTACTGGCATCAATTCTTTATTTAGCCATAACTTAAATCTCTTCGAAAAACTCTCTTGTGTTCTCCATATCTTTGCTTCTTCGAATCTTGAATGAATTTGGTGGGTTAGATTTTGATGATTTAATATGCCCTCTTTTGCTATTGGCAGATTTTTTGCTCTTGCCGTTTCTTTTCTATTATTTAGGTTTTTTATGAATTCCGCTATCCCTTTCAGATCTTCATTATTTAGCTCCTTTATTTCTTTTCCATTAATCCATTCTATTATTGACCAAGCTTCATGATTTTGCCAATACCTTTCATATATTTTTGGCACTACTTGTATATTTAACTGTGAGCAATATCTTAAAAAGATTTGCTCTCTGCTTTTCCTTGTCATCTTTTCATAATGCGTAAATCCACCATATATTTTTAAGGCATATATTTCTTTTGTCTTAGTATTTATAAGCTTGGTTACTTGACTATTTGCCCCTGTTTTCTCCTTTTCTTCGCTCAAGACAATTCCTTTTTTGTGAAGTGTATTTAATATCTCTTCTCTGTTGTTTGTACTCATATTCTTAGATATTCCTTCAAAACTTCAATGTTCCAATCTGTCATTTGTTTATGATTTGATTTACAGCCTTCTTTGGTGTAATGAATCTTGGCTATTGTTTCCGGCAATAGTGTTAGTATTTCTTCCAGATCGTCAATATAGTGTGTGCAACCGAGTTCGATAATTTTTTTTATTTTCTTTTCTTTTGTTTCCTCGAAGTGTATTTTATTTCTACCTAGATTGACCCCTTTTTTGCTCAGTATCTTATATTTCTCAAGCCAATTCCATGCTGACTTGTGCAAATCATACTTCGGGCCTTTATATGGTATCTTGCTTTTATGGCTTACTATCGTCATTGATACATTTAATGCTGATAGTGCACTCAAGGTTTCTAAAACGTGCTTTGCTGGTTTTGCTTCAAGTATCCTCTTTCCATATACTTCTCCTTGCAATAAAGTGAATTCCTGATCTTTTCCCATTGATCTTAAGTGATCTCTGATTTGTATTTTAGTTTTTGCTACTTCGTTTGAAATAAGTCCTTTTTCTATTGCCAACTTGTTAAATAATTCGTCGTACTTGACTATTGTATTGTCAAAGTCTAGGCCTAATAATATCATTTTTTGGCGGCTCTTACTATTGATGACTGATCTATATTCATTTTCGTTCGGATGTATTCTTGGTTCCCTAATTCGTGTAAAAATTTATCTTTTGATCCAATTCTTGTAATTTTTATATTTTTTATTTCATTTTCTGCGATCCATTCTGTTATTTTTGATCCTAGTCCTCCTATTCGACTATGCTCTTCAAGTGTGATCCAGTGTTCATAGCCATTCTTTATGCAATCTAGTAAAAAATGTTCATCTATGGGTTTAATAGTGCCCATACTTGCCACGGCAAGTTTTATGCCTTCATTTAGCAGACTTTCTCGTGCTTTTATTGCCTCTGTTAGAATTGGACCGATGCCCATAACTATTGTTCTTTCTCCTTCCTTTATCAGGTTCGCTTTTCCTATTCTTATAGCTTCGTTTTTACCTATTAAATCGGGTTCCCCTTTTTTTCCGATTCTTATGTAGGTAGGTTTTTCTTCATCGATTGCTTGCCTTAGGTGAGCTTCTAGTTCTCTTGAATCTGCTGGTGCACATATCTGCATGTTTGGAATACTTCTTAGTATCGCAATATCTTCTAGGGAGTGATGGCTTGGACCCAATTCGGCATATGAAAGGCCTGAACCAGTTCCAACAATTACGACGGGTGCTTCGTGGTAAGCAACGCCCGTCCTTATTTGTTCTAGGCATCGAGTCGTTGTGAAAGGAGCTATTGTGTAAACCACTGGTCGCAAACCACTTAGTGCCATTCCTGCTGCCATGCTCATCATATTTGCTTCGGCTATTCCACAATTCAGGAATCTCTCCTTAGCAATCTGTTTATAGTTATCAAACATCTTGTTTCCGATATCACCTGATAGAAGGCACACATCATTTCGCTCCTTGGCAAGCTCTGTCATTGTCCTAGCAAATGCATTCCTCATTATTGAGCCACCTCTATTTCTGCTAATGCAGCTGTCAGTTCTTCTGCGTTAGGTGTGCGGTAATGCCAATTGTTATTGTCTTCCATGAAGGATACCCCCTTGCCTTTGATTGTATGAGCCACTATTACACTTGGTTTACTTTTTTCCTCTCTGGCTTTGTCTAGCGCAAGTTTTATCTTCTTGAAATTATGACCGTCAATTTCTTGCGTATGCCATCCAAAGGCTTCCCATTTTGCAGCCAGCGGTTCAAGGGCCATCACCTCTTGGCTGCGGCCAGTCGCTTGCCATTTGTTGTAATCAATAATCGCTGTTAATTGATTTATTTTCTGTCCTGCTGCCATCATTGCTGCTTCCCAGATGCTTCCTTCGTTGCATTCTCCATCACTTAGTAATGCGTAGACTCTTCTCTTTCCTCCTTTGATCCGTCCTGCAATTGCCATTCCTAGCGCCATTGGTAGTCCGTGGCCTAATGATCCAGTTGCGGCTTCAATTCCCGGTACTAATCCAGGTTTTGGGGGATGCTCATGAAATACGCTTCCGCATTTCCCAATTTCATCAAGACGTTCAATGGGAAAATATCCCCTTTCCGCCAGCACTTGAAATAATACAGGTGCCCCATGCCCTTTGCTGAGCACGAAACGATCGCGATCTGGTGATTCGGGTTCCAAAGGATCAATTTTTAATTCCTCCCAGTAGAGCGCTGTAAGTATCTCAATGCATGAAAGGCAAGAGCCTAGATGTGGAATACTTGCTCGTGCTGAAGTTTCTATTGTTCGTCGTCGTATCGTTTTTGCAATGCTTGTGAGAGTCCTGAAGTTTGAATCGTTAATGGTTTCCATATTACTATTTCTTGTCTTCTAGTTGTAGTTGTTTCATCCACTTTACCGTAAAGCATTTTTCATTAATTGGTAATTCTCCGTTGTTGTAAGCGGCTGCTATTTCATCAATTGCGTGTTGAACGGTGTATCTAGGTTGAAAACCAGTTGATAGCAATTTTGTGGAATCTTGGCGATAGGATCGTGGATCGTTTGATTCACTTATTTCGATTGTTGCGCCAGTTACTCGTCGCACTTGTTCGGCAATATCTGATATTTTTAGGTTTTCAAAGCCAGCGTTATAACAGCCTGAGGGAAGTTCCGGATGTCTAAGAAAGTGTCTATATACATTAACCATGTCATTGATATGAATGTTGGGTCGGGTTTGCTCTCCTCCAAATACCGTTATCTTTCCATTCTTCAGGCCTTGGTAAGTTAGTATGTTCACGCTTACATCTAGCCGCATGCGTGGTGATAACCCGCAAACTGTTGCTGGTCTGATGCAGTGTACCTTCATCTGATTGGAATAGGAGAGGAACACACGCTCGGCGACCATTTTCGTTTTGTTGTAAGTCGATATTGGTACTAGTGGGAGTTCTTCGGTGACCTGAGGCTCATCTTTTATTCCGTAGACGCTCCCCGAGCTGGCAAAGATAAATTGCTTTACTCCAGTTCGAATTGCTCTATCAGCTAGCTGCTGGCCTGCAAGTACATTCACTTCCCAGCTAAGGGTTGGGTTGAGCTCTACCGCTGGGTCATTTGCGATATTCGCAAGATGAATGATTGTCTCTACCCCATCAAGCGGGATGGCCTCAGTTTCACGTACATCTACCTTCAGATTTGTGAGCCGCGAGTGCTTAGGTAGAGCATTGCCAAACCACTGGGTATCGATGTTGATTACTTCGTGCCCATCGGCAAGCAATAGAGGTATCAGTACGGAGCCTTTGTAGCCGCAGCCACCAGTTACTAGTAGTTTCATGTCTTGTGCTTATAGCTCCAGGGCATAGTCTTTAGTGTGTTCAGATTGTAATTAACCCAATCCATTGTCTCCTGAAGACCTGCCTGCAGACTGACCTCCTCAGACCAGCTATGCACCTGGCGCATTGCCGAACTGTCTAGTAAGTAACTCTGATCCTTGCCCAGCCGCTCCTCGTGTGTCTCCACTAATTGATTAAAGCTTGCACCAGCGAGTGCGCAGATCTTTTTCACCAGCTCTCGGATGCTGCAACTTTCATTGGTGGAGAGGTGCCAGGTACTGCCTGGCTCCCCTTCCAGCGCTAGTTGTAACGTCGCTCGTACAACATCTTTGATGTGAATGAATCCACGTACAGAATTCCCCCCCCCATGTAGTTGCAGTGGCTCTCCTGTGCAAGCGCTTAGTAACGTCCTAGGAATGATGCGATAGAGCTGCTGGCCAGGCCCATACACATTGGCTGCTCGTGTGAATACAACCGGGAAGCCATAGGCTTGATGGAAGCTTTGGAGGTGTAGATCACAAGCTGCTCGGCTCACTGCATATGGAGTGCTGGGTGCGAAATGATTGTGCTCTTTGATCCAGCCTCCATTGGTACTGCCGTACACTTCTGGTGTGGTTACATGCACGTATTTCTGTAAGAACGGTTTCTGGCGTAGGGCTTCGTGTAACGCCACTTGAGCTACAACGTTGGTTTGATACCAATGGGTTGGATTGAGCCAGCTTTCGGCCACCATGCCCTGAGCGGCGAAATTCACTACTAGTTCGGGTTGCACTCGAACTATCAGTCCAAGTAACTCGTTGAGTTGGCTATTGAGATCAATGCTTTGAAAGCTGAAGTTTTCGGAGTTAGCTAGTGCCGTGCCATGGCGTCCTTGATTCCAGCGATAGGGGAGAAAAATGCTGCTGGGCTCTGGGGAGCGGCTCACCCCCCACACCGGATGTCCGGCTCTGAGTGCCTCGGCTACAAAGTGGCTTCCGCTGAAGCTATTGGAGCCAATGACGAGTATTTTTTGCTTGTTCATCACCACAGCGCCTCCTGTAAGCTTCTGCGAAGATCTGGGCTACCAATTGGTGTATTACCCATAGTTTCAACGGCGAGGGCGGCCATACAGCATGCCAGTGCGGCTGTGGGCATCATCGCTTGCCCGCTTGCCAGGCCAGTTGCTAATAAAGCTAAAAGTGAATCTCCAGCACCCGCTACATCCAGGGGATTAACGCAAAGTGCTGGAAAAGGTTGACTGTTAATTACATTGTTTTGATCGCGGTCATATGCAATAAACCCATCAGCTCCAAGCTTCATAATTAGTTGCTTAGCATGCGTAGATTTCAGAAGTTTCTGACTGATTTGTTCAAGACCACTTTCTTTATCTTGTAACGCTAATCGCGCCTCTCTTTCATTAGGGCATAGCAATGAGAAGTTCTGAAACTTAATAATTGACCCCACTTGGCTGCTGCATTGTAGATCACCAAATAACATTAAGTCATGTAGTTTGGCTAAATCTTGAACCGCTTCAATGATTCGAGGAGTTACAATACCATATACGAAATCTGAGACTACAATTCCTTGCACATTAGGCGCTAAGGTTTTTAATTTTTCGATGATGAGATTTTCAATATCGTAGTCAATATTCTTATCTTCGAGCCTGCTTACGCGAAAGAGTTTTTGATTTTCTACTAGGTATCTTTTCTTAAACGTAGTTGGTCTTGATTTGTCAGTAATTACACTATCTCCGATATTTTGTCTGATCAGCTCTTTTCTGACTAAGGCAGCGGTCTCGTCACTTCCAACTACAGATACTAAATCACATTTCGCACCAAGAGCGCTGATATGTGCTGCTACAACTGCGGCACCACCAACAAAGTTTTTGTGCTCGAGCTCTTTGACAACTACTACAGGCGCTTCTGCGCTCATTCCAAGGGCTTCGCATGCTGCATATTGATCCACAATCGTATCTCCAAGCACGATAAGGCTGGATTGACTCCATTCTTCTATGGAATTGACGAGTTGTTCACGGTCAAGTCCCTGTCGATGGCAAGCAGCTTGAAAGAGTTGAAGACGTTTGTGCCGTAGATCTCGTTCAGAACCACTAAGTAAATCTGAAGTTGCGTAGCTGATCTCGCCGGCGTGAAATTGAACTAATCCGCCTTGAGTTTTTTGGCTTTTTAACGCCCCCTGAATATCTGGATTGTCCTTGTATTCATTTCCTAATACTAATACCGCTGGTTTTAGCTCTTCTATAACCTTTTCGATTTCATTGGAATTCAACTGCAGCACAGCATCCGCGATACTAAGCAAGCAGAGAGCTTCAGCTCGCTCTTGCTGGGTGAAAGGATAATTTAAGCCGTTTGAATCACCAATCAAAGCTACTACGAGTTGACCTCCTAGGTTTCTGGCATGTCGTAGATAGCGGATGTGTCCAGGATGAATCGTACTGAAGTGACCATAGGTCAGCACGCATTCCTTGAAATCACTGGCTTGTGTCCAATTTATAATTTTTGATCCCATTCAAGTAGTATAGATAGATTTGAGTTTCCAAGAAAATGATGATAACGGCTTGCGAGTAGATAAAAGTGTAGGCTTAACTAGCATAATCATTTCCGCATGCTACTCATACTAGCATTCGCAGTAAGTCAAGGTACTTGCTATCTTTTTCTTTTGAAATAATTGAATTGCATTGTATCAATATCTCAATGTCTAAAAAGCAATCCTTAGCAGTCCCTGTGCTCATGCGTTCGGTTGCAAAGTGAATGTTAATACTAGCCTTTGCGCAATATTCGAAGATTTTTGATCGTATACCCTTTTCGTTAGGTAATTGCCACAGACTAAAAAAGACTATGTGCTTGAAGCCTTCTTGAAGGCATGCCCACAACTGGCATTGGGTGCTGCCATTGATCCAATATTCTGCGCGAGATAATACAAAATTAAGACTATTAGCATCACAATAGTTTTTTATGATTTGATTCTGTATGTGCTGAGGAGTTCTATAACCATTGAACTCTCCGCTTGCTATGTAGCCTCTTGCTAAATTGTTCATTATTTAAATCCAGTTTTCTGGATGCTTGTAATTCATTCCAATCCTTGTGCTACTTCTTACTGAGATTGGCATAAAATATTCTCCAAGCTTTTTGTCCCAGTATGGTGTATGTAGCCCCTTGAACCTGCAGTTCATTGACCAATGTGAAAATAACTCTTCATTTAAGGAATATCCATGTGGTAGCGACTGGTCAAATGCTAACACTTGCCCATACTTAATTGGTATCCATGTCAAATCCCCCTTAAGCTCATTAAAAATTTCATCAGAGGTTAGGCCAAGTAAGCCTTTGCAATCCTTAAGTTTCCTAATGTATGCTTGTCTCTTTAGAATATAAAGACACATTGAATCTGTGCAGTCGACAAATGGTATGAGAATGTTGAGCTCGAATGGAGAAACACCATTCCAAGTATCAGCATGAATTGGAAGTATATCATTGTGATTATTAGGTAAATTGATAGAGATGCCTGGTCTTTTTTGCATTGCTAATTCATTGCCGCATAAAGAATGAATAATTCTTTTGGCTGCAAGATAATAGTTTTTATTGAAATTATTTTTTTTTGATATCTCTTGCATGATGTGAAGCCTTAGATCATTACTCTCCTCATTCTTGATGAGTTGATGCGCATTCTTTAGAGGAATTGTATCATTACCTGTTCTTTTAATGAAATCATGAAAAGATGATTCGATATCTTTTTTCATCAAATCAATATATCTAGAATCTGTATCTTCTATCACGTATCCACTTTCTTCATACTGAAGGCTTACTTTAAGGTCTTGACTGTCTCTAAAATCCCAAGATGATGACTTACCCATTTTTTATCAAGTCTACCATTTAAAATGTCTAGTCTTCATGAAAACTCTATTCAAAAAATATAAAGGAATAATCTCCGGTATACTTTGCATGCTGGAACCACCATTCCCATTCTCGAGGATTGTTAAAGGCTTCACAGGTCACTTGCCAGTAAAGAAGATTCTCTTTTTCCTGTTCATTTCTGTAGCTTTCGACGCAAAGATATTTGTTTTGTTTACCCACTCTCTCCATTTCGACTAGGGCTTTGCTGAGATCATAATTATGCAAATTATGCAGTGTCGTAATAGAGATCACCAGATCAAATGTATTGTCTTCCCATGGTAAATGAGTGGCATTGCCAACTTGTAACTTACTACGGATTTCTTGCTTACTATTAGCTATAGCATATCTTGAGATATCAATACCATATATCTTTGCATTTGGAATTACTTTTAGAAAATCGTAAAGTAAAAACCCTTTCCCACAGCCAATGTCTAGAATCTTAGGACTTTCGCCTAGTGAATAATGTTCTGCCATTTCCCGTGCAACTTTTTCCCATCTACCTTCTAAATAATGATATCCGCCATAACAAATCCGTCGGTCACCATCCCAGTAATCGTGCGAAAATTTTTTTGCGATTTCAGCTGCTTTTGCTTTTGGATACTCTAAATCATTTACTCTTTTCAGATAGTTTCTTTTGGTGCTTTTGTGCAGCACACTCATAAAGTCAATTTCTGGCATTTTAGTGCGTGAATGGGTGATCATGTTTATATGTACTCAACCACTGCATGCAAAGATGGCCAACGATTAATTGAGTATCTTCAGCTATTTGCATATCTTTAATGGGGAAATGAATAAGATGATCAGCTAACTTTGCACACTCACCACCATCAAATGCCACAATAGCGTATGAAGTCATTTCAAGTCTATGAGCGGTTTTAAGCGCGTTCACCACGTTCAACGAGCCGCCACTGCCTGAGAGTACTATCAATAAGTCAGATGGATTTGCCTTTACCAAAAGCTGATGTGCATAGATATTTTCATAGCCAGTATCGTTAGCTAAGCATGTCAAGATCCCTGTATTGGCAGTCAAAGCTTCTACTCGTAGTCCAGGTAATTTTGGTTCTGGTCCACAAGCCCCTATTCCGTAGTGAAAATCATTTGCAATGTGTAGAGCATTTGCTGCACTGCCACCGTTACCACAAATAAATACTTGTCTTTTATTGAACCAAGCCTCTTGAAGATCTGCAGCCATCTGTTCTACAATATTTAAAATATCTTGGCTAAAGCAGTTCCTTAGCTTTGATAAATAGTTGTTTGCTGATTTATTAAAATTTGACATAGATAGGTTTAGTTGTCAATTTGTTTTTGATGGGGCCAGATCCTTTGCGCTTGTAAAAGATTTTTTGGTGTGCCTATGTCGAGATACGATTTTTCAGTATGCCAAGTGTAGATCCTGCCTAGCAACTTTGGCAACACCTGGGTACTAAAATCAGTTATTTTTTCTTCTTTTAACTCTTCAATAAAAGTTAATAGTCGATCGTCAAACACATAAACTGCGCCATTCGCTTTATTTCCCGGTGGATTATCTATTTTTTCATGGAAGCCAATTACCACGTTTTGATTATCTAATTCAACGATCCCACATTGGTTTGGACTATTACTTTGAAAAGTCAACATTGTAATTATGCATTTCTTTGGTCTATCTTCGTGAGCTTTTAGTAGTTTATCAAGTTCTTCATTGGTTGCATTATCTGCATGGGCTAGTATCCCTTGGCTATTCTTGAAGAATTCTTTGTGCTTGATTAGTGTTCCGGCTGTCCCAAGTAACTCACGCTCGTTGCTCCCATTTATTATCATTTTTGACTTTGTCCTATTAACTAAAAATTCATCAACGTGATCAGCTAAATAGTGCGTATTTATAATTAAGCTTTGACATCCTATGTTCTCTAATTTTCTGATCCATCTTTCCAGAATAGGAATACCTCCTATTGTGACTAAGCACTTTGGTTTATTAGCAGTAATTGGGCGCAGCCTTGTACCAAAACCAGCCGCCAATAAGATAGCTCTTATAGGCTTTTTCATATTATAAAAGTTTTGTTTTATCTACTAATTTATCACCCAGAGCAAAGCTCGCAGAAAAAGCTGGTGAGATTGCATTTAGAACTTGTAGGCTATTTTTTTCTTGTATGCATATGAAATCATTTTCAAGCCTCATCGTTCTGGTGTTGAAAAGCTGTGGTCGAATTCCAACTTTCTCGCTTAGCTTGATATCCTTTAAGCCTAACGATGGAACAATCTTACGAGCTGAGTTGATCAGCAGTTGTGGTATCATCTGTAACGATTGAGAATGTACATATTCACGAAAATTGTCCCGATTATGCAAGTATTGTCCTAGTATAATCTTTATATTTTTTATTGATAATGTTGGGTCAAGGTTTTGCAAACTCCTATAGTTCTCTCGACCCCATGCAATAGTTGCCGTAGGCCCTATGTAAACTCTCTCGTTGTTAATTGCATCTGGAGTGAAATGAACACCTAGGAACGGTAAATTTAAGTCTGGTACTGGATATATGTTCGTGGATATATTAAACTTATTTGGTTGGATTAGTTCCCAATATAAGCCTTTGAATGGGATCAAGGTATATTCTGTGCCTAGATTAAACATTTGCGCAATTCTGTCAGCATAAAGTCCAGCACAATTAATAAAATAGCCGAATGATAGATTCTCATCTTTAAGTAACCTGATTTTATCTTGCTCTTTGTTGACTTCCCATATTGCATTAAAAAAAAATTTAACACCCTTTTGCTTAAGTTCTTTTTCTAGCTGTTGAAGAATCAAAATAGGCTTAACTATAGATGTTTCTGGGCTCCATAGGCATCTCCCACTTGCTGATCTTGCTTGGGGACATACTTTATTTAATTGTCTTTGATCCCAGATTTCTACTTTTGCCCCATTTTCAATTCCTCTTTCATATAGTACATCTAATTGCTTATCTAATTTCAGCTCTTGCGGAACAATTAATTTACCACACTCTTTTATAGGTAGGTTTCGGTCTTTAACCCACCTTTTAAGCCTTCGAGATCCACCAATGCATACATCTGCCTTGAGTGTTTTTGGTGGATAATAGATACCTGCATGTAAGATTCCGCTATTTCGTCCAGAACTATGGCAACCTAATTTTGACTCTTTTTCAATTATTGCTATTCTTCCAGTGAATCCTCTTTCTAATAATTGGTTCGCCAACGAAAGACCTACCATCCCCCCCCCAGCGATGACCACATCAAAGCTTTGCAAGAAAAAACCATATTTCATTTATCTTTTTATTATACCTTTAACTCGTAAAAAATTTGTAGAGATTTGGCTGCATCTAGCGAATCTACATTTGATATAGTTTTTAGTACAGATATGCTACCCTTATTAAGCAAGTGAGTATTTATGACTGTTGCCCTTCTTCCTTGTGAAATTCAACATAGAGAATTCGATGCTAAATTGCTTTTAGCATCTAATTTAGCTTCTAGTTATGGCATATCTTCATTGATTGGTTACGACAAATATTTCTCTTATTTTGTTAAATGTCTGCCGCCAACTATATTATTAGATAAAAGTTGCTCTTCAATAATTTGGGAATCTCGTATCAAGTCTGTTAAAAATAATGGAGGGTCCGTTGTAGTTAGCGACGAAGAAGGTTTTAATAGTATTACTGATTCACATCCTCATACTTGGTTAAATCGTGTCGATCATGAATGTGCAGAATCTATAGATTTTTATGCTTGTTGGGGTAAAAAAGATTCTTCATTTTATTCTCAAATACCTTCATTAAAAAATAAATTAGAAATATTTGGAAATATACGCTCTGATTTGCTAGGTACTAATGGAAAGACTTTTTATTCTGACGAGATTTCAGCTTTGCAAACGCTCTTCGGTAATTTTATTTTTTGTAGTGATAACTTTGCTGTTGAGCATCGTTATGGCGATAGCTTCATTCCACCAAACTTCAATTCATCTTCGGAGCACTATACTAAATCATATAAAGAGTTCCTAGCTACCAAGAATCAGCTTAAATGTAAGCGTGAAATCTTTGCTAAATATATTTATAAAGCAGCAAATGATAATCCTTCCATGAATTTTATAGTTAGGCCTCATCCATGTTCCGATGATCGCTGGTGGAATAATTACTTTTGGAAATTAAGAAATGTTTTTATATTATACAATTTAAATGTAGAGCCATATTTACATGCCGCAAAGTGTTGTATATCTATGGGATGTACAACATCTCTGCAGTCTATCATTTCGTCTACACCAGTAATTGAGATTGTTGACCAAAATAAGTCTACTGATCTTGACTCTAGTACACTTGGTTATGCGCATAATTTCACAAAGTTGCTGCCAACATCTTACTCATCATTCATAGACTGCATTAATTTAGCAATTTCTACCCCAAAGGAATCATTCGATAATTTGTCTGACCTTAATTTATTATGGAACGACTGCTTTACGTGTGATGCTGTTGACAGATTAAGTTCAATTCTTTCTGATTATTGTCCAAAATGGACTATGAATGATAAAGCAAAATTTACATCTGCTTTGCAGTTATTCGTTCGTCAGAATAAGCTTAAGCCTGTTCCTATTGATAATACAAAATGGATAGTCCCTTCAAACTATAATGTTCGTAAAAAATTGAAATCTATTGAAGCGGCTTTCAATAAGAAAGCTGTTAGATTTCA
>QCVC01000022.1:0-20482 GCA_003210515.1 Synechococcus sp. AG-683-B21 | reverse complement strand
ACGTTGAAAGGTCGAGTTTTGTTTGATGGTGTTGATTTATATGCGCCCACTGTCGACCCCGTTGAAGTAAGACGCCGCATTGGAATGGTGTTTCAACAGCCCAACCCATTCCCAAAAAGTATTTACGAAAACGTTGCGTTCGGGGCCCGCATCAATGGCTACACGGGAAATATGGATGAATTGGTGGAGCGCTCTCTGCGTCAGGCAGCTGTTTGGGATGAATGCAAAGACAAGCTAAAAGAGAGCGGCTACTCCCTTTCTGGCGGCCAACAACAACGCCTGTGCATTGCCCGCACGATCGCCATCCAACCGGAGGTGATTTTGATGGATGAGCCGTGTTCTGCCCTAGACCCGATTTCGACATTAAAAATTGAAGAAACCATGCATGAACTCAAAAAGAGTTTCACGATTGTGATTGTGACTCACAACATGCAGCAGGCCGTACGAGTCAGCGATGAAACAGCTTTTTTCAACGCAGAGACGGTAGAGAACCGATCTGGAAAAGTTGGTTATCTAGTGGAATTTAACAATACTCAGTCTATTTTCAACTCTCCACAAGAGCAAGCCACGCAAGACTATGTATCTGGGCGATTTGGCTAGCTTCAATACAAAAGCAAAGGCAAGCAGTGTCAATGTATTGGCCAGACACTACTAAAGACAAATATTGGTTTGATATAAGCTTAATTTCATCGTTAAGAAGAAGACAACTGGTTCAAGAAGCCCCACACAGCTGAACGAGCTGAGGAGAAATGAAACTAGTGATTCCAACAAATTTGGACGATGTAGGCACTCAAGAATAATAGGTTCGCCACATCATATTCACATTACCCAATTAATTTAAGGGATAATATTATTTGATAATAAGGTTCAGGCTGCTTGCAATGACTCAACTGTATTGCTTAATTCACCTATATCTCTCAAGCCTTCAACAGAGAACCAAGGAGAATTCTCCCAACTAAAACCTTCACCCATCGTGGAATCTGGAGCTGTGATGTACCAATGACAGGCAGTGTCGGGAACATCAACGGCACACTTGCTCCAATCGGCATCCCATTGAGGAACTTGAACCCACATCAGGGCAGCAAACATCAGAGAGAGAATGGATTTCATCATTTCTGGTAAAGCTCCTCAAGCTTTTCACGACTGAAGTTGGCGTAGAGAACGTCTTCGCCTGGTTGTGGCGCTTCGGGGTGGCGCTTGGCTGGCTTATCCCAGCTTGTGTTGCGAATATTTCCCCACATCATTGCGAAAGCACCTCCTGCTATCACTGCGAAAAAGAGGAAATAGAGCGCCGCGAACCAGCCATTCATATTCGTACACGTTGCTTTACATTCATTAACATACACGATTGTGTCGCTTGGCGGAACAAGCAGCCAAAGGGTCGCCCGAGCCGACATGCGCTAACCCGCCCATGCGAGGGCGGTTCTCCTTAACGCCCAAATTGGCAAAGCCATTTAGACCGTTGCAGTAAAAAGGCACCAAATGATTTTCACTGTTCTTGCGATTTCAGCTGCTGCTATCGGTGTAATGGCAATTTTTTATGGCGAGGTAAGGTTGCTTCAACGTTGACATTCAAATATTTTAACTATCTCGACAAAAGAATAAGGAAAAAGGAAAGCTTCAAATTAATGAGTTGATATGGATTTGCACTTTCCAATCAAACAGAATTATCCTTGATAAGGGGAGTTATTCCCACGAATCGCATTCAAAAGCAGCGCCTGTCTCGAATTCTTCCATTAATGCGACAACATCATCAACTGGATGTGTCAGTCGAAGAAAAAAGAGTCGCGATTTTAACCACACCTCTAGTAAATATGCATCACGAGCATCTGATGTATACAGATAATCAAATGATGAAAAGTCTGGCGATTCAGTAGAAGTCATCAAGCACTCGTTCGTATCTTTAGGCTATTAAGAAGCTGAGATCATGCTTGCAATGCATGTAAACCATCACAATGCACTATTTACGTATAAATGCCTAAGTACATATACTATTTACTGCCGTACATTATTAATTCAGCAACTTGACCAATAGGTAATTTTTCGACGGAGATGAATCTATCCATCCTCTTGATCAATGACATCTATAATCCCCAGCAATGCTCCAAAATTGCCCTGAGAAGCATTCCTGCACAAGCAATTGCCCTCGAATTGCGATATCAAATTAGGACCTAAAAATAGATTACTGAAGACCCTTATCTTGCGCTTTTAGATTTTAACTATTTTAAAATTAAGGAAATATATCATTTGCTTGTATGAGCTTAAAAGTCTTTGCAAATTAGTCCTTCAGTCTTTGACAAGTCGCATGTAAGAACTTATCCCCCCTGTCTCTAAGAAATTCCAATAAAAAAACCCCTGCAAGGCAAGGGGTTTGGGTGTTAGGTGACGGAGAGCGAGGGATTCGAACCCTCGATAGAGTTGCCCCTATACAGCATTTCCAGTGCTGCGCCTTCGACCACTCGGCCAGCTCTCCACCGGCTTTTATGGGGCAGATGCCAATGTAGCAGGGCGTTTCCAGATGGATGGCATGAGCACTAGCCACCAGATCACCATTCACTGGCGGCAAGAAAACCGCACCATCACTCACGAGGTTGCAGAAGGCGACTACATCCTGCAAAGCTTTGAACAGCAGGGGGATCCGCTTCCTTTTTCCTGTCGCAATGGATGTTGTACGAGCTGTGCTGTCCGCGTCCAAAGCGGCCAGCTCGATCAAAAGGAAGCCATGGGCTTGTCCCATGAGCTACGCCGAAAGGGATACGGATTGTTGTGCGTCGCCCGAGCCATTGGACCTCTCGAAGCCGAGACCCAAGACGAAGACGAGGTCTACGAACTGCAATTTGGACAACACTTCGGCCGAGGCAAAGTCAGTCCCGGTCTCCCCATCGAAGAAGAGTGAATCCATGGCCCAACAACTCACGGCAACGGCCGCAGCTGAGGCCGGCTTAACCACGACCGCACTCACGCGACTGGTTGGAATCGCTCGCGAAGCTGCTGAACTCGGCGGAGCTGAGTTGATGCGCCACTACGGACGCCTGGCCTCCATTCAAAGCAAAGGTCGCGTCGGTGATCTCGTCACAAACGCCGATCTCGCCGCAGAAAAGGTTGTTTTGGATGTTTTGGCAGCTGCAACGCCAGACATCGCCGTCTTAGCTGAAGAGAGTGGTGCAGCAGGTGAACAGGACGGCCTGCGTTGGTGCGTTGATCCACTTGATGGGACAACGAATTTTGCCCATGGCTATCCATTCTTCGCCACTTCCATTGGCCTTACGTTTCGACAAACACCAGTGCTTGGAGCCATTGCGGTTCCTTTTCTTGGAGAGGTGTATTGGGGAGCACCCGGAATAGGGGTGTTCTGCAACGAACAGGCGATCACCGTGAGCAGCTGTCAACAACTCGAGGATTCACTGCTCGTGACTGGATTCGCCTACGACCGACACACCCGCTTGGATAACAACTACGCAGAGTTTTGCTGGTTGACCCATCGCACCCGGGGAGTTCGACGAGGTGGTGCCGCAGCAGTCGACCTGGCCTTCGTCGCCGCAGGGCGTCAAGACGGCTATTGGGAACGTGGTTTATCTCCATGGGATCTTGCTGCGGGTGTCGCCTTGGTGGAGATTGCTGGAGGGCGTATCAGTGGATATCAAGGCGAGGCATTTCAACTGAACACTGGACGCGTTGTCGCCGCTGGACCACAGCTGCATCCAGCAATTCTCGATGTACTTGCCCAGGTGACGCCCTTGGAAGGATCAGCTTTCGGGGCGCCCGAGGTCACGGCCATGGGATCCTGATCACGAGGCGAGTACTCCGACAATGGCGCTGCAACCAGCCGCTGGCGCAAGGGATCTGAATCCGCACCAGGTGGAAACCAATCGGAACATCACGGAGCGACTCGCTCGTGTGTTTCGACTGTGGGGTTATGACGAGGTTTCTCCGCCCCGTGTGGAACGGATGAAAACCTTGATGGCGGGGGGTGCCATCGCCAGTCGCGACATTGTGCGTCTTGTGGCTGACGACCCATTGGGGTTACGACCAGAAATGACGGCATCGATTGCTCGAGCCGCCTGCACGCGACTGGCAACACGACCACGCCCCATGCGTTTGTGGGCCTCAGGCACCGTGTTTCGATCCAGGGCCGCAGACGAGGGTGGTCAGTGCATTGAAGAAAACCTCCAGAGCGGAGTGGAGCTATTTGGAGTCGCCGCCATCGAGGCGGAGATGGAATTGCTCAGCCTGTTGATGGCATCTATTGCCGCTTTGAAGCTGGGCCCATCGACGCAACCTCGACTTCTGTTGGGACATACCCAACTCATGGAATTGATCCTTTCTCCATACGAGGGTCCAAAACGGGATGCGGTGCGTTGGGCTCTGGTCCATTTCGACCGTCTAGCCGTCGAAACGATGGAGTTGTTGCCCAACGAACGCAAAACACTGCTGTCACTGATGGAGTGTCGTGGAACGCCAAAAGATGTGCTCCAGCAGCTTCGACACTTGTTTGGCCAACAACCCGTCTTTGAGGATCTCGATCGTCTTTGCTCGCTCCTCAGCAAAACAGCCCTTGAGCAAGACATCGCTCTTCAACTCGACCCCACCTTTCAACCCCAATTTGAGCTGTACACCGGGTTGGTCTTTCAGCTGGTCTGCAACGGCCGTTCGGCACCTGTAGTGCTTGCCCGTGGCGGTCGTTACGACGAGCTGGTTCAACGGTGTGGAGCACCAGAAAACCAAGCATTTGGCGCGGGCTTCAGCTTGGCGATCGATCCGATTCGAGAGCTCCTAGTGGAAGATGAATCGGCAAAAGCAGATACGACGGACGTGTTGGTGGCCTACTCCTCGAATTCAAACTTGGAAACGGCCCTCGATCACCAGCAGCAATGGCATGCTCGAGGACACAGTGCTGTCCTCGAGCTGCAGCCGATCCAATCCATGGATGAAGCCCAGGCTCTTGCGCAGGCTCGCGGGGATTTACAGCTCGACTGGGTGGATCTTTAAAGTTCAGCCAACGGAGATTGTTTTGCCATGGCCCACACCATCGTTTCTGAGGTGTGCGAAGGCATCGCCGATTGCGTTGATGCATGCCCAGTGGCCTGTATCGACCAAGGCAGCGGTAAAAACAGCAAGGGCACCGATTTTTACGTGATCAATTTCGACACCTGTATCGATTGCGGGATCTGCCTACAGGTGTGCCCCGTTGAAGGCGCGATCCTGGCCGAAGAGCGGCCGGATCTTCAGAAAGCCGGCTGAGAGCCGCTCACATCGATGCTCCGATGCGAGCTTTTGGAGGTGTGTGTTTCGCATATCGAATTGGAATCAAGGCCAAGGTGAACACCAAGAAGGGCAAATAAAACCAAAGGGGGCCTTGCTTCACATGTTTCACATAAGTGAGCAAGAAGAGCGTCCAGATCCAATGGCTCCCAACAAAGTGAAGACGTTTCCAGGTCTTCATCCCCATCCAACGCTGGGCCTGATCGGTTGAGGTAAGTGCCAACAACAACACAAACCCATAGGCAAGTCCACCAAACACCCACTGAGCCATGGACTGATCACGCACAAATGGATCCGGAAAGAACACGGTCATCGAGATGATCAGACCGAGATGGATGAAATGGGATGAAGCGAAACTGAGACCGATCCAACGCCGATTCCGCAGCGACCAACGAGAGAGAGAAGACGGCCAAAGACTTTCAACGCTGGAGGCCGTAAAAGCAATCGCAAAAAGGATGAGGGAACTCCGCCCCGTGGCATCGATCGCATGGGTGATCGCCGGTGCATTCCACCCCGCTAGCCCAAAGTTGAAGAGCAGGCCCACAACGATGAGACACGTCACCAAGGTCGTAATCCGCCGCCCTGCAATGTCATGACCAGTCAGCCAAAACACAAGTTTGCATGAGGTTGCTTTAGGCAAGCCTGTGATGGTTCGGAGACCCCCCCTTCAACCGTCGTTGAGTTAGGCCTGCACCCATCTCTATGGTCAGGTTTTCACGTTGTTGTCATGGCGGTGTTGGACGAACAGGGTCAGATTCAGATCCACACCGAAAACATCTTCCCGATCATTAAAAAGGCCGTTTACTCCGGCCATGAGGTATTTCTCAGGGAACTTGTCAGCAACGGTGTTGATGCCATCAGCAAGCGAAGAATGGCTGCCATGGCTGGCGATTGTTCTGAGGGAGCCGATGGAGCCATCAAGATTCACGTGGATCGCGAAGCCAAAACACTCACCATTTCTGACAATGGCATCGGCATGACCGCCGATGAGGTGAAGCGCTACATCAACCAGGTGGCCTTCTCCAGCGCTGAAGATTTTTTAGAGAAATACAAGCAAGAGGACGACGCGATCATCGGCCACTTCGGCCTTGGCTTCTACTCAAGCTTCATGGTGGCTGACCGCGTCGAGTTGATCACGCAGTCGGCTAAACCCGATCAGGAGCCTGTTTGTTGGAGCTGCGATGGGTCGCCCAATTTCAACTTAACGGGAGGCAACCGTAGCGAGCCTGGAACCGATGTTGTTCTCCATCTCATGGAAGAAGAGATGGAATATCTTGAGCCCGCAAGGATTCGCACCTTGATTAACACCTACTGCGACTTTATGTCGGTTCCAGTGCAGCTGGAGGGTGAAACAATCAACAAAATGGAAGCCCCTTGGCGGAAGAGCTCTAGAGATTTAAGTGATCAAGATTACATCGATCTTTACAACTATCTGTATCCATTCCAAGGCGATCCGCTCTTATGGGTACACCTCAATACCGACTATCCATATAATTTGCAGGGCATTTTATTCTTTCCCAAACAGACAGGACGAGCTGATTGGGAGAAGGGTGAAATCAAGTTGTATTGCAATCAAGTGTTTGTTAGCGATTCCATCAAAGAAGTTGTGCCTCGCTACCTTCTGCCGCTAAGGGGAGTGATTGATTCTCCGGATATCCCTCTCAATGTGAGCAGAAGTGCCTTGCAAACGGATCGGCGGGTTCGCTCGATCGGAAATTTTGTCGCTAAGAAAGTTTCGGATCGCTTGCGGTCACTCAAAAAAGATGATCCCAAAGCTTACGCCGAAGCCTGGGATTCGCTGGCACCATTCGTAAAAATTGGTGCAATGGAAGATGAAAAGTTTGCCGATCAAGTGTCTGAATTGATTCTGTTCGGAACAACGACGAATGCAAATGAGCAGGACGGAGATGACCCCATCGAAGCCAATGGCAAATCGTTCACCACACTGGAGGGATACCGAAGCCGGTTGAGCGAAGAACACAGCAAACGAATTCTTTACAGCACAGACGATGTTTCCCAATCAGGGGCACTCAATCTTTGGACAGCGCAGGGAGCCGAGGTGCTGAAGCTCGAAACGGTGATTGATACACAGTTCATCCCATGGCTGGAATACCGCCATGAGGAACTCAAGTTCCAACGTGTGGATGCAGAGCTGGATGAAAGCCTCAAGGAAGAAGACCCTGAACTGGCTGATCAAGACGGCACTACCGACTCAGAACGGCTGCGCAGCCTGATCAAAGACGCGCTCAACAACGAGAAGGTGACCGTGCAGGTGCAAGCGCTTAAGGCGGAAGGAGCACCACCGGCGATGATTTTGCTTCCCGAGCAAATGCGCCGCCTCAACGATATGGGCGCATTAATGGAGCAACGGCTTCCTGGATTGCCCGATCATCACGTGTTGCTGGTGAATCGGCGACACCCCTTGGTGGAAGGGTTGCTCAAGCTGCAATCGGGCAGTGTTTTGGTGGGCAACAGCGAGAGCTCTCCAACCCTCAGCCTGTCTGAAAACCTCGCCCGTCATCTTTATGACATGGCACGTCTTGGCGTGGGCGGACTCGAGCCCAACGAACTTGCTGGCTTTCAAACCCGAAGCGCTGAACTGATGGGAACCCTGATGCAACGAGGCCTTTAGTAACGCTCCTTTTGGTAAGATTGGGGTTGGACCTGTTTGTACAGATCCAACCAACTCAATCAGTAGGACAAATACATGTCTCGGGTGTGTCAGCTCACAGGTACTCGCGCCAACAACGGCATGGCCGTGAGCCATTCCCACATCCGCACCAAGAAGTTGCAGCAGGCCAATCTGCAACAACGTCGCCTTTGGTGGGCTGAAGGGAATCGTTGGATCAAATTGCGCGTCACCACCCGTGCTTTGAAGACGATTCAAAAAAAGGGATTGGGTTCCTATGCCAAGTCTTTGGGCATTAACCTGGCCAAACTCTGACCCTGTAGATCGTGCGCCGGCGAGAACTTCTGATTCAAACCGGCCTACTGCTTACAGCTTTGTCTCTTAAACCCTCAAGAGCATCCGCTCTTGGGGGTGTTGTTTTGGAAACAGGCACCACAGCTCCAGCTTTCAGCTTGCCCGGTTCCAGCCGTTCACAACCCGACCAGAGCAACTGGTCTTTACAGGATTTCAAGGGCCGTTGGGTTGCTGTTTATTTTTACCCCAGAGACTTCACCGGCGGCTGCACGATCGAAGCGCGTGGATTCGAGACTCTTCACTCCGATTATTTAGCGGCAAACGCAGAAGTGGTGGGGATCAGCGCCGACAGCGTGGATGATCACGAGTCCTTCTGTGAAAGCGAAGGCTTGAGCTTCCCCCTCCTCTCGGATCCGGACGGAACAGTCAGCAAAGCCTATGGCTCATGGATGGCTCCCTATTCTTTGCGACACACGTTTTTGATTGATCCTGATGGGGTTCTGCAGCAACGCTGGGTAGCCGTACGTCCTAGTGGCCACGCCCAGGAAGTGCTTGAGTTTCTAACGAATCTGCAAAACAAGACTTCTGTTTGACAAATCCAGGGCCATCATGAAGGGTAGTGAAACTAATTCAAGAAATAATCAATGAGCATTGGCAGTAGTTCTTTCGTAATCCTTTACCACCGAACACCTTTTGACGAATCAATAGATAGCGAAGGCAATAGAACTTGGGTCGATCAAAAAAGTCCAAACGGAATCATTCCAACCTTAAGAAACTTATTTAGGAATAAAGAAGACGGCACATGGATTGCATGGCGACGCGTTGATTCTGTTGACAATGCAGAGGACGAAAGCATTGAAATGACGAATCCTTCGCCATTCACTTTATGCAGAATTCCCTTAGAAGACAACCAAATATCTAGTTTTTATCACATCACTTCCAAGGAATGTTTTTGGCCCATACTTCATACCTTTCCAACGCATTTTAATGTTAACAATGCGGATTGGGGAATCTTTGAGGAAGTTAATCGTCGTTTTGCTGAAGCCGCTTGCAAAGAAGCTGCTGAGGGAGCAACTGTTTGGGTTCACGATTACAACCTCTGGCTCGTACCTGGATATATAAGAAGTAGTCGACCTGATCTAAAAGTAGCCTTTTTCCATCACACCCCATTCCCAAGCAATGATGTTTTTGCGATTCTCCCCTGGCGTGAACAGATCTTAGAAAGTTTGCTCTGTTGCGATGTTGTCGGGTTTCATATTCCTCGTTACACCGAGAATTTTGCCCGTGCAGCGAGCACCCTCGTGGGAGCAAAACGTGGTCCAAAGGTTCCGGTTGATTCGAAGTTCATTCCTGTAGGGACAGCACTTTCTGAAGGGACTGTTACGAGTTACCTGGAGCACAACGGGCGTCGCATTCAGTTGTTGAGTTCACCCGTTGGCACCTCGCCGGATGTGATTCAAGAACTCAGCTGGAGTGCTTCTGTTGAAAGTCATGGTGAACTAATTGTTCAAGACACTAAAAAAGGACGTAAGTTAATTCTCTCCGCCAGTCGCGTTGACTACACCAAGGGTAACGAAGCACTTCTTCTTACCTTTGAAAGGCTGTTGGAACGTCGTGAAGATCTCCATGGCGAAGTGGTTCTGATGTTGGCTTGCGTTGCAGCAGCAAGTGGGATGAAGATCTACGAAGATACCCAGCGCACAATAGAAGAAATAGCAGGACGGATTAATGGTCGTTTTAGCAAGATAGATTGGGTTCCTATTCGTTTTTCAACGCGAAGAATTCCCTACGACGAAATGGTGGCTTGGTTCTGTCAAGCCGATGTTTGTTGGATTACCCCTTTACGGGACGGCCTCAATCTTGTTGCTAAGGAATACGCCGCAGCACGACGCAACCGTGGAGGAGTTCTTGTTCTTTCCGAATTCACGGGAGCGTCTGTGGTGCTCGACGGTGCTGTTCTCACCAACCCGTATTCCAACAAACGGATGGATGAAGCCATTGAAAAGGCTCTGTTCATGGATTCAGATGCACAACGCGATCGCATGACGCGCATGTGCACTGCGGTCGAGAATTACACCGTGAAGGACTGGGCTGAAGAACAACTAGCTGGTTGCGAGCCGCCGTCAACGACGCCCGAATGAGACGAGGCTTCCGGATTGCCAGCGGCTTGATCGGTCTGCTGTTTGTTCTGGCTTGTCTGGCATGGTCAGGCCAGAAACAGCCTGTACCCGTCTCAATTTTGATGCCTGCGCCCTACGCGGATGCAAGTACTCAAATGGTCGAAGCATTCAATCATGAGCACCGCGGATCGATTCACCTTGAGGTCATCCGTGGCCCCCTGGAAACCGAGTCGATTTCTGATCTCGCCATCAGCAGTTTGTTGCTGGGGGACACCCCCTTTGATGCCCTGTTGATGGATGTCACCTGGCTGCCGAAATATGCCGAAGCAGGTTGGCTCGAACCGCTTGACCCCTGGTTCGATCAAGCCGCTCTTGATCAATTGATCTTGGGCGCTCGCCTTGGCAATCACCACAAAGGTCGGCTCTATCGATGGCCCCTTGGCGCTGATGTTGGCGTTTTGTATTGGCGGACAGACCTGATGGACTCGCCTCCCTCCACTCCAGAGCAACTGTCCGACATCGCAATCAATTTGGTCCAAACCAAGCGCGTCACCAATGGCTATGTCTGGCAAGGAAGGCAATACGAAGGGTTGAGTTGCAACTTCGTTGAAGTGCTCCATGGCTTTGGAGGCCAGTGGCTTAACCCGGCCACCGGTCAACTCGAACTCGACGCAACGTCGGCAGCTCGTGCAGCCGCCTGGATGCAATCACTGATCACAACGGGAGCCAGTCCAAAAGCGGTGACCAACTATTCCGAATCAGAGTCGCTGCAAGCATTTAAAGCCGGGGATGCAGCATTCATGCGCAACTGGCCCTATGCCTGGGCAGAGCTCCAAAAACCCGAAAGCAACGTGCGGGGAAACGTTGGAATTGCACTGATGGTTGCGGAACCCGATCAAAGTCCTGCCGCCACCGTTGGCAGCTGGGGTTTGAGCTTGCTCAAGCAGTCACCCCATCGAGAGGCCGCTATTGAAGCGATTCGATATCTCACTTCTGAAGCTGCGCAGCGTGAACGGTTCCTCAACCAGGGCTACACCCCCACCAGCAAAAGCTTGTTTACGGATCCAGAGCTCATCGCGGTGTCGTCGGCCCTTCCTGAAATCGCGAAGGCTTTGGATTACTCCGTTTCAAGGCCACCATCACCGCTTTATGCCCAGCTCAGTGATCTTCTTCAACGCCAACTGAATGGCCTGCTAACTGCCGAACCAGAGAAGACCAATCGCACGATCGACACGGCAACTGCCGCCTCAGCCGCCGCCATGAACAGCGTTCAAACCAAAAGCGACATGCTGCTCAGAGCGACAGGGGCAGAAGCATGACGGTGTTGCTTGCCCTCCCGGCGTTGTTGTTAATGGCTGTCGTTTTTGGCTGGCCAATGCTTCGGTACGCCTGGCTGAGTTTTCATGCCGACTCCGTCCTCACGGGGTTGGTCCCGATCCCAAACGGGGGTGCCAATTGGTTGCGTCTTCTCACGGACTCTCGCTTTTGGCTTGATGCCGGTCAAACCACAAGATTTGCCATCGTGTCCGTTGGCCTGGAGTTGATCCTGGCCCTCGCCATTGCTCTCCTCCTCGACCAGCGCTGGCGAGGACGCAGCGCCGTAAGAGCTCTATCGCTTTTGCCCTGGGCTCTTCCGACAACAATGATGGCTTTGGGCTGGCGTTGGATTTTCAACACTCCCTATGGCCCCATTGAGCAAGTAGCGGAAGCCGCTGGTTTTGGGCCACTCAATCTCCTTTCCACCCCCGCCATGACTTGGATCGTGACGGTGCTTGCTGATGTTTGGAAAACAACCCCCTTCATCACGCTCATTCTCCTGGCCGGTCTCCAAACGATTCCAGAGGATCTGTATGCCGCCTTTCGCCTCGAAGGCGGCTCTGCATTCCAGGCCCTGAGGCGCGTCACCATTCCTCTGTTAATGCCATACATCCTGCTCAGCCTTCTTTTCAGAATGGCCCAGGCGTTTGGTGTCTTCGATTTAATCCAAGTGCTCACCGGGGGAGGTCCAGCAGGAAGCACGGAAAGCCTTGCTCTATATGCCTATCTGAACGGGATGCGCTTTCTTGATTTCGGGTACAGCGCCACCGTCATGGTCGGTGGATTCTTACTCCTGACTGCTTTGATTTTGCTCGGTGCACTGCTGCTGCGGATGACGGGCGCCCTGAGGGCGATGCAGCCATGAGCAGCAAAAGCAGCAAACGTTCATGGGTGAGCAGTCGGCATGCCGTCTTGGTGACGTTGCTGCTGATCTGGTCTCTCGCCCCGATGATTTGGCAACTCATCAGCTCTTTTACAAGTTCGGAAGCCCTCGTTAATGGAGCCATTCCATTCCAGAACCGCTGGACGTTGATTCATTACCGCGAACTCTTATCCAGCGATCCACCGTTCTGGCGATATTTGTTGAATAGCACCGTGGTGGCTGGTGCTTCAACAGTTCTAACCCTGGTCTTGGCTGTGCCTGCGGCCTACGTTTTGGCCCAACTTCCGCGGCGATGGCGGCGAGGCATCAGAAGTGGCGTGATGGCAGCTGCTCTTTTCCCATATGTGTTGCTGTTTTTGGCCCTTCTTGAATTGGCGCGCAACTTTCATCTGGGCAACAGCCTGTTCGCCCTTGCCCTTCCGTACAGCGCGCTGGCCATGCCCCTCGCACTTCTTTTGCTCACAGCAGCCTTCGAAGGTTTACCCAAAGATCTTGATGATGCAGCCAGGCTTGAGGGCCTCACCCTGCGGCAAAGACTGCGATGGGTGATGTTGCCGCTGATCGCGCCGGCCTCCGCCAGCACAGCGATCCTGGTTTTTCTGTTCGCATGGAATGAATACCCGATTGCCCTCACCTGGCTCAGCCGCAGTGACTTACTCACGCTTCCAGTCGCGATGGCACGGATCGCAGGTTCATCGATTTACTCCATTCCTTATGGGGCCTATGCCGCTGCCACAGTGCTTGGAGCGATTCCACTCTTGTTGCTTGTGTTGTTGTTCCAGCGCCAAATCGTGAGTGGACTCACCAATGGAGCGATTAAGGGATGACCCTCAGCCTCAAAGCGATCACCAAAAAATTTGGCGGCCGAACGATTCTCCACAATCTCGATCTCACCGTTGGCGATGGTGAATGCGTCGCATTGTTGGGACCAAGTGGTTGTGGCAAAAGCACAGCTCTTCGCTTGATTGCCGGGCTCGATCAACCGGAAAGCGGCTCGATCAGCATCGATGGCTCTGAGATGAACAACGTCCCCGCGGAAGACCGCAGGATCGGCATGGTGTTTCAGAGCTATGCCCTGTTTCCCCACCTCAGTGTTCGGGAAAATTTAGAGCTCGGCCTGCGGATGCGTGGCAGCCGTGGAGCAGCGCGTGATCAGCGCATCAAAACGATTTTGGAAGTGCTGCAACTCAGCCATCAGGCACACCAAAGGCCAGCGCAATTATCCGGGGGTCAGCGGCAACGCGTCGCCTTAGCTCGCGCACTGCTCCGTGATCCCCTGGTGTACTTGCTCGATGAGCCCATGAGCAACCTCGATGCCCAGTTGCGCGAAGAACTGAGGCCTGAACTAAAACGCCTGATGCTTGGCGGGTCGCAACCTGTGGTGTATGTCACCCATGACCAACAAGAGGCCATGGCACTGGCCGACCGAATTGCGGTCATGCGCCACGGACGAATTGAACAAATCGGCACACCCAGGGAGTTGTATCACCACCCCGCCACCAGCTTTGTGGCTCAATTCATCGGGCGTCCCCAGATGAACATGCTCAACGCTGACAACGGACGAACGTTGGGCATCCGTCCAGAGGATCTTCGCTTGGATCCCAATGGAATCCCGTGCGAAGTCGAGAGCCGTGAATGGCATGGAGCGAGTCAACTGCTCTTGATTCGTTGTGCACGAGGGCAGCTCCGTTTGGTTTGCCCTGGCGACCAACAGATTGGAGAAAATCCCCACGTGAGTTGGCTCAAAACGTCTGAACACCTTTTCGATGATCAAACTGGCCAACGGATTGATGATTAACCAATAGCGTTTGGATTAAATCCAACGTCTGAGAAGTTCCCCATGCGCTGAAGCTTCGGACTGAATCCGTTGAATCACCGTCCGATCAGCTTCCTGGTCAACTTCAGCCATCCACTGAGCAGACAGTTGCTCAGTGGATGGCAAAGCATTCAGCCGAGCACAGGGAACCTGCGCCATTGCTGCAGCAGCATCCACTTTTGGGTCATAGCTCAATGCTGCCATCGGACAACCAACAAGTCTGGCCAAAATCAATGCGTGAAGTCGCATCGGCAGCACCAGCCGCGCTGTGGAGACGAGTTCAAAAACTTGGTCCAACGAGCGTGGAATCACGGTTTTGCTTCGAGCCAACAGTTTTGCGGGCACAAGCTTTAGCTCAACAAGATCGTCGAGCAAAGGGCCATCTTGATGCTGATGAAAAGCCATCCAACACACAGACACATCAAGGCTTGCTGCCACTGAATCCAGCGCTTGGAGAAGACGTTGCCAACGGGGAGCATCCAACAGATCAGTCGGTCGCCAACTGAGCACGATGTTCCCTCCTCCAACCCAGGGTTGACTTGGCATCTGCCACACCGGGTCGGCAGCCATGCACATCGGTAGGTTCGGCGCCCAGGATTGAGCCAGCCGAAGCGAGGCTTGATCCCTCCAACTCGCGGCCGTACAAAACGGGAGCGCACAACGCACAAGCCAGCGACTCATGGATCGGCGTAATGGGCCTAGGCCTTGCCCCCAAAGCACAACGCGACGACGACGCAACCGCGCGAGCGTGATGAGCAGCAAGTAATAAATCAGGCTTCGAAAGCTGGTGCTGTCTTGTAGAAGACTGCCGCCGCCAAGGATCAGAACATCCGCATGCAACACAGCGATCAAGCTGGAGCGGAGCGATCGACGATTGATGATGCGGGCCTCAGGCGCCATTCCCTGCACCTCTGCTTGATCATGGGCGGTGATCATCAATGGGGCAGAACCTGGCAGACCCTGCAAAAGAACCTGAAGAAGGGCGTCATCCCCCAAGTTGTGTTCGCCGTAATACCCACAAAGCAATAAGGAGGCCGGTCCAGATCGGGGCATCGGCGTCTTCCCGAACGTTGCCCTCATTATCCGTCGCTTCGGATTTCTAAAGTGCACCCATGCACTCTTTGTCTCTCGGAACCTGGTGGATCCACGTCGCATCAGTCATCGAATGGTCGCTAGCGATTGTGTTGATGCAGCGTCGTGGGCTGAACGGAATGGCTCTTGCCATGCTTCCAGCCCTGGTCAGTGCCATGGCTGCTTGTACGTGGCATTTGTTCGATAACGCTGAATCTCTAAGAGGTTTGGTGACGTTGCAAGCGTGGTTCACATTGATCGGCAATTGCACGCTGGCCTTTGCAGCCTGGAAACTTTTACCCCCAAAAACGGCTTAAACCATGGAGTTCGATCCAGCTCCTCTGTTCGCGTTATCCCTGATCCCCTATCTCGGCTTTTTGTACTGGCTCCGCAAAAGCGAAGCGTTACCCGTCTTGGCACAACGAGGCTTTCAACTCACCCTGCTGTTCGTCGGTGTCACGATCGTGGCGGCCATTGTGGCGCTGCGTTGTTGTGATGCAGAGCTTGTGGACATTGATGCGCTTCACGGCGGAGCTGAGGCTTTTCTCACTCTGGCCAACACGGTTTTAGTGGTTGGACTTGTCCAAGACCGACAAAAAAGGGTGAACAACTCTTAAGACTCGTGATTCTGGAGTCGTTCTGCTCAGATGATGGGGCATCGAACATTGGCCCGAATGTTGCTGACCCACCTCTTCGCAATCACCCCTGCCACTCTCACCTGGTCTCCGAAAGTTGCTCTGGTGATGATTGTGTGCAACGTCATCGCCATTGGCATTGGTAAAGCCACAATTAAGTACCCCAACGTTGGTGCTCAACTTCCAAATGCCTCGTTCTTTGGCGGCATGAGCCACGCAGCCCTCCTTGGCACAACAAGCCTTGGCCACATCATTGGCATTGGTGCAATCCAGGGTTTGGCAGCTAGAGGCGTGCTCTGAGGTTTTTTCCTCAATGAATCGGGGAGACATCATTGGTCTCCCGATTCAGATCAAATAGCGCAAAAGTCGAAGTCCATACCGTTCAAAGCGGTAGTGGAATAAAAGATTGGATAGGTCTCGAGCTGAAGAGGTTCGGGACAATCCTCTAATGATTCGTTCGACTCGTCGATCTGCAGAAGAAGAGTCCAATCCCCACCAGGTACGTTGGGCCAATTTTCCAGCAGCACGCCAGCGCCAGCCAAACCACCGATGAAGCGCCTTCTCATAGGTATGACGAACGACATCGGCGTGATCGGCACCCACTTGATTCCGACCCACTTGGTTCAGACCCTCGGCATTTAGAAGCGTTTCAGCGAGAAGATCCGCACTGTCGATCGCATGACGAATGCCCTCACCTCCCAGGAGATTGGCTGTACTTGCAGCATCCCCTACGGCCAATAGGGCGCCAGAACCAAGCGATTCGCGCCTGGCTATTGAGCTGGAAACCACGCCGCCATGGCGATCCAACACAGAACACCCTTCAAGTTTGCAATTGCGCAGCAATGCCTGAAGTCGAGCCAAAAGATCGCTGTTAGAGCCCCTGATCTGTTCTGGTGCCAAACAACAAACCCCCACCTTGAGGCGATTGTTTTCCATCGGAAAAACCCATCCATAGCCGTGGGGAATCCAGCGCGTGCCAAGGAAAAAACTGATGCGGTCGAGCCAACGGGGCGCAACTCGATCATCTGCCTGTACGAGCCACTCCACACCAACGCCCTCCAGCAAAGGATCAAGCATCGATGGCGGAGGCACCGACGCTTCTCGCAACAGACAACGCGATGAACCGGTGGCGTCAATGACCCATTTCACAGATCGGTGCTGACGACGGCCGTCACCGTGTTGAAGAAGAACACGGGCACAATCCATGTGGAGCACCTCAATCCGAACAGTGCAGCCTGTTAAGACCTCCGCCCCGGCAGCGCGCGCACGGGACCACATGGCTGAACGCAGCCGACCAAAATCCAACACAACCCCAAGGGGATCGGCATCCCACCACTGATGCACATGTCCGCTGGGATCGAGTAATTGCCAACCGCTCCAGGTCGCAGACCAGGCTGACGGAGGAAGATTAAGCCGTGAAGCCTCAGCACAAGACAAGGCAGCACTCGAAAAAGAATTCCGATGCGGGTTAGTCAGACGGTCGACGAGGACCACCTCCTTCCCTGCTTCAGATAAAGCAGTGGCCAGGCGAGCTCCCGCTGGGCCAGCGCCTGCGATGAGAAAGGTCATCCCACAATGGGGGAGGGCTCAAGCTTGAACAGCTTGAAACGGAGCGGATTTCGCTGCATCGTCCGAGCCCAAACCAAAGCGCTGCTGAATTTTCAAACTCATTTGCTTGGGAGTCAGGCCCAACGCTTCTTTGCTTTGCTGTGGCGTTGCGTGGTCCACCAGTTGATCAGGAATACCGATCCTTAAAACAGGAACATTGATGTCGTGATCGTTCAACGACTCCAACACTGCGGCACCAAAACCACCCGACAAGGTTCCTTCTTCCATGGTGACGACACGGGGAACCCGACGGGCCAAAGGATGAATCAGGGCCTGGTCGAGGGGTCTTAAGAAACGCGCATTGATCACGGAGGCGGACAAGCCGGCTACCTCCAATAAACCAGCCGTCTCCATGGCGGGAGCCACCATCGAACCGTAGGCAACGATCACCAAATCATTGCCCTCCCGCAGCAATTCGCCTCGGCCAATTGGAAGAGCTTCCCAACCTTCTTCCATGAGTAGGACCCCTTCTCCAGACCCACGGGGAATTCGAAGCGCGGTGGGGCCGTCATGCTGGAGACAGGTGACCATCATCTGCTGCAACTCCGCCTCATCCTTCGGAGCCATCACGGTGAAATTGGGAACAGCCCGCAGATAGCTGATGTCGTACTGACCCTGATGCGTTGGACCATCAGCGCCCACGATGCCAGCCCGATCGAGAACGAACATCACCGGCAGCTTCTGTATGCCAACGTCATGAATCAGCTGGTCGTAAGCCCGCTGGAGGAAGGTGCTGTAAATCGCCACGACAGGACGTAAACCTTCACAGGCCATCCCAGCAGCCAGCGTGACCGCATGCTGCTCAGCGATCCCAACATCAACGTATTGGTTGGGAACAGCCTTTTGAAGAAGGTCGAGGCCGGTGCCCGTTGCCATCGCTGCAGTGATCCCAACAACGCGACTGTTTTGCTCACAGAGCTTGATCAAGGTTTGGCCAAACACCTTGCTGTAGCTGGGAGGCTTGGGCTTGGATGATGGAATGGCCTTGCCGGTGCTCAAGTCGAAGGCCGACTGGGCGTGGTAGCCGACTTGATCAGCCTCGGCATAGGGATAACCCTTGCCTTTCTTCGTAACGACATGAACCAAAACAGGTCCACCATCTCGATGGGCCGCTTGGAAGGTGCGAGTCATCTCGCCGATGTCGTGACCATCGATCGGCCCCATGTAGGTAAAGCCGAGCTCCTCAAAAACAGCACCAACTTTGGGCACCGCTAGGCGGCGCATGCTGCCCTTTAAGCGGTTGAGCTCGGCAGGAAGCTCTCCACCCATGAAAGGCAGGTGACGCACACTCTCCTCGACACTTCCTGAAAGGAATTGCATTGGTGGACTGAGTCTTGCCCGGTTGAGGACGCTCGACAGAGCACCCACCGGCGGCGAGATCGACATGTCGTTGTCGTTCAACACCACCAAGAGGGGCGTATTTGGAAGGTGGCCAGCGTGGTTAATCGCTTCCAGGGCCATGCCCCCCGTTAGGGCACCATCGCCAATAACCGCAACACATTTGAAATTTTCACCTCGGTTATCACGGCCCAACGCCATTCCCAGGGCTGCAGAAATCGACGTACTGGCATGACCGGCACCGAAGTGATCAAATCGGCTCTCAGAACGCTTCAAATAACCAGCTACACCCCGTTGCTGCCGGAGAGAGTCAAAGGAATTGAAGCGACCCGTGAGCAACTTGTGGGGATAGGCCTGGTGCCCCACGTCCCAACACACTTTGTCCCGATCGAGATCGAGGGTTTGATACAGAGCAATGGTGAGTTCAACGACACCAAGCCCCGGTCCAAGGTGTCCACCACTCGTTGAAACCACGTCGAGGTGGCGTTCCCTGATCTGACGAGCAACATCTTCGAGCTCAGCAAGACTGAGGCCGTGCAACTCGTTCGGATGCTTGAGATCTCCGAGATGCATGCACAACCCGCTCCTGATTAATCAATCTACGGGTTCCCTCCCTTTAAAAGGGGCACCCAGAGGTTGAAAGAATGGAGAGATGACCGATTACCTGCAAAAGATCCTCCGAGCACGTGTTTATGACGTGGCCAGGGAAACCCCTCTTGATCCAGCTCCCAACCTCAGCCAACGGCTGAACAACCAGGTTTGGTTGAAACGAGAAGACCTACAGCCGGTGTTTTCGTTCAAGCTTCGAGGCGCCTACAACCGCATGGTGCAACTTCCTGTTGAGGATCTTCAACGCGGCGTGATCGCTTCCAGTGCAGGCAACCACGCCCAAGGAGTGGCTCTCAGTGCGCGCCGTTTGGGTTGCAGGTCGGTGATTGTGATGCCCAAAACAACTCCCGAGGTCAAAATCCGCGCCGTCCGTGCCTTGGGGGGCGAGGTGGTGTTGCACGGCGAGACCTACGACGAATGCTCGGCGGAAGCGCAAAAGCGTTGTGATGCTGAAGGATTGACCTACATCCACCCCTTCGACGACCCGGAGGTCATCGCTGGTCAAGGCACGATTGGCATGGAAATCATGCGACAAAGCAAAGAACCACCGGATGCGATTTACGTCGCCGTTGGTGGAGGGGGGTTGATCGCGGGAATTTCGGCCTACGTGAAGCAGCTTTGGCCAGAAACAGAAGTGATCGGAGTCGAACCCATTGATGCCGATGCGATGACCCAATCCCTGCGGTGCGGACATCGCGTTGAGTTGGAGAAAGTGGGTTTGTTCGCCGATGGCGTCGCCGTTCGAAAGGTTGGTGAGCACACCTTTGATCTGGCTCGTCGTTATGTGGATCGCATGGTGACCGTGGACACCGATGCCATTTGTGCCGCCATTAAAGATGTCTTTGAGGACACACGATCAATCCTTGAACCAGCTGGAGCGCTTGCGATCGCTGGTTTGAA
>QCVC01000021.1:0-21429 GCA_003210515.1 Synechococcus sp. AG-683-B21 | reverse complement strand
CCCACCACCAGTGTTGAAGAACTCCTGCGGTTTGCGGGCCCGACCAACCCGATTGCTGCTCGTTATCGATCAGCGGTGGTTGATGTTGATCACGATGTCTTGATTACGAAAGCTGGAACGCGCATCCAATTGATCCAGGAGCATCCAGCCCATGGCCCTTTAAGTCAGTGCGATTTGGCGCTGACCACCGTGGGTGCCAACACCGCTGAACTCGGTGCATTGGCGGTTCCCATGATCGTGATGGTGCCCACCCAGCACTTGGACAAGATGCAGGCTTGGGATGGTGGTTTTGGCTTGTTGGCGCGGATTCCTGGTTTACGACGTCTGCTGGGAGCGTTGTTGACGTTTTGGAGACTGCGCAACAACGGTTTTGTGGCTTGGCCCAACATCACGGCGGGTCGAGGCGTGGTTCCCGAGCGCATTGGTGAGATCACACCGCAACAAATCGCGACGGAAGCGATCGAATGGTTGTCGTCTCCAGAGCGTTTAGAGGGGCAGCGTGACGACCTTCAGGCCCTTCGCGGTGAGCCCGGTGCCGTGATGGCTTTGGCCGCCGAGGTGCGTGATTTGCTCCCCCGAACGCTTCCCTCTGCCTAGGGTGCAACCCCATAATTTTCCTCGTCATGCCCAGCCTTGATCGGATTGATCGCAGCACCGACGAGTGGAAGCAATCCTTATCTCCTGAGCAATACCAGGTGGCGCGCTGTGGAGGAACCGAACGGGCCTTCACAGGCAAGTATTGGGACAACAAGGCGACGGGTATTTATCACTGCGTTTGTTGTGGAACGCCCTTGTTCAGTTCAACCACCAAGTTTGAGTCGGGCACAGGCTGGCCAAGTTTTTGGGATGGCATCTCTCCAGAGGCGATTACCACCAAACAGGACGTGACCCATGGCATGGTGCGGACTGAGATCACCTGCTCCCGCTGCGATGGTCATCTCGGCCATGTGTTTTCTGATGGACCTGCACCAACAGGCCAGCGTTATTGCGTGAACAGCGCCTCGTTGGACTTCAAAGCGGCTTGATGGTTATCGGGTCCAATTGAGTTGTCAGTTGCCGCCATTTCAGAAAATGGTGGCTTTGTTGATTTCACTCACCCCTGATGTGCCGTTCAATCAACGCGTTGAATCGCGCTTACCAGGGATCGTCTATGTCGTCTTGAATCGGTTCAACATCGAGGGGCTCGCTGATTTTTTGGACAGGACGCCTCGACGCCGGCATGGCTCGTCGCGGTGCCGGTTCACCGTTCAGGCTTGAGTCGTCGAAGCGCTGCTCCTTGATCCGAGGCTCTGTCAATCGAGGCTCAGTCAATCGAGGTTCTGTGAAGCGAGGTTCTTCGAAGCTAGGTTCTTCATTGGGTGCTGCATTGAAACGGGGCTCATCCCGATACCGCCCATTGTCGTAGCGGGGAGATACGAAGGAATCTGTGGGTTGTTCTTCGAGATAACGGCGTTGGGGTTGTGCATCGCGGCGTTGATCCTCAAGCTCCACGTATTCCATTTCTTCTTCCGCTTCAAAACGTTGTGCTTCGGACGCCTGCAGCTGCCGCTGCTGTTGTTCAACGGGTTGTCCGGAGCTGAGTTGGTTCTCGACCGGCACAAGATTCACGCGGTAGCGCTCTCGCTCTTGCTCCTCCCAGCTGGGGCCGCCGACCCCTAACTTCTCGAGCACACCGCTATTCAGTTGTTTGAGTTTGTCTTCAGCTCCTTCATAAACAATGATTCGATCGGGGCCGCTGCTCACTATCTCTTCAACAGGCATTTCCCACGTGCTCAAGACGCCTTCACCCAGGAGCGGAACACCGAGGGCACCCATCACAAGGGTGGACAGTTCACCCGTTTCAATGTCGAACGCGAATCCCAGAACGCGACCAAGTTGGTCACCGGATTCGGTGATCACCTGGCAATTGATCACACGGCTGTAGCGCTCGGGATTAAAGCCTTCGCTGAGGGAATCAGCGGAGTCCACCAGGATCACATCTCCCACCTGACGGATGCGGTCGAGGGGCATCCAGCGCGGTAAGCCCGGCAAAAAGCGAGTGAGAGGGTTATCTCGAAGACCGACTGCCACCACCTCACGGCGGTCGATATCGACAATCACTTCACCCACGACACCGAGACGACGGCCGGAGTCGCGCGTGATCACCTGCGTGCCCATGAGCTCTGACCGCAGCCAGAGTCGGTCGCTGGGAACACCCGTCAGGGTGTCATTAGCTGAAGGGGTCGGGGTCAAACGGTCCCTCGGCCATGCACAATTCGGCCCATTCTGGCGCAGTGGACCCGTTGTGGCAGTTCGTTCTGCATCTGTTCAGGCTGCATCGGGAAGTCCAACTACTTGGGTGTGGGCACCGCGGGCTTGGGTGACGCCAATCGTGCGCTCTGAGGCGCCGATCATCGGACGCCTATGACTCACCACCATGAATTGGGCATCTTTGGCTTGTCGGGCGATCAAGGCTGCTAGTCGCTCCACATTCACGCCATCAAGGAAGCTGTCGACCTCGTCGAGGGCATAGAAGGGAGAAGGACGGAACCGTTGTAGGGCAAACAAAAAGCTGAGGGCTGTTAGCGACTTCTCCCCACCCGACATCGACGCCAAGCGCCGCACGGTTTTTCCTTTCGGATGGGCCACAAGGGTGAGGCCCCCTTCGAGCGGTTCATCGGCGTTTTCCAACTGCAGATGCCCATCGCCTTCGGAGAGCGACGCAAAGATTTCACGGAAATGACCATCTACTGCAGTGAAAGCCTCCATAAAGGCGTCTTGGCGCAGGGTGGCGACGGTCTCGATGCGAAGCAGCAGTTCTTCGCGTTCACTATTCAAAACATCGAGACGTTCGTTGAGGTCACCCAGGCGTTGTTCCAGGGCTTGCAGTTCCTCAAGGGCGAGCATGTTCACCGGCTCCAGCGCTTCCATGCGTCGTTGGATTGCCTGGAGTTCGCCCTGGAGAACCTCTAACCCTTCGAGTCGCATCGACTCAGGGATCTCTGGACGTGGCTCTGGCAGTGCTTCTGCCATTTCCTTAAGGCGAATTGCTCCGCTGCGCTGTTCCTCGATTAAACCTTCGCGGTCTTCCTTCAATCGCTCCAGGTTCCATTCGGCTTGCTGGAGGGCTTGGCGTTGACGGGCTACCTCAGCTTCCGCGGCATCGCGGGCTCGTCGTTGGGTGCCGAAACGCTCTTGGAGGTCTTGTTGCTGAGCCTCTAATGACGTCCGCTTGTTTTGGAGTTCCGACTGTTGATCGCGCCACGCGCCATGGGCTTTGGCCAGGGCTTGAACAGCCTCCTGGAGCCGTGTTTCTTCTGCGGCAAGGGCCTTCTCTTGGTCCCCCAGACGCTCGAGGGCGAGCTGCCGCTCACGCTGTGCATTTAGAAGAAGATCACGCTCATGTCGCGCGACTTCAAGACGATGATCGGCTGCCTCGAGGTCGTGTTGAAGCTGTTGCCAGGCCGCGGCATCGTCGTGATCACCGCTGTTGCGTTCCGCTTCATTCAGTTGTGCGAGTTCCTCTTGCAGTGGTTTGAGTACTCCATCGATCACCTCCAGCCGTTGCCGTTGGGTGGTTTGTTCGTTTTGAAGGCGCAATAACCGTTCCGCCCGCTGTCGGTTGCGCTCAAGCAATGGGCCATGGTTCCGTTGGGCTGCGTTGCGTTCGGCGATGAGGCCGGCCTGGCGTTGTTCCATCTCCCGCAGTTGTGGTTTCTGCTGCTCGAGCAGTTGCGTCAATTTGGATTCTTCGCGCCGACAGGCTGCCAGGGATTCCCCGATCTCCAGGAGCCTGCGGCGGTGGGGTTCGGCTTCATCTTGATCCTGGCTACGCCCAAAACTCAGGCCTCCGCTGCGTTGCGACAAGCTCCCGCCCGTCATCGCACCGCTTTTTTCGAGGAGCTCTCCGTCCAGGGTTACGGCCCTCGATCGACCGAGTTGTTGCCGGGCGGTGGCGAGATCAGCAAACACCAGCGTGTCGCCGAACACGTAGGCAAACACCTGGTCGTAAACGGGTTCAAAACGCACGAGTTCCACGGCACGGCCGATTAATCCGCCGCCCGTATCGCCGCTCGGTCGCGCCCCGCGGGCGAAGGCTGCTGCGGTGCTTCCGCTTCCGCCGCCTGGGGCACGAATTTTGTTGAGGGGTAGAAACGTGAGCCGACCGGCGCGACGGCTTTTCAGCAGTTCGATCGCTCTTGCTGCAATGCGGTCGTCGTCGACGACGACTTGGCCGAGACGTGCGCCTGCGGCAACTTCCAAGGCCAGGCGGTGTTGATCCTGCACTTCTCCAAGTTGGGCGACCGGCCCATGGATTCCATCGAGACCGGCCTCCAACAGCAGCCGTAACGCACCGGTGCCACGGCTTTCTTGTAGAGCATCACGGCGGCTTTCAAGACGGGCAATTTCCCGTTCCAGTCGGGTTTGTTCCTGCTCCAAACGACTGCGGGTCCGCTGTTGGATAGCAAGGGAGTCCACGGTTTGTTGAAGGGCCTGCTTGCCTTCAGACAGCCCGTGGATCAGCGTTTGCCAGCTCTCCTCCAGGGTTGTGAGTTGTTGTTGAACATCCTGTTCATCAGCCCCGTCTTGCTGCTGTTCTTGATGGAGTTCTTGCAGCCGTTCCGACTCCTGGCGCAACCGTTCTTGCAGTTGCTGTTGTTCTTCAAGTTTGGGATTCACGCTGCTTTGCAGCTCTTGACGCCGAGCACTCCGTCGTTTTTGTTCGTCTAACCAAGCCCCAGAACGGCCTGCAACATCGGCTAGTCGGCGACGGGACACCTCAACGGCAGATTCAGAGGCACGGCAGGTGTCTTCGGCAGTGGCTAAGGCGTCTTGATGGGGATCCTTCTCTTGGGTTTTGGATTGGTGCTGCCATTCCTGCCGACGGACGGTCAGGTCATGACGCAATCCTTGCAGCCGCTGCCCTTCCTCTTGGTGTTGTGAGGCCTGACGTTCCAGTTCGCGGCTGCTGGTGTCCAGTCCTGCGAGTTCGGCTTGAACCGCTAGGAGCTGGTCTTCTCCAAGGGCTTTCACCTGGTCTTGAAGAATTTGCAGCTCAGCGCTGGCTTTGTTGAGGGCCTCGCGGCCATTGGCGATGGCAACGCCATCCCGTTGCTCTTGGGCTTCGAGGGCCTGTTGGCGCGTGCTGAGGTCTTTGAGTGCTTGTTCGGCAGCCTCAAAGGCGAGCACCATTTCCTGCTGGCGGCCGAGCTTCAACCGTTCACGAAGATCCTGATATTGACGGGCTTTGGCGCAGTCTTTTTCGAGGCGCTGGCGGCTCGCCAGCAGCTCTTGCTCAATGATTCGGCAGCGGTCTTGCCGCTCCTGCACGTCGTCGAGCTTGCGCCGCGTTTGGTCGATGCGCGTATCGAACAGAGCGACACCGGCAAGTTCATCAATGAGCCCACGGCGATCGCGATTGCTCATCGACACGATGCGGGTGACATCGCCCTGCATCACGACGTTGCTCCCCTCCGGATCGATGCGCAAACGGCGCAATTGGGTTTGGAGCTGCTGGAGGTTGCAGGGCACCCCATCAGCGGAATAACTCGAGCTGTAGGAGCCGCCTGGCATCACCCGCAACTTGCGCGTCACGGTCCATTCCTTTTGTCCCGGTTGAATCCAGGGACCTTCCCCTGGTGCCTCGAGACCGTCTTCCGCCGTGTCGGGTATCCAGTCATTGAGGTCGAACCTCACGCTCACCGAGGTTTCGGCTGCTTTTCCGGTTTTAAGAACCCCGCTATTGATCAGGTCTGGCAGCCGATCCGCGCGCATTCCGCGGCTGTTGGCTAGGCCCAGGCAAAACAACACCCCATCAAGGATGTTGCTTTTGCCGGATCCATTGGGGCCGGTCACAACGGTGAAACCCTCTTCAAGAGGGATCGTCATCGCCCCACCGAAGGACTTGAAGTGCTTTAAGCCAACCTGATTGATGTAAACCAACAGGAAAACGGGCTGTCAGCAGCCTGAATTTAGCGGAGCTTTTGAAAATCTCAAGGCTTGGAGAGCCGGCAACGACCTTGGACGATCGTGAGTTCTCCGCTGAGATCGCCATCAATGAAGGTGATCTCTATGGGTTCGTTCGCGACGGTGGGCAGGCTGCCTTGATATCGACCCGCACGAATGCGCTCGGCCCACCCCCGTCCCCCTGACACCGCAGCACTGCGGGGCTCCAGCCAAATCAAACGATGGGCAGGTAACGGGATGGCGTCTTGCTCTACAGCGTTGACGATCGGGATGTCAGCCAAGCGCCATGTGCGGCAGCTCGCTCTCGCTCCGTCTTCCAACAACAGATCGAAATGACAGCCACTCGGGTCGTCAGGCGCTCCTGTATGCCGCAACAAGGCGTAGCGAGGCATGGAGTTTCCTAGATGCTGCAGGCTCCCTAGTCTCAAGCCATAACTGTTCATCGGCGTTTTTTATGGACTCGACCTCGCCGCAGCCCAACGGCAGCTTCGAGCACCACTTCCGCGACCGTTTCGAGAGCTTGCTTCCCACCATTCAGAAGCGATGGCCTGAGTTGGCCCATCACACCCTCGAAGCAACCCGTGGCAGCGTTGAGGAGCTGGTGCGTTTGATTGAGCGGAATACGGGCCTCACTCCCCAAGGAGCACGGGAGCAATTGGAGGAATTGATGCATAGCGCCGGAGATCGCAGCAAGCATTTGGCCGACACCCTTGATCCGCTTGAGGAGCAGTTAGAGCAACTCTTGGACGAGCTGAACAGCACACTTCGACCGAGGATTGAACGCCCCGTTCGCCAACGACCCCTGTTGGCCGTTGGCGTCGCCCTCGGTGTAGGCGTGTTGGTTGGCGCGATGCTTCGTGGGGGTCGTCACTCCTGATGGCTGAATCACAATCTCCACGGGGTTTCGGTGCTGCGGGTCGGGTTACTGCCTTGGCCGCATCGGTGATGGATCTGCATGTGCGGATCGCTCTGCAAGAAGTCGATCGCGAGAAGCGTCGTCTGATCAGCGGCGGCTTGTTTTTGGCGATGGGTGGCACCGCCATGTTGCTGGCCCTTTTGGCTGTCGAGGGTGCCTTGTTGCTCTGGATTCAGCAGCGCTGGAGCCTCGATCTGAGCCAGGCGCTGATCGCCTTGGCCGTGGGCAATTTGCTGTTTGCTGGAATCAGCTTGCGGATCGGCGGGCAGGTGCTCAAAGGGCCGTTCCTGCCACAAACGCTGGAGGGTGTGATGAAAACAGTCCGAGCGCTGATCGGTCGGGCTTGATCGCTTGCTAGCGAATGGCGTAGTGCAACCAGCGGCAATCGAACTCTCGATCCAGGGTCTGGTGTGAGAGATCGCTGTCTTCCCTTTATCACCTCTATTCAATTTGTGGACCGTCGATCGTGAATGAATCGTCCAGCGGCATTGATGTTGATTCGAGCGATCTCAACATCCAATTCGATCAATGAAATAAGTCAGTGAAAGCTTCTATTAATATTGTGGCCCGCTGGTATTTTATGTTCGAATAACATTGCTGAAAACTGTTGTGTCTAGTCCGATAGAAGAATGACCCTTCACCATTGTTTTTCTGAGTGTATATGCGTTCCATTTAGTGATATTAATGGTGGAGTAGTTCCGAGGGAGTGCATTGATTCTGACGCTGATCTGCCTGATCTTCTTCGTCATCGACGCTATCCGGAGTTTAGGGCATGTGACGATGCTTCTGTCGCGATAACTCGTGCGAAAAAAGCCAATCAGTTAGGGATTGAAAAAAGGCTTTCTGGGACTTATGTGTTTTGCGGTCAGATTTTTGAGCATTTTGGTCATCTCATAACAGAATATCTGCATCGAGTAATCGTTTCTTCGGTATTGAGTGACCCTAGTCTTCCCATATTGATGTTTAAAGATGAGGGATCTCCTCTGACTGCTTGGCAGTCAGATTTACTGCAAATATGTATTAATAGAGGCCGAGAAATTGTTTTTTATTCTGAACCTGTTGTTGTCGAAAATCTTCTTGTTTTTGAACCCCTTAGTGGTTTATGGTCTGCTCCATCCCAAAGCTATCTTCAGCTTTTGAGCCAGCATCCGATTGTGCCTGTTTCGGTTCCTGCGGCGGATGATTTTACGAATAAGATCGTTTATTTGACACGGTCGAAGATTTGGGATGGAAAAGAGTCTCCCCATGGGCATGTTGTGCTTGAGGAGTCAATTGAAAAAGAGTTGTCTAAGTTAGGTGTTTCGGTGGTGAGTCCTGAGAAACTGGCGATTAACTCTCAGCTTGCTCTCTTTACGTCGGCAAAAGCGATTATTGCTCCTGAAGGATCTGCTCTTCATCTTCTAGAGCTTTTAGGCGCTAAAGCTTGTCGACATATTATTGTTTTGCCTCGCCAGTATGGCGAAAGAATGGCCTTGGCTCAATTTAAGCCCAGGGTAAAGAAATTGACTTATATTGATTGCGTTCAGTGCACCCGTATTCAGTGGCGGAGGGGAGAGCCATGCCCATTTAGTGGGTTAGCTCTCTTTGATTTTGCCGTTCTATTTGAAGCTCTTCGAAAGATTCTTGGGCTTGATTTGCCATCACGCGAAAGATTGAGATCGATGCATTCGGAGGGTTTGAGGGAGATGCAGCGCCTTTCAAGGCAATGGAACCTATTGCCGTATAGCAGGCATCATTCGTCTATTTGTGAGGCTGGGCGTTTGCTTGCTAAGGATTATCCAGAACTTTCTACATCGTTATTTGCAATTAGTAGAAATCTAAGTCCTTTCTCTAATGAATACATGTCGCGCTGGCGTCAGCATGCAACCGCTAAAGGGCATCAAATTATTCGAATTAAGCCATCGAAAGATGATTGAAATTTGAGTATTTTTTGATGTGGCGCTGTCTGGAGGTGAATGCTCACTCATTAGCGCTTCAACTCAGCCTTGGGTGGTGATTAAATGCTGGCTATCGAATGCCGTAGTGCAACCAGCGGCAATCGATCCCACCATTGCTGACGGGGATGCGCCTTGAGGCTTTCATCCGCAGCCCCCCGGTCAGCTTTGGATTGCCACTGAGCAACCAAAGTTGCCAACCCGACGCTTGCTCACGAACGAATCCACCCAGGGCGCTGTACAGGTGGTCGAGTTCCTCCTCTTCACCAATGCGTTGTCCGTAGGGGGGATTGCATACCAAAACGCCAGGTCCTTCCGGTAGGTGGTGCTCTGTGAACGATCCATCTCGGATCTCAATCACTCCCTCCAACCCCGCAGCAGCAATGTTGACGCGAGCTTGTTCCGCCACCAGTGAATCCTGTTCAATCCCCAGTAGTGGAGGCAAGTTGAGGTCTCGTCGTCGGCGATTTTGTGCTCTCTCGCACTCGTCTTGCCAAAGTTCGGACTGAAAATCTGCCCAACCCTCTAAGCCAAAGTTGCGACCGAGTCCGGGTGCTTGTTGAAGAGCCATGAGGGCGGCTTCGATCAGCAAAATTCCGGAGCCGCAGCAGGGATCAACAAGCGGTAAGGAGCCGTCCCAGCCGCTGAGTTGGATCAGTCCAGCGGCAAGGTTTTCCTTGATGGGGGCGACGCCCATGGCGGCCCGATAGCCCCGACGATGCAGGCTTCCACCGCTGCCATCCAAGCTCAACACTGCTGTTTCGCGGTTGAGATGGAGGTGCAGCGACAGATCGGGTGCCTCCAAATCGATGGATGAGCGTTGTCCCCAAATATCTCGCTGCTGATCCACGAGAGCATTTTTCACCTGTAAGGCTGAGTAATGGCTGTGATTCAGTCCAGGGGCTGATCCGGTGACATCGACGCGAAAGCTCATCGAAGGGTGGAGCCAGCGCTCCCAGTTGAGGGCGCGGCGGACGCCGTCATAGAGATCGTCTCTGCCTTGGCAAGGAAAGCTGGCCATCTCCCGAAGTAGCCGAAATGGCAGTCGAGCTTGGAGGTGAAGGCGATACAGGCAAGCCATGTCGGCTTGAAATTCGGCGGCACGACGCAGTGGTCGCACCTCATGGGCGCCGAGCTTGGAGAGTTCATCGCAGCCAGCTGCCTCTAGCCCCTGAGGAAGCACTGCTACCGCCGACAGCCGGTTCTCACGACCCACGGTTTGTTGTGCTCCAGATGTCCAATGCTGTCAGAATGACAGGGTCCGGTTTACCGGACTAGGTGATTCACACCAGTGTTTCGGACAGCGGTTCGATTCCGCTCAGCTCCATTCCTCCCCTCTGGGGGCTGCAATGGTTTCGACGGGACATAAGGAGGGTGACTGAAGCCTGCTCGGTTAGAGCAAATCTCGTAACTGCGAACAACATCGTACGTTTCTCCCGTCAAGCAGCCCCTGTTGCTGCCTGACCCTTTTAAGGGAGATGGGGTGAAGTCAGCCTTATCACCCAAATGACTCGTTGGGGCTGGAAGGCCCCTCAAACCTTTCCACTGCAAGAGAAGTGGGCATTACGCCACTTCCTCTAAATCGCGGTGATGCCATAAACGATGCCACTCTCCCTCCGGTACTGGCAGGGCTGGACAAGGCAGAGGCTTTGGCATACGTCAGTCGGCTCTTTGATGCCGCCCAGGCCGGTGCAGTCCTCTGGGGGGACAAGCTCCTCCTGAAGCGATTCCTGGAGCAGTGCTCCCGCACGGGGTCAAAGGAGACCCAGGACGGCTATCGCCGAGAACTGCGGCACTTCACCCGCTGGCGTGATCGAAACCACCCACATCTGCACCTGAGGGAACTCGACCCCGCGCTGGTGGATGACTGGGTGTCCCTCCTGCGGGAACAAGTTGCCAATGGCAGCTTGAAACCCCGCTCGTTTAACCGGCGGATCAGCGCGGTCAGTGCCTTCTACCGATGGGCGTCGGAACCTACGAGATCAGCTGTGTCAGGAGTGCCGCGCAACCCAATCCCCCGAAGAACAGGAATGTCGGCACCAAAGCTGGCCAAACCGCTGGCTGAGTCTGATCTGACATCAGTTCTTGGGGTCATCAGTGCCGCAAAGGTAAAGGGGTCAGCCATCGCAGCGCGGGACTACGTCATGGTCCGTGGGTCGTATTTGCTCGGGTGCCGTGTATCGGAGCTGTGCCGTCTGCGGTGGGAGGACATTGAGCCGCTGGATGAAGGCGGCAACGTTCGGCTGCTGGGTAAGGGCAGCAAAGCTCGCACCATCCGCGTCAGCACCGACACGCTGGCGTTGTTCGAGTCGTTGGGCCGCGGCGAACCTGATGACTGGCTTTTTCCAAGTAATAAAAGGAATGGCCCATTGACCCGTCAGGCGGTGGCCGCTCGCATGGCGATGTGGGGACGGGAGGTAAATGTCCGGCTCACACCGCACAGATGCCGCCACACACATGCCACTTTTGCGATTAGACGCGGGGTTGATGTTTTTACCCTTTCGGCAACGCTCGGCCACAGCTCGACGGGAACCACATCTCACTACGTTCTTGCTGAGCCTGGTGAGAGTTCATCTCTCAAATTGGGTTGATGGCCCGTTCTGACGTAACTACAGTTGCGTAAAGTCGTTAACAATTAACTCTGGACATTAAAAGAGGGGACAGTTCACACATGCCCCCTCTTTTTTGTGCTCACGGGTGCAGCCCCGAGTTTGTATTTTAATGTATAAAATCAACGATTTGCATTGAGGCTGTCCATTTGGCTAAAGGCCGGAATTACTTTTGCAGGAAAGAAGCATCTTTATGGCTGCGGCGAAAAGCAAAAAGCTTAATAGTGCAGAAGTGGATGTATTGATAAACGCCTTGATTGACTCTGGAAATATTTCATATGTCTCCTTACTTGAATTTGCCGTCAAGGTTAACGGTGCAGGATTTAAGAAGCCCCCTGCTAAGAAAGCGAAGGCAATGACGATGGCAGTAGCTAAAAAGGCCGTGTTAGATAAGTTTGAATGTAAAACAGTGGCTGAGTTGCGAAAAAATAAAACATTCTCTATGTCAATGACTGGTGAAGAGATAACGCTCAAGACAAAGGCTGATTGGATGCGACTTTACAGGCGGTGGGTGTCTGTGCCGGAGTCAGAGCGAAACCAAAATGGTCCAACATGTATCAATGGGATAGACGTATTGGAGAATTTTAGGCCCTGGCATGTGTTTGGTTTAGATCCAAAAGTTGCCACTCCAGATGATGTTAAAGCTTCTTACCGAGACCTTGTGAAGACTCACCATCCCGACGCTGGTGGTGATGGACGAGTGTTTGCGCAGCTTCAAAAAATGCGTGACTCAGTTCTTGCATTAATGAATTAGGAGGGATTTATGACACGCGATTTATTGACTGATCGAGAAACTGCAAGAATCCTTGGAAAGAAGATCAATACGCTTTATAAGACTGTTGATTTCTTTGACTCGAATGATGAGGATGAATGGGATCTTGTTGAAGGTGAGCATTTTGAGTTCACTAGGCAATCAGGTGAATACCGAGAGCGACGTTTCTATGAAGAGGGTGTAGAGGCACTTGCAGAGTATTTCGATCGGAATACTCCTGGACTGATCAAGTTGGTTGCCGAGGCTTTGACTCATCGACGGCGTAAGCGTAAGCAAATGTTGGTTTCTAGAAGGATTACCCAGGAGTTGATAGAAGCTGGTTCAATGCTTGAAGTCCGTGGAGAGCTTGGTTTTGTGAGCCGTAAAACTTGCATTAATGTTCTGCAGACAAATGGTCGCGGTATAAATAACTCTATTGATCGTCTCTCTCAGCTAGGTCTTTTGGATGGAGAAGAGGGGCTTGAGATTGAAAAGCACTTTTTACTTTCTGCCGAGGGCGAAAAGATCTGGAGTCAGCGAGGGTTGGCAAATATGGCGATTGATATGAGTAATAACTCGAGAATTACTAAAGCCCGAAAAGCATGGGTCGGTGCAGTTGGTGAAGTAGTAGAAGACTGCTTCAAGGTCGAAGTTAAACGCCTTGCAGCTGCCCCACAAAGAATTGATAAAGCAATCGCCAAAGCGAAGAGAGCTGCTCGTGATACTTGTCAGGTGACTGGTAAAAAGAAGGCCAGAGGTAGAGAGCTATCTCTGGATGGACATCATCTCTTTGACAAGTCGAATCGCTCTGATTTGGCCGATTTCCACGACAATATTCTGGTTGTTGAGTCTTCTATTCATTCTGATTTTCACTCTTGGAAAGGTGGATCTGGTTGCGAGCCAAAAGACTTTTTGAATTACAGCTCAGAAATAAGAGGCGATCTATTTGATTCAAGTAATTCCCGTTCAATGGAGCGGTTTAATAGGCTTACGGTAAAGCTGACCCAGCTTCAAAAGAATTATGAAAATAATCATCTCCGCTATCATTAGCTCAAATAGGAATAGGTTGATTTCTTGTTTCTAATCTTTCCTGTCTGATGGTTGATGAATGATCTCTACCGATCTTCTCAAGGTGACGAGTTGCCTTGCATCAACACATCGCCGACATCCAGAAACCCTTTCAAGTTTGGTGCCGTTGTTCGCAGGAGTTGTGGCAATGACCCAGCGCGATCTCATTACTTACTTGCTCAATACGGAAGCTGATTGGCCATGGCACGAGCAACAGCAGCAGAGACCTCAGGCCGCATCGATGCCCTCCAGGGAATGATTCTTGATGGTGAGCCCAACACTGCATGTCTCACCTTTGCGAGACAGCAGTGGGGTATATCCCGAGCGCAGGGCTACAAGCTTTTGAAGCGTGCCTGGACTCAGATCAAAGACGATGTTGATGAAACAGGGATTGATCGACTTGAACTGCTGGCATGGTCTATTCAGACGCTGATGTCCGCGGCTGGTCAAGCGAAGCAACAAAAGAATCCTGGAGCTGTTGTTGCTTGCATTAAGCAGCTCGACTGGATGACGGGGTTGGGGATCAACTCAACTTCTAGAATTAGCAGTCAGCGCAGGCGCTGAAAGTGTCTCGACATGAGTAGGGGCGCAACAACTGGCCATTACGTCGCTAGTAACCCTCGGGACAGCAGTTCACTTCGGCTTGGTTAATCGCGGCTAAGTCACTTTTAATACTTGTATCACTTGTCGTTTGATGAGGTTGATTAACATGGTTAGTGATTAACTTGATTTGAGTCATTTGGGACGTTGACTATTCTTATTTTTAGCTAAATGTCAAATCATCTTGCTGAAGCAATCCCGAAGAATTAAGGATTTTTGCCATTAGGTCGCCGTCGCTTAGCAATTCAGTATCGCTTCCGATTGTGCGTGTAGTTACAGTAATAGGAGCAGTGATCAAGATTTTATCTTCACCATCAGTGAAATCCATAATCACCACATTTCCTTTGCCTGGTTGGATTTGGAAAGTGTCTTGCCCCGATCCGCCAGTTAAGGCATCGAAACCTAGTCCCCCATTCAAGCTATCGTCACCTCCATTCCCCATCAGATTGTTATCGGCTTCATTACCGATAATGGAGTCATTGCCTGATCCTCCTGCGGCGTTCTCAATAATGCAGCCGAAAGCTATCCCAAGGTTGCCATGTTGCTTATTGGACCATCGTTTATCTTTGACATCAAAAGACAGCGTTGAAAGCTCGCCATCAGTGAGATTAACTTTAAGATTTTTATTGAAATTGCTTAGGTCAAGCGTATCATTCCCAGATGCATCCCAAATGGTCTCGTAGAACGGGATTGTATTTGCATACTTATAAGTCGTTCTCCCTTTATTTGTTTTTGGATTGGCTCCGTATAAGTGTTGAAGTGAAGCGAGGTCCCATGGCATAGGTGTACTGCTAACGCCGTAGCTTTTGTTCGCATTGAAGAACTCAGCTGGGTGTGAGTATTCATCTGCCAAGAGAGTATGTTCCCAGTTGTGAATTGACTCGGGTACTTGTTGATTTGGGTTGTCATTAGGATGTTCAAGGCCCAGGCTATGAAGAATTTCATGGAGCATTACTGATGACGGAGTTGGAGTGCCAAATCCTTCAACAAGACCCTTGCTGAAGTTATCGCCTGTGAAGCCCCTATTGAACCAAATATCACCACCGCGGGGCTCTTCATTTGGTGGATCTGCAGTGGCATAAATTCCAGGACGGTAGTTGCCTGATTCGTCGGTGATTGTGTTAAAACCAATCCTAATAGTCCCTACAGTTTTCTTATCTTTAACTTTTCTGAAATCTACGTCTATATAGCTGCTAATCAAGTCAAATAGATTGGATATGTCCCTCTTCTGCTTCTTGCTAAAATCAGTATAAGGTTTAATTCTTTTGACCCTGTCGTCTCCATAATTTAGCTTGGATTTTTTTGTGATAAAGCTATAAGTTATGACTGTTTTTTGTAGTCCTTTGAAGGCTGGATCGCTGACCCACTTCCTGGGGGGGACCTTGCTATAGTCCCCTTCTGGACCCCCTCGATTAAGCAAAGCATCAATGTGTAGATCACCCGTCCATCGTGAGTCCATTAGAGTTTGAGAACTTTTCTTCCATGTCTGTTTATTTTTTGGCAATAATCTGTCCCAAGTTCTACTAGGGTAGCTATTTATTTCTCGCATAAGGAAAACAACATTGTTTTTAAATTATCTTGTTTGATCTTGGCGGTTAATATCTACTATTCCTGGCTTAGCATATGGATGTCTTGGTTCGTCATGGAGCTGTCTCAATAAAGACGTTGATGGCTGCGGCTGGTTAGGCAAAGCAACAAAAGAATCCTGGCGCTGTTGTTGCGTGCATTAAGCAGCTCGACTGGATGACGGGGCTGGGCATCAACTCAACTGCAGGGCAAAGGGGGCATAGAGGACATCGCTGATATGGATCTAGATCCTGATTCGTTATCGCAGGTCGAAGAAGCGTTTATTTCTTCAGGACTGCTGTGAACGCCGCCTTGGGGACTGCACTTTTTATGTAGCAAAGGCTACACATTGCTGTCATCGTCAAGTCATACGTGATTCCTTTGATGCTGCGTCGTCTTTCTGCAGGGCTGCTTGCCACTGCTGCTTTTGTTGCACCACTGGCTGCCACTGCACAAGAGGGCAGTGCTGATGATCTCGGGGTGATGAGCATCAGCCTTAAGGATGTGGTCAAGCCAACCTTTGGGTTTCAAGGTGCATTGCAGGGTGCTGGCACACCGAATCAAGCGGGTATTGGCGGCTTCATGCCGCTTTCGGTTGGCGACAACAGCGTTTGGTTCGTTGACGCACTGGCGAATGTCAACTTCGCTGATCGAGAAGGCGAGAGCAGCATTGTCAACACCGATGTTGCTGGATCCACCATCAGCACCTCTACCAGGATTGGTTATCGATGGCTGAATAGCGACCGCAGCTGGATGTATGGATTGAATGCTGGTTATGACAGCCGCCCGATGAATACAGGTAATGCAGATACTGATCTTCCTTTATTTGGAACAGAAAAAAATGGTGTTTTCTTCCAGCAAGTGGCAGTCAATGCAGAGGCTGTTTCAAATGACTGGGGTTTCAATGCTTATGCATTAATTCCTGTTGGTGATACTGAGCAGGTTCTAAACTGGGCTTATAACGGGGGCGCGCTCGATACATATGGACTCGATGTTGGCTATTACATCACACCTGCACTGAATGCGTCTATTGGCTACTACTACCAACAGGGCGATTTAGGCAGTGCAGATGGTTCAGGAGTGCACGGACGCTTGGCCTATAACATAAGCAACGATTTAACAGCAGGAGTGGATATTTCCCATGACGAAGCTTTTGATACAAGAATTTCTGCGGATATAAAATATCGCTTTGGCGGTCCAAATACGACAGCAGAACGTAAAGAAGTTCAGGAGCAGCCTGTCATCATGGCCTTGACATCATCTCCAAGCAATCGTGAAGTGCGGGTTCACGATCAGCCTTGGTGGGCTTGGGCTTTGGAAATTGGTGGAGGCATTGCCCTAGTTGGTTGCATTGTTGCAACTGAAGGAGCATGTGCTGCTTTGCTTCCTGAAGTGGTGGATGAAGAGGGCGCTGTTGCATTTGAAGGAGTTGTGTCAAGTATGGATGAAGAGGGCATTGCTGATTATGAACTGCGAGAGCGAATTAGGGAAAGTTTCATGGAGGCGGTTAGGTCTTTTAGATACTAACGGGTCGGGTTAATTTTCCTATTATATGTTAAAAGCCCCTGCAATTACAGGGGCTTTTTCTTTCTTTAATCACTGCCTAATCATGCCTAAACGGCATCTAATGCCTGGCACTAAATAAATATCACCCCGTCGCAAGGCGGGGTTTTCAGTAGTTGATCACGCCCCAACGTGCTTCCGGCTGAACTCCTCCAGCACCGCCAGAAATTCTGATTCCTCTGGCGGATCATCAAACCGGGTGGCGCATTGCACGCAGAACTTGATCCAGGTTGCGGCTTGCACGTCACCTGCTGCGATCACCAACGAGTAGGCGTTCTCAAATTCAGCACCGGTCAACAACATCTCCCCGATAGCGTCGTAGAGACGATCCATCCCATCGAGTTGAGGGTCAGCAAAGACAGCGCGGATCTCATCACGGGTTGGCATTGATCAATCCTATGAAGAGCGTTGGCACCAGCAAGTAATAGGTGCAAATAGGGATGGACTACACATGCAGCGACGGCATCATTCGACGTAAGGGAATCTGGCGGTTGTCGGGGAGGCAGCCGCTTTTTACTTGGAGTGGAATCACCCCATTGGGGCAGGGACACGATCTAAACCACTCCTTTGGGGGATTCGGATTCCATTGATTCCAGAGATGGTGTATTCACGGGGGATGACCTTTAAAGAGGTTGCGACACAGAAGAAGGAACCGTGAAGAATGCCGCCAAATAGGGATAGTGGCTACTTAATGCCAACCCCTACATATCGAGCGCCAACTCTTTTCGCGTGTTCGGTTACTTGGCGGATTTCACCGTCACGACCAAATCAGTTGGCTGGCGATGGTTACGTCATCGTTCAACAGCCTCAAATGTCTACTGAAGTTCGTAACTGGGATGTCGTCGCCAAAGCCTTGGAAGCTGCTGGGAATACTTCCAGCGAGATGTACATCCGTGCAGCAGCTCTAGCGCAAGGGAAGCTTGATCCAATGCCAACAAGCCACCCAGAAGCTCCATACAGCATTTCAGCTGTAGCTGGCTGATCACAGCAAATCAAAGCCTCACCTTGTGGGGCTTCACTACCCAATCAATGACATGACTAACTCAACTCAATCTCGATTTGGCTTCAGCAACTTTGCTGAAACTTGGAATGGTCGCCTCGCAATGCTGGGCTTTGTCATTGGCTTAGGCACCGAACTGCTAACGGGCCAGGGAATCCTGAGTCAAATAGGTTTCTGAACCGGATAGTCAGGATCCCATTTTGAAATGGACTACCCACCAACAGCAAGGAGATGGGTCGATCTCGAGGCGCCAGTTCGATTGGATATGCCAGTAACTCCGCAATGGCTCTCTATGTGGCGGCAAACCCAAGACACCAATTCGTTATGACTTGGCTGAACAAGCCCCTACCAAACGGGAACGCAGCGCGGACTACGTTCCCGTTGTCAGGTGAAGCGTGCAATCTTCGCCTGACTTCTAAGTTGTAGCCCACGTCTTTATGGAACCCATGTGTTGTGCATTACAGCATTTTGGTGTCATTGAATGAATCGCCATAATGGTTATTTCGACCGTTTCAGCCAGAATGCATCCAGCATTTTTCCTTGGATGAAGCGCCTTCTTGCATTTGGCACCATTGCCCTGATATTGGCAGCATGTAGTCCTAATCAAAAGGCCGAGACGGCGAGCACTACAACCAAGCCTTCAATCCAAGAGGTGTTTAAAAGCTCTGAAACTCTGAACGGAACTGCTCTTGAATACCCTGCGGGAAAGCCAGAGTTGCGCCTTTACCGCGTTGAAATTCCTGCTGGAGGCAAGATTCCACTCCATACTCACCCCGCCCCAATGATGGTTTACGTGCAAGGCGTGAGGTCTGGTTCTTTACTCAACACTCGCTTACAGCCTGACGGGACTGAAATTAAAACTATTTTCAAGCCAGGTGAGGCATTTATTGAAGGTGCAAATGAGCCTCATTATGTTGAAAACGTCGGCAAAGAAGCAACAATTGTATGGGTAACAGTTGCTTCTGCCGAAGGCTTACCTACAACAGAGTTCATTGACGAATGAATGCGACGTAAGGTCTGTTATGACTATATGAGCCGTGCTTGTAAAGCCATGGCATGTCGATGAATAGATTATATCTAATAATTGTGGTAACTATCGGAGTTGATCTGATTTAATTCCCGCTAAGACTAATCCAGTTTGTTTGTCTGAAAAAAATCAAGGGGAAGGTTGACAGGGCACTTGCAGAATGTACAAATATTGGCATGGATTTTTCAAAAAATCCGCGACTGTCTCAATAGGAAGCTCGAGTCTATATTTATTGATAGTAGTACGATTAAATATCCTTCTCAAGGCTATGGCTATGCTACGTATTGAGACAATTCGTAATCACAATCCTCTCTGTTTGGATTATAATTAAGGTTCCTTGAATAGAATCGTATGAAGAGAGCTTTAATGGTTCTTTTAATCTTATCAGCGTATTGCCCAGGAGCCTTGAGCAGTACAACCAGAGAACAGCAATCAATTATTGCTCAATGGACAGCAAAGAACATCTGCAAGATGGGCGTTAACGAATTTTACGCAGCAGACGAGGATAAGATCGCTGCTCTTTTTGAAGAGCAAACATCGATGAAGTACGAGGATATTCCGATAGAACCTTCAGACTCAGAACGAAATAGAATTACTTCTCAGTTAACGGGTTATATCTTGTCTGTTTGCCCAGATCAGATGGAAATTTACAAAAATCGTTAACCATTTCTTCATGGTCTTGTTAACTGATTTTGCAAGATCAAATACTTTTACTCCAGAAAATAAGAGTTCTTTGTGTAAAGCCGATCTTAATTGACTATCGCGGACGGGAGGGGATTGATATCCTCTATTTATTATGAATAAAGGTTCATAAGTTCTTGTCGAGATTATGTCCTGGTCTGTGGGTAAATCCAAAGAGAATTGATACAGTATTGATTACGATTGGAGGACACGTCGCATGAAGATTGTTCGACAGTCAAGCTTAATTCAAACTACCTAGTTAAGTGTACGCTCGTACCAAGCCTGAGCTGTCTCTACCGTGATCATGAAGTGGGATTGATAAGACCCTGCAAGCATTAGATATTTAAAACTTGGGGCAAATAAATACCAGCAGAACAAAAAAACAAAAAGAGTCTTCGCTTCTCCAGAAAAGTCGTGAAGTTTTAGTTTCACTCCAAATTTTCGAATACCTAATTAAAGTCGTTTTAATCAATTTTGTTCGTAAACTGCATCACGATCAGTGCGTATCGCAGGTAACAATAAGACTCCGAAGAAGAGCAATTGTTCCTAGCACTATTTGCAAGCATAATGACGTCAAAAGAGTCTGCCAATTAGCCGCCCTTGCAATACCTGACTCTCTCCGGAGACAACGGTGGATCCCAACCAGTTCTCGGGGTCAATACACAGATCGCCGAAGGGATGGTCTGAATCAACATGCAGAACGCAATCATCAACAGTGCAAAGCCTGTGCCGGGAGCGTGGATGTTGGCTTGGAACCAAGGTTTGTTTGGCATGCAGAGAAGTTTCGGTAGGTCAACTGATTAAGTCCTGCCTATCAGTGTTTATGAGGCATTGATGTGTAGTACAGGCGATGATCAATTACCCACGATGACTGGTGGAGTCCCACCCTGAATACCAGGCACAACTTTTGTTGTACCGTCCCATTTGTCGAGGAATAATTTATACAAAACCTGATTATTTAACCCTCTGTTGAGAGTTTCAAATTTAAGAGCTTCTTGCTCGGCAATCTTCACTTCGGTTTTAGCTCTTAGCAATTGTTGTTCTGCAATTTGTTTTTGCTCAATAGCTGATCGGTATTCTTCCGCAATTTTAAGGCCTGTAAGATCCAATCCCTTGACCGCCACATAGTCGAATTTGTTGAGCTCTTTTGCCACGCTCTTTTCCACTAAGGTCGAGATTGTGTTCCAGTCTGTCGCAATTGTGTTGAGCTCGTACTTTGAGAAGACTGACTTCAGAGATTTGAGAAGCGAGGGCTGAATGACGCGACCATAAATACTGGCATCACTACTAGAAATTGTGCTGTAAATACGTGGAGCTTCGTTGGGCTTGACTGCAAATTTAACTGTTGCAGTTGCCTCTATCACCTGAAGATCCTTAGTGAGTGTTGAGAATTTCTCAGGCACAACCTGTGTTCTTACACTGAAGAGGTGTGAGCTTTGAATAAAGGGCAGTTTAATATTCAGGCCTGGAAGTCTTGGGGTTTTTGAGACCTTTCCCAGGGTTGTAACAACACCAACCTGTCCAGCAGGAACAACAAATACACTTGAAAGAATCACAATCCCACCTACCGCCAACCCAGTTATTCCTAGTAGGTTCTTCGACATCTGCTGACTTTGGCTTGTGGGGAAAGATCTCATTCTTGAATTAATTTTTTAAGATCATAGCGGTGCAAGACTTTAGAGCTGCGCAAAGTTGAAACTTTTAGCATTTTACTAAATGTCTCTGCTATCAATATAAATATCTTCTAACTCTCGATTTAAGCACCAAC
>QCVC01000020.1:0-21865 GCA_003210515.1 Synechococcus sp. AG-683-B21 | reverse complement strand
CCAACCTCAGTGCTCACGAATTGGCGACGGGAAGCGGAAGCCTTTACCCCCGAGCTGTCGGTGAAAGAGCACTACGGCCCACGCCGGCCTTCCACGCCGGCCGCCTTGAAAAAAGAACTCAAAGGTGTGGATCTGGTACTCACCAGTTACGGCCTGATGCAACGCGACAGCGAGCTGCTGGACAGCCTCGACTGGCAAGGGGTTGTGATCGATGAAGCGCAGGCGATCAAGAACCCTGGGGCAAAACAAAGCCAATCGGCCCGAGACCTGGCCCGAGCTGGAAAGAGCAGCAGGTTCCGCATCGCACTCACCGGCACACCGGTGGAAAACCGCGTCAGCGAGCTGTGGGCGCTGATGGATTTCCTCAACCCAAAGGTGTTGGGAGAGGAGGACTTCTTTCGTCAGCGCTACCGCATGCCAATTGAACGCTACGGCGATATGTCGTCGTTACGCGATCTCAAAGCACGGGTCGGCCCCTTCATCCTGCGCCGTCTCAAAACCGACAAGTCGATCATTTCCGACCTGCCTGAAAAGGTGGAGCTCAGTGAATGGGTGGGTCTCAGCAAGGAACAGAAATCGCTCTACAACAAAACCGTTGAAGACACCCTCGACGCCATTGCCACCGCACCGCGGGGGCAACGCCATGGCCAGGTGCTAGCCCTCTTGACCCGGTTAAAACAGATTTGCAATCACCCGGCTTTAGCCCAACGCGAAGGTGCCGTTGACAGCGAATTCCTTGGCCGTTCCGCCAAACTGATGCGACTGGAAGAAATCCTCGAAGAGGTGATTGAAGCCGGCGATCGCGCTTTGCTATTCACCCAGTTCGCCGAATGGGGACACCTCTTGCAGGCCTGGATGCAACAACGCTGGAAGTCTGAGGTTCCCTTCCTGCACGGCGGAACCCGCAAGAGTGATCGGCAAGCGATGGTGGATCGATTCCAAGAGGACCCCCGAGGACCTCAACTCTTTCTTCTATCCCTCAAGGCCGGTGGTGTTGGCCTCAACCTCACCCGGGCCAGTCACGTATTCCACATCGATCGCTGGTGGAATCCAGCGGTGGAAAACCAAGCCACCGACCGGGCCTATCGAATTGGTCAAACCAACCGGGTGATGGTGCACAAATTCGTCACCCGTGGCTCGGTGGAAGAAAAAATCGACCAAATGATTCGTGAAAAAGCTCGCATGGCTGAAGATGTGATCGGCTCCGGTGAAGACTGGCTCGGGAGCCTTGGCGGCGATCAGCTGCGCAATCTTGTTGCCCTCGAGGACACCTAACCATGAACTCAAACTCGAACACCAACAGCGGCATTACTGCCATTGGCGATGACGGCTTAGGGCAACAGCCCTGGTGGGTTGAGCAATGGATGGAGCTGATCAACGGCTACCGATTCAAAAAACGACTTGAACGGGCCTGGGGCTATGCCCGCGAAGGCAACGTCACCTCCATTCGCTTCGAGGGACGCCGGGTGCATGCACGGGTGCAGGGCACCGATGAAGAGCCTTACAAAGTGAAGCTTTGGCTTGATGTTCTTAATGATGAGGACTGGGGCTATGTGCTCGAGGCACTCACCCAAAAAGCACGCTGGTCCGCGCAACTGTTGGCTGGGATCATGCCGTCCGACATCGAAAGGGCCTTCGCTGCCAGTGGCAAACGCCTGTTTCCATTCAAACTTCAAGAGGTGCGCAGCGAGTGCAGCTGCCCAGACAAGGCCAACCCCTGCAAGCACATCAGTGCGGTGTACTTCCTAATGGGGGATCGCTTCAGCGAGGACCCCTTCGTGCTGTTCCAGCTCCGAGGACGCAATCGCTCAAAGCTGCTGGAGGACCTAGCCGAAAAACGGCGTAAAGCCCTAGCGGCCATGGTGAAAACCAAAGCGATTGGCAAGCAAAAAGCCGCCTCCATTTCAAAAAAGGCTCCTGAGGAAACCGCAGCCATTCCCCCCCATCCCGCCGTGCTGGATCCTGGGCTTTGGTGGCATTACAACCGCAGCCTCGACGGCGATCTAGTGGTGGTGACGGCGGCACTCGAAGGGGACACGGGCCTCGATGCCGCCGGTGAATTACCCCTAGCCGAAGATCCGCGATTTCCAGAGGCTCGCGACACATTTCTCGGCAACCTCAAAGCCCACGGCCAAGCCAGTGCCCAACGGGCGATGCTGCAAGCCATGGCAGCAGGTAGCTGAATCAAGCGTTCCGGCATACCAGCCATGCAATGGGACCCCCCTTGGTTAATTGCGAGCCAACAGGCCCTGGTGGCACAGCTGCTGCAGTCCCACCAACGGGCCTTCGGCCGGCCACTGATCTCCGCAGCACAACCTGGTTCCTCGAAGCAGTTGATCTGTCAGGAACTGTTCGCCTGTGGGTTCCCTGTGCTGGCCCATGACGGCGGCCCGGAGCCGAAGCTCACCTATGCCAATGCCGCTGCCTTAGGCCTATGGGATGCCCCATGGGACGACCTGGTGGGACTGCCGTCACTGCTCACCGCTCCAATCGCCGAACAGGCGGAACGCTCCCTTGCCCTCAACAAAGCCAAAAGCGAAGACGCCATCGAGGGGTACAGCGGAATCCGCATTAGCCGCCAAGGGAGACGATTCATGATTCAAAACGCCCGAATCTGGACCCTTTGGGATCAACACCAACATGCCTGTGGCCAAGCCGCCAGCTTCAGCAATTGGTGGTGGATTTGAAGCCGTTCGGTTTCAACGACAACTAAGGAGTAGCAACCGAACCAAGTCGTATAGACCGAATCAAATCAGACGGTTCTTACGCTCCTCCTTCTCATCAAGACCACGCAGATTGCTGTGGCGGGCAAACAACCAAGTCCGCAGATACTCAACTCTTCGGACCAACAATCATGATCACTCTTCGTCAATCACCCTTCGAACTTTTCGAACGACTCGAACAACAAGTAGCAACCGCAGAGCGCGTGCCCCACGCCGAAATCCTGGAAGCCGAATCCACCTACACCGTACGACTGGAACTACCTGGCGTGGACCACGACTCGATCGACATCAAGGCCACAGACCGCAACCTTGTGATCAGTGCCGAACGCCCTTCCACCCCGGACGACGACAGCCTTTCCCCAGTGCTCAGCGAATTCCGCACTGGCACTTGGAGCCGTAGCTTCCGCTTCCCGCATAGCCTCAACAGAGAGCAACTGAAGGCCAGCTATCGCGACGGAATTCTTGAGATCTCCGCTGGAAAAGCGGTTGAACACACCAGCGTGTCGGTGCAGATTGAAAAATGATTTTTAGGGATCAATGAATGAAGATCAAGGGCTAACCTTCACGCCCTAAGACGACTCCGCCTTCACCACAGGAAACGCGCCAAAACGAACGGATCCCACCCCCGCTTCCACGGGGGTTTTTTAATTGGATCCATACCTAAATCAATTAGGTGTTATTAGGCACCAAGCCCCAAAAAGGCATTCGCCACAAACAACAGACTGAAGACAAGAAAGAACAGCAAGCCAAACCAACACAAGCCACGCATCACCGGGCCATAACGATGCTCAACCGGAACGAGACTGCTGTTGATCGTGTCCATCGCCATCCAGGCGAACAGAGGAGCGGACAGGAAACTGCCGGTCATCGCGCCGAAGACGAAGTCCTTCACACCAATGCCGCCGCTTTTTGCCACCACCAAGGCCACAACCGCAACCAAGAGGTGAATCACCACCCAAAACTGAAAACGACGACGCTGCGGACCTGGAGCTGCATCGCCGCTGTCTTGGCCACTCAAAAGGCCCTGAATCGCTCCAATGCTGCGGGGGTAGGCGTCGAGGCAGGTAATCGTGGTGCTGAACATCGCCGAGAACGCAGCTGGAATGATCACCCAAGCCGCCCAACCACCCATGGCTGCGGTGTAGAGCTTGATCAGCTTCTGGGCAAAGGACACCCCGCTGCCGGCAAGCATTCCATCGCCCGTGCCGTACATCGTGTAGGCGCCAAGCGTGATGAAAAACAAGGCCGTCACCACCGTGACGCCATAGCCAAGGTTGAAGTCGAATTCCGCTTCCGCAGGGCTGGCGGTGTGCTCGGTGTCGCGAGCACGGGAAAACATCCACAGCGATGGCCACACACACATCTCCACCGGTCCTGGCATCCAACCCATCAAGGGGATCAGAAACGCCAAATTCGCCAGCGTCCACGGGCTGGGATCTGTTGCAACCCAACTTGCAGCCACGTCACCAACGGGGCCGCGAATCAGCAACGACACGGCCGCTACACCTGTGAGAAGTGTGAGCAAGGCCACCAACAGCTTGGACAAACGATCCAAAGCTTTGTAATGGCCTAGCAACAAAATCAGTCCACTCAGCACCAGCACCCCGATCGAGAGGCCATAGGGATCCCACCCCGTTAAACCGGGCACATTGGTGAGCAACAGACCAGCCACGAAGCTCACAGCCGCGATCGTGGCCGTGCCGGTGACCAAACTCACCAGGAGATACAGGGGGAGATAGGCCTTGTTGCGCCGCTGGAATCCCTCCAACAAGGACAGTCCCGTCGCAGCAGTAAACCGCGTCCCCACTCGCAGGAACGGGTACTTGATCAAATTGATCAGCAGAATCAACAGCACGAGCGCAAAGCCAAACCGCGCTCCTGCTGTGGTGGACGACATGAGGTGGGATCCACCAATACAGGCACCGGCCAGCAAAATCCCCGGACCAATGCTCTGACGCAGCGTCGATGACGCCATAAAGAACAAGCGATTTCTGCCATCTTCTGCGTCATCGGAGCCAACAGCCTTCTTAGAGTTGAAATCCGTCATGGTCGGTTTCATGGTTGTTGCCCCTACCGCACAGCGCTTGAGCCTTCAGTGCGAAGGGATTGCCGCAGATACAACCACGATTCGATCCCTCGACTGGGAGCGCAGCCGTTTTGATATCGAGTTCGGCTTACGCAACGGCACCACTTACAACTCCTTTCTGGTTCGTGGTGAACGCACCGCTCTGATCGATAGCAGTCACGCCAAATTCCGAGACAGCTGGATTCCGTTGCTGAAGGATCAAGTCGACCCCGCTTCGATCGATGTACTGATCGTGAGCCATACGGAACCGGATCATTCAGGCCTAATTGGTGACCTCATCGACCTCAATCCTGAGATTGAAATTGTTGGATCGAAAGTGGCGATCCAATTTCTGCAAGACCAAGTGCACCGTCCGTTCCGATCCCGAGCGGTGAAGAGCGGAGAGGAGCTGGACTTGGGCACCAACCCAGAGAGCGGTGTTCAACACCGCTTTGAATTTCTCAGTACCCCCAACCTGCACTGGCCCGACACGATTTTTTCCTTCGACCACGGCACCGGCATCCTCTACACCTGTGATGCCTTTGGCCTTCATTACTGCTCTGAGGAACTCTTTGACAGTGATCCCGGCGCGATCGCTCCAGACTTCCGCTTCTATTACGACTGCTTAATGGGCCCGAACGCCCGCAGTGTTTTGCAAGCGTTGAAACGCATGGACTCCCTGCCAGAGATCAACACGGTTGCTGTTGGCCATGGCCCTCTGTTGCGCCATCACCTCAGCCACTGGCTCAACGATTACCGCGAGTGGAGTGGTCAGCGCAGCAAGGGTGAAAGCTATGCCGCGGTTTGTTACCTCAGCCAGTACGGCTTCTCTGATCGGATTAGCCAGGCCATTGCCCATGGGATTGGCAAAGCCGACGCCCAAGTGCAGCTCGTGGATCTTCGCGCCACCGATCCACAGGAACTCACCGCCTTAGTGGGTGAGGCCAAAGCCGTGGTGGTGCCGACATGGCCCGAAGAACCGGATGCTGATGTGCAAGCAGCGATTGGCACACTTCTTGCCGCCTTAAACCCCAAACAACTCGTTGGCGTTTACGACGCCTTCGGCGGCAATGACGAACCGATCGACGCCGTTGCAGACCAACTCCGCAGCCAAGGTCAGAAACAAGCCTTTGCCCCACTGCGTATCCGTCAACTACCGCAAGGCAGCGACTACCAGCGCTGCGAAGAATCAGGTACCGATCTCGGCCAGCTGCTCACCAAGGAAAAAACCATTGCGGCGATGAAAAGCCTGGATGGCGATCTCGATAAGGCCCTAGGCCGTGTGAGTGGTGGCCTTTATGTGGTGACCGCGAGCCAGGGATCCGGCGAGTCTCAGCGACGCAGCGCCATGGTGGCCAGCTGGGTGAGTCAGGCCAGCTTCAGCCCTCCCGGCCTGACTGTTGCCGTGGCCAAAGACCGAGCGATTGAAGCCCTCATGCAAGTGGGAGACCGCTTCGTTCTCAACGTCTTGCGCGATGACAACCATCAACCGCTGCTCCGTCATTTCCTGAAGCGATTCCCCCCGGGCGCCGATCGGTTTGCAGGCGTCGCAGTGTTGGATGACGTCGCCGATGGAGGTCCTGTGCTGAGCGATGCCCTGGCTTTCTTGGGCTGCCGCGTTGAACAACGTATGGAGGGCCCCGACCACTGGATTATTTATGCCGTCGTAGAACAGGGCAATGTGGCCGATGCCGACGGCAGTACAGCTGTTCATCACCGCAAAGTGGGTAATCACTACTGACTACTGACACTTGCCCGATTAACGCAGCGCCGCAAGGAGGTTATTGAGAGCCTTTCGAACATGGCGTTGCCGCAACAATTCACGTCGATGAATAAGCCCATCAAAACAAAAGTTCCAGAGACGCTGAATTCGCCCCTCAGCTTCTTTATCGCATAGAATGACGCCATGGCGGCGGACTTGGAGGAAATCTGCAGCCGACAATATATTGGTGCCAAATCCTGCTATTTGAATATCAGAGGAAGCAAAACTATTCATCATGCCGGAAGCAATCAGCTCTAGCGGAGCATGACCGGGCAAGACTTTTATCTGAACATCGCCAACGCTTCTCAAACCCCGCTTCAACAGATGCTCAATCAACTTGAGATTCTGATAATTCTCAGGATGAACTTGCACATACAAACAAGGATCTACGTCATTATTAGCCTTTAGATCTTTAGCAAAATGTTGCACCCTGGCCAAGAAATAGTTCCAATCATAAAACTTCTGGGAACACTTAATTCCCCTGACTTTCCCAAAAAGCTCAAACCGAAAATGCCACTTCTTCACTTTCAAATAAGGGAAACAAAGCAATGCATCACCCTTTGAAAAGATTCTTACGGGCCGGGAGATAAACGGCTTTTCACTAACCATGGCTGAAAAGCCTGCACAAAAGTCGAGAAAATGCCGCAGCCGCAACTGATGAACCCCTCGATCAAGGGGAATGAGATAGGAATACTCCAAGCTCAAATTCGGCCTCGACTCGAGCAAGCGATGAATCAAACGATGCCTCAATCGCCTCGCCTGAAAGGAATACAGCTTGACTTCCACACCAATCGATTCCCCCAGCTCAATCACAACATCTGGCAAACAACGCTGCAGCACTTCCCACCCTTGCTTGTGATCAACCCTTGGCAACAACAAAAGATCACAAATCAATCCTTCTGGCTCTGCTGGCAGAGCGCTGAGTTCTCCAAAAACACAACGATGACCATCACGCGCAGCCAGGCGAATCAACACATCCTCAAAAGGATGGGCGGCATGAACGTGATCCAGCCGTTCCAACGACAGAACGCGAAGATCCGTTCCATTGATGTTGCGATTCCGCAAATAGGCCAACGCGGAGAGCGTTGTAATCAGCTGCGATGAGACAACAACAACCGTCCGCGCCATCTCATACAACTGATCCATCAAATCAACCAGCAATCAGAGCCATGAGCATTGCTAGCCATGACAGTTGTACTGCAGGCATTCCCAGACTTCATGCCACCTAGATTCAAGACCGATCAGGGAAGCGTGGTGAGCACTGCTGCAGGGCGTCGCACAATTCAATTACCCATCGACACCGGCGTGCTTTGTCTCAGGGGACTAAGCCCTGAGCGCCATCGTTTCGAACTGGAGTACGCCTTAGAGCGCGGCAGTACCGCCAACAGCGTGCTGTTCGAAGCCGCAGATGGAGCCGCTGCCGTGCTCGTCCATCCGCCAGGGGCGGCCTACAGCTCCGTGTTCTTGCCTCAGCTCAACACCCTGCTGGGCGACGCGGAACAACCACTTCTCGTGGTGGTGGGCCACGTGAACCCGAACCGGATTGCTCTCCTGCGCAGCCTGGCTGAGGTTTACCCCAAGCTCGAGCTGATCGCCTCGAATCCAGGCGCCAAGTTGCTGGAAGAGCTCTGGAGCCAACGCAAACCCGCAGCTCCCGGCGAAGAATCCGAACAACCGCCACTGCCCCCGCTGCCACCCCTTCGGGTGATTCGGCAAGAGCAGAGTCTGGCTCTCGCCCACGATCGCAACCTGCTGCTGCTTCCCGCTCCAACGCCCCGCTGGCCAGGCGGACTGCTGGCTTTCGAGGACACTCTCGGCCTTTTGATGAGCGGGAAATTTTTTGGCGCCCACCTGTGTACAGACACCTGGGCCGAAGCGAACCGCAGCAGCACTGAGGAGGAGCGACGTCACTTCTATGACTGTTTGATGGCTCCGATGGCGCGCCAAGTGGACGGCGTCGTGGAACGCCTCGAGGAGCTAGACATCCGCACCTTGGTTCCTGGTCACGGACCTGCGATTGAAGCGAGCTGGCGCAGCTTGTTAAACGATTACCGCCGTTGGGGGGAAGGGCAAAACAAGGCCAGCCTCAACGTGGCTCTGCTATTCGCCAGCGCCTATGGCAACACGGCAGCGATCGCGGATGCCCTGGCCCAAGGCGTGAACCGCACCGGCATTCGTGTGAACAGCCTCAACTGTGAGTTCACCCCTGCCGATGAACTGGTGAACACCATCAAAGAAGCTGATGCGATTTTGATCGGCTCCCCCACCCTCGGGGGACACGCACCAACCCCAATCGTGTCGGCACTTGGAACACTCTTGGCAGAAGGAGACCGCAACAAGCCTGTTGGAGTGTTTGGAAGCTATGGCTGGAGTGGAGAGGCGGTCGACCTGCTGGAAACCAAGCTCCGCGATGGCGGCTTCAGTTTTGGGTTCGATCCCATTCGGGTGAAATTCAGCCCCGACACCGCGAAAGTGAAGGAATTGGAAGAAACCGGAACACGCTTCGGACGCCAACTCCTCAACGCTCAGAAACGCGCTCAACGCCGCAGTGCGGGTGGGCTCAGCGAAAGCCGAAGCGACCCAGCCGTTTTGGCCCTCGGGCGAGTATTGGGATCGCTGTGCGTCTTAACGACTCAAAAAGGTGATCTCAGCGGTGCCATGGTGGCCAGCTGGGTGAGCCAGGCCAGCTTCACACCACCTGGAATCACAGTGGCTGTGGCCAAAGATCGAGCTGTCGAAGCTTTGCTGCACAAAGGCGACTGTTTCGCTCTCAATGTTTTGGCAGATGGACGGGAGAGCGGCCTGATGAAGCAATTTCTCCAACCGTTTGAACCGGGGGCGAATCGCTTCGCGGGGCTCGAACTAGAAACCAGCCCAGGCGACCAGCCGCTCCTGCCGGAAGCCTTGGCTTGGCTGGAAGGCAGCGTGAAACAACGCATGGAATGTGGCGACCATTGGCTGATCTACGCCGAGGTGAACCATGGGGGCCTTTTCGATGCTGAAGGCCAAACAGCGATCCACCATCGGCGCAGCGGAGCCAACTACTGAACCCAAAGGCGAACTCATAACGGGTATGAGTTGCTATAGAGTCATTTGATACGCCGAAATGCATTGGATCTTTCAAAGCCAGGCACTCAAGCCAACCTCGAAGCCGCTTTCGGAGGAGAAAGCATGGCGAATCGAAAATATCTCTTCTTTGCTGATGTCGCCAAGCAATTAGGTCATAACGATCTCGCGAAACTCTTCCGCGAGACGGCTGCTCAAGAAACCGAGCATGCCTTCGCCCATTTCCGCTTGCTCCACCCGGAGCTGGTGATCGGTGATGCCGCCAAACTCAGCGACGATCAGAAAAACGCCATCCTCAAGCAGTGCCTCGACCTCGCGATTGAAGGCGAAACCTATGAGTACACGACTATGTACCCAGAGTTCGCAGCCCAAGCTCGTACTGATCGCGATCAGGGGGCCGAAGCAGAATTTCAAGGACAAGTGGATGAATCAAAAGAACACGCCGGCATCTTCCACACGGCGGCTAAAAACTTTGGGCTGCTCTCGCCCATCGAGCAGCACCATGCGGAACGCTATGGCGTGGCCTTAAAGGCTTTAGAGGGAGGGGGGAAAGCTGGCGAAGCCGATGAGCCCGTCTCCGGCCTGTGGATCTGCAAGGTGTGCTCAATGATTTACGACCCCAAAGACGGTGATCCCGACTCCGGAATTGAGCCGGGCACACCCTTCGAAGCAATTCCAGATGATTGGTGCTGCACGATCTGCGGAGCGCGCAAAGCCAGCTTCGTGCCCTATCGGGAAGCGGAATTGAAGACCGCCTGACACTTGGCTCAGGGGTGCCATCACTCGATCAGCCTCACAGCTGCTGAGGCCATGGCCTTAGCCCAAAGATGTCGGGCAAACTTCTACATCGATCGTCGAGATTCTCGTCATGAGCTCAGACACACCGCTCGATGTGTTGGTGATCACGGCCAGCAATGGTGAAAACCTCAAGTTGGCCGAACGCCTTCAAGCCAGCGCCCGCAGCCTCGGCCAACGGGCAGAACTGCTGGATCTCACAACGCTCGACCTTCCCCTGTTCACGCCAAGAGCTCAAGCTGCCCACGGGACACCAGCGGCCATTGCCCCTCTCCAGGAGTTGATGGCCACAACACCGCGCTGGGTGATTTGCGCTCCGGAATACAACGGGTCGATCCCGCCATGCCTCAGCAACGCCATTGCCTGGCTTTCGGTTCAAGGCGATGACTTCCGGGGCCTCTTCAATGGCCGACCCGTTGCCATTGCCACCCATTCCGGAGGAGGAGGCATGGAAGCGTTGATCTCGATGCGCATCCAACTCGCCCATCTCGGCGCAGAAGTGATGGGCAGGCAATTGCTTAGCAATTACGCCAAACCCACCAACGATGACAGCATTGACGACCTGCTTCAACGCCTGTTGCAACAACAGCCGTTGAAGCTCTGAGACCGATCTGCAAAAACAACGACGCCAACGCTTGCGTTGGTGGATTGACCTAAAGCACTACCTGTGGTGTCGGCCCCATGAGCAACCTAAAAAAGTATCCAGCAATACATCAATCTCCCTGCCACTAAGTACCACTAAAAACAAGTGCAAACGCAGTTCAAGGCTCGGCTTTGTCAACAGATGACAACCCAATCTGTTCAATCCTAAAAAAAATCAGCGGTTGACTGGCACACCACATGTTGTGCCCTGAAATGGATTCACTTCAACCAATGGACTCCCTGAGCGATGGGATTTTTGCTTGGTCAGGAGGTCATCGTCCGCTACCGCGGATTCCTCCTGCTGGAACAAACCAACAAAGGATGGCTGGTGCGTCCCGAACGCAGCCCGATGCGATTACTGCCCTTTCGGACACCATCCTGTTCGTTAGCTGATGTGAAAGCTCTACTCGACTGGAGGCTGTCGAAAGACAGCACAGAGATCAACGCCGCTTGAGTTCAAGCGGCGGCTGGTGGTGGCGTTGGATTTCCGATCGGTTGCAGGGGAATCACCAAGGTTGCCCAATGATCAGGCCGCTCAGGGCGAGTTCGACGAGCCTCCCGAACTCCAAATGGCACACGAACAACATTCGTGCCTTCGATCGAAAGCGTATGGCCGCGATTGAAGGCTGATTCCAAGCCTTCAGGCAGTTGTGGAAGGCTTGGACCTTGCAAGGTTCCAAGACCCAAATTGGTGGTGTTGTCCCGATCCATGGTGTCCCCCGACAGACGAATCAGTTGCCGCATAGTGTGACTTCAGCCGCCAGAGCGGTGGGTGAAATCAAACTAATTAATTCGGTTTTCAGTGAAAATTTACTTCCTGTAGAGACAAAGCGCCAGCCCGAGGCGGCGAATTAGGCCGCAATGGCAACGGCTTCCACAGACGGACAGGTACAGACCAGATTTCTGTCGCCAAAGGCGTTATCAATCCGAGCCACGGCGGGCCACACCTTGTTTTGGGTTTGATCGGGCAAGGGGAATGCAGCCTGCTGGCGGCTATAGGGACGATCCCAAACATCGGCCATCACCACAGCCATGGTGTGGGGAGCCCGCTTCAGAGGATTGTTCAAGGCATCCATCGCCCCCGTTTCAATCGCTCGAACCTCGTCACGGATGGCGATTAAGGCATCGGCGAACCGATCCAATTCCGACAAGCTTTCACTTTCCGTGGGCTCCACCATCACGGTGCCTGCCACCGGCCAACTCACGGTTGGGGCATGGAAGCCGTAATCCATCAATCGCTTGGCGATGTCATCGACATCGATGCCAGCATCTCGCTTCAGTGGTCGCAGATCGAGGATGCATTCATGGGCAACACGGCCCGTGGCACCACGGAACAACACCGGGAAATGATCATCGAGACGGTGGGCCAAATAATTGGCCGACAACAGCGCTACGGCACTGGCCTGACGGAGTGCATCCGCCCCCATCATCCGTAAATACATCCAACTGATCGGGAGGATGCTGGCACTCCCCAAAGCTGCTGCAGACACGGGCCCGATGGCCGACGCCGCTTGATCTTCAAAGGGATGCCCAGGCAAGAACGGCGCCAGATGAGCCGCCACACCGATCGGGCCCACCCCTGGACCACCACCACCGTGGGGGATGCAGAACGTTTTGTGCAGATTCAAATGGCAAACATCGGCACCGAACGCTCCGGGTCGAGAGAGACCCACCTGCGCATTGAGATTGGCGCCATCGAGATACACCTGACCGCCGTGGCGATGGACCACCTCACAGATATGGCGAATCCCGGTTTCAAACACTCCATGGGTTGATGGGTAGGTGACCATCAAGGCCGCAAGCCGATCGGCGTACTCCGTTGCCCGCGCTGCAAGGTCGTCTTGATCGATATTGCCTTCCGCATCGCAAGCCACGGCCACCACTTTGAGGCCAGCCATCACAGCGCTGGCGGGATTGGTGCCATGGGCACTGGTGGGAATCAGACAAATATCTCTGTGGTTGTCCCCGCGGGAGCGGTGCCAGGCACGGATCACCAGTAAACCGGCGTATTCACCCTGAGAGCCAGCGTTGGGCTGCAATGAAACAGCAGCGAAACCCGTGAGAGCCGCCAGCCAACGCTCTAAATCGTCGGCGAGATGGCGATAGCCCAACGCCTGATCCAAAGGGGCAAATGGATGCAAACGGGCAAACTCCGGCCAACTCACTGGCAGAAGTTCTGCGGCTGCATTCAGCTTCATCGTGCAGCTCCCCAGCGGGATCATTCCATGCACCAGCGACAGGTCGCGACTCACCAAGCGCTGGATATAACGCATGAGCTCCGTTTCGCTGCGATAGCGATGGAACGCCGGCTGAGTCAGCCAAGGCCGGATCCGCGAGGGAAGTGAGAGCAATGCAATGTCTGCAGAGGTGTTGGCTGCGGAGGCAGGCGCCGTGGGCACGGGCTTGCCAACCGCCTTAGCCACTGCTTCCAGGAGGTGGGCCACCTCCTTCTGATCACTGAATTCATCGAAGCTGACGCCGAATCCGGTTGCTTGGGACGCCGGCACACCATCAGGGAGAACCCTCAGATTGAATCCCGCCTCGGCCGCCGCTGCGTGCACAGCCGGCGCATCGGTGGTGGTGACGGTGACAGTGTCGAAACGGTCGGCCTGCTCCACCGCCACATCCAGCGTGCGAAGGCCTGCTTCGAACTGCAAACGGAGGCCAACTAGCCGCTCGGCGATGGCTCGAAGACCATCGGGGCCATGGTGCACCGCATAAAACGAAGCGATCACCGCCAGCAACACTTGCGCCGTACAAATGTTGCTCGTGGCCTTATCCCTGCGGATGTGCTGCTCACGGGTCTGCAACGCCAAGCGCAAAGCAGGATTGCCCTCGGCATCCTTCGACTCCCCTACAAGCCGCCCAGGAATCTGACGTTTATAGGCCTCTCGCGTCGCAAAAAATGCTGCATGGGGGCCGCCGAATCCCATCGGCACACCAAATCGTTGGGCACTGCCCACTGCGATATCAGCACCAAAATCCGCAACGGGCGCGAACAAGGTCTGCGCCAACGGATCAATCGCCACCGTCACCAGAGCACCGCTCTCATGGGCACGTTCGATCAGCGTGGTGGGGTCCCAGAGCAGACCATCCGCGCCGGGGAGTTGCAACAGCACCCCAAACACCCGCGTATCAAAAGCCATCTGCTCGGGATCAACCCGCTCAAGCTCAATTCCCAATGGCTCCGCCCTGGTTTGCAGTACAGCCCAGGTCTGGGGAAGCACATAGCAATCGACAAGGAAACGATTCGCTTCGGGACGTCGACAAACACCAAAGCTCAAACCCATGGCTTCTGCCGCGGCCGTGGCTTCATCCAGTAATGAAGCATTCGCGATCGGAAGCCCAGTCAGCTCACTGATCAACGTTTGAAAATTCAGCAACGCCTCAAGCCGCCCTTGGGCAATCTCAGCTTGATAAGGGGTGTAGGCGGTATACCAAGCAGGGTTCTCAAACACGTGGCGTTGAATCAACGCCGGCGTTGCTGTGCCGTGATATCCGAGGCCAATCAGCGATCGTTGAACAAGATTCTTCGCAGCGATCGTGCTGAGATCTGCCAGTGCCTCAGCTTCGCCACACCCTGCAGGAAGCAAGTCGCGGGGCGGGGCGGCATCAAGGATGTCGTCGGGGACAACATCCTTGATGAAATCATCCAAATGCTGGTACCCCAGCGTTTGCAGCATCTGGTGCTGCTCAGCATCGCTTGGGCCCAAATGCCGCTGCTGAAAAGGGGAAGTCACGGTCTGCAGCGGGGGAAGGCGGTGATCTTAAAGAAGGGTGACCGCCTCCCGTCATCAACCGGCGTTCACCTTCGCGGAATAGGTGGCTGAATCAAGCAAACTCTCGAATTGCGCCGGATCACTTGGACGCACCACCAGAAGCCATCCCGCGCCATGGGGATCGTTCTGGAGTTCTTCAGGGCTCGCCAGCACCGCTTCATTGCGCTCGACCACTTCCCCTGCAATGGGGGCATACATATCTTCGACAGCTTTCACAGACTCCACAGAACCAAAGCTGGTGCCCTTATCGAGGCTGGCGCCCACATCAGGGAGATCAACAAAAACAATGTCGCCGAGCTGATCAACAGCAAAAGCACTGATGCCAACGCGAATGAGCTCACCATCGAGATGGGCGTATTCGTGACTGTCGGCAAAGCGGTAGGCGGCGGGGAACTCGAACGCCATCGGGCAGGTGAAGGTGAATTAGATGATCTCAGTTTGAGGGAGATTGATCAGTCCCGCCGCATCAAGTGCGGTGAGGGCTTCCGCCAAGGCCAGCTGGATGTGAGCGCGATGGGTACCGCCTTGAACAAACAAATTGAAAGGCTCTCGCAGAGGAGCATCAGCGGAAAATTCGCTCGTTGATCCGTCGATAAACGTGCCGCCGGCCATCACCAAATCACTGGCATAGCCAGGCATTGAGGCCGGCACTGGATCCAGATAAGCCCCCACCGGTGAACAGGCTTGAAACGCACGGCAGACCGTTTTCAAAGCCTCCGGACTACCCAGACAAACCGCCTGGATCAAGTCGCTTCGCACAGCACCTGGCCTCGGTTGAACGGCGAAGCCAAGCCGCTCAAACACGCCGGCCACGAGATCCGCACCAATCAACGCCTCAGCCACCATTTGTGGGGCCAAGAACAATCCCTGCAACACGAGGCGCTGCAGATCAAATCCCGTGCCACCTTCTCGACCGATGCCAGGGGCCGTCAATCGACAACAGGCCTGGTCCACCAGGTCTGCCCGGCCGGCGACGTAACCGCCGGTTGGGGCGATGGTGCCGCCAAGGTTCTTAATCAACGAACCCGCCACCAGATCGGCTCCTACCTCGGGTGGCTCACAGTCCTGCACCAATTCTCCATAGCAATTGTCGACAAAACAGATGCAATCGGGCTGCCGCGCATGAATGAGCGCGCAGAGCTCACCGATTTCCTTCACCGACAACGACGGGCGCCAGCTGTAGCCACAACTGCGTTGAATCAAGACCATGCGCTGAGGCAGAGCCAGCGCATGATCCAGACCCACCCGATCCACAACGCCCTCAGGCGTTAACGGCACTTCGTCGTAATCGATCCCAAAATCGGCCAACGACCCCTGACCCGTCCCCCTCAAACCGATGACTTCCTCAAGGGTGTCGTAGGGACGACCGGTGATTGAAAGCAAACGATCACCAGGCCGCAGCACGCCAAACAACGCTGCCGTTATCGCGTGGGTGCCACTGACAAACTGCATCCGCACCGCTGCCGCCTCAGCCCCAAGAACCCTGGCAAACACTCGATCCACCAGATCACGACCCTGATCTCCATGGCCGTAGCCGGTGAGGGAAGCAAAGTGCTGCGTCCCCAACCGCTCCGCAGCAAACGCAGCCAAAACACGCTGCAAGCGTTGTTCCACCGCGGATGTTCGCTGCGCAGCTAGGGGCGCCTGCTGCTGGCTCACAGAATCGATCAGCTTCCTTGCAATCGCGCTCGTCACCAGGGCCTCCCTGTGTTGGAACCGTTCCCAGGCTCCATGCTGCGCTCTCGCGTTAATCACGCTGATCCGCTGCAAGGCGAGAACTCCTTTAGATTTCTGTTATCAACGGCACCATCCGCTCCCTAGTTTTCCTTTTTGAGCGGCACTGTCGATTCCAGGAGATTCCGATTGGTTTCCTCGCAACCAGCTGATAGCCGCGAGCTTCGCGTTAGGGCTGCTGTAACGGGCCCCCGCGGGCCATTGCCTGCCCGTCAAAGGCGTTTGAAAACAGGAACCACCGGCTTCATGCTGGTGAATCACATCCTGGCCACCGTGGCCTTGCTCCCTCAATTCTGGAGCTGGCAGGCGATTGTGGCCTTCGGTGTTTTGTATTGGATGACCGTTCTGGGGGTCACCCTCGGATTACACCGTTTGGTGGCGCACCGCAGCCTTGTGGTGCCCGTTTGGCTGGAACGCGTTCTGGTGATCATGGGCACGCTCGCGTGCCAGAGCGGACCCATCGAATGGGTTGGGCTTCACCGCCATCACCACCGCTTCTCCGATCAACCCACAGACCATCACGATGCTGGACGCGGGTTGTGGTGGAGTCACAGCGAATGGATGCTCCATGAGATTCCCGCGCTGAAAGAGCTCGATCGCTATGCGGGAGATCTTCAATGTGATCCCTTTTACCGCTGGCTTGATCGCTGGTTCTTGCTGCTTCAAATCCCCCTGGGCTTGGGCTTGTACTGGTATGGCGAAGCTGCACAAGTCCATGGCGGCGGATTGGGGCTCGTTCTTTGGGCCATCCCCCTACGACTCGTGGTCGTGTATCACGTCACTTGGCTGGTGAATTCAGCGACCCACGCCTTCGGATACCGCAATTTTGATTCACCCGACCTCTCGCGGAATTGCTGGTGGGTGGCCGTGCTCTCGTTTGGAGAGGGTTGGCACAACAACCACCATGCGCACCCTGCAAGTGCACGCCATGGCCTGCGCTGGTTTGAATTTGATATCACTTGGCAGCACGTTCGCCTCTTAAAACGGTTTGGCCTCGCAAGACGGGTCCGTGAAGCCACGTACAACCCTTAAAAGGTTCATTCCTTGCAATTTTCACCCTGGTAGATGAGACATCCTCCAGGGTTTTTTATTGCGTGCCACGCCCCCCCAAGATGTGGTCGATCGATGGGAGGCAAGGGGCAAGCCTTAACAATCAGCGTTGACCTGTCGTGATGGGCTACTGAGCCAAGAGCAATCCCTATGTAGGAAAGCTGATCGGTTATAAACAATGAAAAGTGAACGAACAAAGTGATATCTGACGTGAACCGAGCGCCATCTCCACCGAGCCGGCCGGTCACGTCTCACAAGGCTTTAAGCCGTGCTGGCTTACTCCACGTGCGTCGTAAGGGGGGGCGATCTGCAGCTCCCTCCCAAAGCCCACGCCGGGGAACCATCGTGTTCATGGTGGTGTTGCATGCCTCCGCGATGGTGGCTCTACTGCCGCGTTTCTGGAGCTGGCAAGCCGTTCTCACCCTCGGCATTTTGTACTGGGCTACAGCCTGCCTCGGAGTCACGATCGGTTACCACCGACTGCTGTCTCACCGGTCGTTTCGGGTTCCCAAATGGTTGGAGCGATTTTTCGCCACCTGCGGTGCCTTGAGCTGCCAGCAAGGGCCGATCACCTGGGCCGGCCTGCATCGCCACCACCACAAGTTTTCAGACACGGACGCGGATCACCACAACAGCCATCGAGGCTTCTGGTGGAGCCATATGGGCTGGATGTTTGAAACGATTCCTGCCATGCAGGCAATCCCGCGCCTCAGTGGCGACCTCAGCAGCGATCCGTATTACCGCTGGCTCAACCGCAATTTTCTTTACCTGCAATTTCCTCTGGCGTTTCTGCTGTTTGTGATTGGCTCCATCACCGGCGCTGGAGGGTGGGCCTTAGTGCTTTGGGGCATCCCCTTAAGACTCGTGCTTGTTTATCACGTGACATGGCTTGTGAACTCAGCCACGCACTGCTGGGGAACCATTGCCTACGACAGCGGCGATGCTTCGCGCAACAACAAATGGGTGGCGGCCCTCACCTTTGGCGAGGGTTGGCATAACAACCATCACGCCTTCCCTCACTCCGCATGCCACGGACTCCAGAAGGGACAGATCGACCTCACCTGGGAACATATCCGCTTGATGCGAGCTCTCGGGCTGGCCAAAAACATCCGCCTACCCATCAAGCCGGCATAACAAGAGGCAGAGATTGTGCGCCACTTAAATCACATCAGAAAGTAAATATTAATACCGATCAATTAATCAACAGACCGTTTAACTGCCCGACGGAAAAACTCTTGTTGCGGGCGATCAACTGCCTATCTATTGAACTAGATCGAGAATCATCTGGTTTTTGTTGAGGAAATCCCAAAGCCCAAGCTTTCGATCCATCAACGGAACAGCTGAGGTCGTAATATTCCGGATCGCCCCGTAGTCGTTGTCGGTCGCAGTCCCATGCCCAAACGCGTACAAGTCGTTCTGAACGAGGACATCCTCAGCCTCGGCAAGGACGGAGATCTCGTGGACGTAGCCCCTGGTTATGCCCGGAATTTCCTGCTGCCCTTCGGCAAGGCTGTTCCCGTCACCCCTGCAGTGATGAAGCAGGTGGAGCACCGCCGTGCCAAGGAAGTTGAGCGTCAAGCGGCCCTCAAACAGGAAGCCCTGAACTTCAAGACAGCTCTCGACACCATCGGTCGCTTCACCGTGAAGAAGCAGGTTGGCGAAGACAACGTGCTGTTCGGCACCGTGACCAACGGCGACGTCGCTGAAGTGATCGAAGAGTCGACCAAGAAGGAGATCGATCGCCGCGACATCCTGGTGCCTGAAATACACCGCACCGGCAAGTACACCGTGACGGTGAAGCTTCACAGCGAAGTGACCGCCGAAATCAACCTCGAAGTGGTGAGCTACTGATTTGCAGCGAATCGGCTCGGTTCGGCCAGAGTGGAATCACTCTTAGCTGCACCTTGCCGCCATGGTGAGCGCCCCCCAGTCAGACAACGACGAATCGCCCAAAGGGGGACGCTCGGGTTACGGACGCGAACGCCGTAATCAAGAGCCGAGTTTTGAAGGGCTCCCCGATTCGGTCCCACCCCAGAACATTGAGGCCGAAGAAGCTGTGTTGGGTGGGATCTTGCTCGACCCAGACGCCATTGGCCGGGTTGCCGACATCCTGCAGCCGGAAGCGTTTTACCTCAACGCCCATCGGGAGATGTTCCGTACGGCTTTGATGCTGCATGGCCAGGGCAAACCGACCGATCTCACATCAATGACCGCCTGGCTCGCGGACACGGGATCGCTTGAAAAAGTTGGTGGCAATGGCCGACTGATTGAACTGGTGGAGCGGGTGAGCTCCACAGCTTCAATCGAGCAGGTGGCACGACTGGTAATGGACAAGTTCCTTCGCCGCCAGTTGATCCGTTCGGGCAATGAAGTGATCAAGCTGGGCTTTGATCAAAGCCTGCCGATGGAGCAGGTGCTCGATCAAGCCGAACAAACGATTTTTGCCATCAGCCAGGAAAAACCCTCCAAAGGGCTGACCCCCACCGCCGAAATCCTCACGCAAACCTTCGAAGAAATCGAAAGCCGCTCGCTGGGCACCTCAGTGGCGGGCATCCCGGTGAACTTCTACGACCTGGATGCGATGACCCAGGGCCTGCAGCGCAGCGACCTGATCATCGTGGCAGGCAGGCCGGCGATGGGTAAAACCTCAATCGTGCTGAACCTGGCCAAAAACGTGGCCCAGCTGCACGATCTTCCCGTTTGCGTGTTCAGCTTGGAGATGAGCAAAGAGCAGCTCACCTACAGATTGCTCTCGATGGAAGTGGGCATCGAAGCCGGGCGGCTGCGTACTGGTCGATTGCAACAAGAGGAGTGGCCGCTTCTCGGCCAAGGCATCAACACCCTCGGCCAACTGCCGATCTACATCGACGACAAACCCAACTCCGGCGTGCTGGAGATGCGTTCGCTCTGCCGTCGGTTGATGGCCGAACAGGGCAAAGAGCTGGGGCTAGTGGTGATCGATTACTTGCAGCTGATGGAGGGATCCACCCCCGACAACCGGGTGCAGGAGATCTCGCGGATTACGCGAGCCCTGAAGGGAATGGCCCGGGAACTGAACGTACCGGTGATTGCACTTTCCCAGCTCAGCCGTGGCGTGGAATCACGCACCAACAAACGGCCGATGCTGAGCGACCTGCGGGAATCGGGATCGATTGAGCAAGACGCCGACCTGGTGCTGATGATCTACCGCGACGAGTACTACAACCCGGAAACCCAGGATCGCGGCATCACCGAAGTGATCCTCACCAAACACCGCAACGGCCCCGTCGGCACGGTGAAACTACTGTTCGAGCCCCAGTTCACCCGCTTCCGAAATCTGGCGGCATGAATGGGGGCCAAGTGAAGGTCGTCGACGGCAGATTCAAATGCTGCGCCGATCTGCAGGAGTTCTTTCAGCCCATCTCCCCAGACCTAAGCGCCCTTCAATTAACAACGGGCTCATTGGAAGGTCGGCTGCAAATCTTCAACCTAGGTTCGTTTCGTCTCACCTTGCTTGAGACCAACCAAGCACTGTTTCTAAGTGGCACGAGGCGACCCCAGCCATGCACCATTGCAATTCCCCTAGAAGACCCGCAAGCTGCTGACCCCATACGCGCCCAGGGGATCGACATGCCATGGCCTGGACTAATGGGATACAACCATCAATTGCATGATTTTGATCTACGACTGGCAGCGAACACCCCATTGGCTTCAGTGATTATTTCAAAGGAGCACTTACATGAGCGTCATCAACAACGCAAAGCTGGAGACCTCCCTCTGGAGCGCTGGGAACACAGCAATCAACTGGAACTCTGCGAACCGATTCGTACACAACTACGCACACAACTGAACGACTTAATTGACAACCAAACTGATGCACATATCACCAAAGCAACCAATCAACTCATCGACAGTCTTTTTCAGGCATTTCAAAACCCAATTGCACGCACGTTGCCGAAGGCCAAGCGGCAAACACGCCATGCCGCAGCCATCGAACTACTGCACTGGTGCTCGAACAATCCATCCAAAAATCTCACCATCACAGAGCTCAGCGAGGTGCTCTATCAATCCCGAACATCCCTGTTCAACGGATGCCAGGATCATTTTAGGCGGACTCCAACAGAACTGCAACGGTGCATTCGACTTGATCTCGTACGCCAGCTTTTACTGAATCCAAAGCGAAGCGATGCTTTGGGGTTGAAGGGCGTCGGGGCAATCGCAACCCACATGGGCTTTACCAGCCGCAGCCATTTCGCCCGACGCTATGAAC
>QCVC01000019.1:0-25128 GCA_003210515.1 Synechococcus sp. AG-683-B21 | reverse complement strand
CTAATGAATGTTTCCGTCGGTGAACGACGAGTTGGGGCCAGCACCATAACTTTTGGCTCCAATGCTGGACCCAAAAGCTTGTGCATTCGCGTCCGTACTTGTTCGACAGAAAATTGCTCGCGAATAGAGACTGCATTCCGCCCCAAACGATCTCTGAGGGGAGGATCCTTGAGAAGGGTATCAATTGAATTGGCTAGATCTAAAACTGTGGCTTGCTCTGGCAATAGCACTCCATTAACTCCCGTCCTCAACAGCTCGCGAGGGCCAGTAGGACAATCAATTGCGAGACATGCACATCCATAAGCCATAGCCTCCAACAACACATTTGGGCTGCCCTCGAAGCGGGAGCTAAGGACGAAAAGATCTGCGCGCTCGTACCAACAGCTGAGATTACCGACTCGACCAGGCAGAATCACACGCGAGCGAAAGTGGCCCAACGCTTCGAGTAATCGCTGAAGATGTGGATGGTCGTCGCTCACACCCAACAGGACCAAAACACCATCACCATGGGCATCAGCCCAACCTGTGAAAGCCTTAATAAGACGGTCAAAACCCTTCTGGAAAGGTTTGGTACCAACCGCAAGTACCACCTTGGCCTCAGGTGGCAGCCAAACAGCAGGATCAACAAAAGGTGCTTGCGACGGCAGTGGCCACTGGACAGAGTTAGGTAAGAGCTGCCATTCACGGGCAAGAGCAACCCGCTCTAACCAAATGCCTATTCGCTGAGTTTGCACTAAATGCAAATCTGCTGAGGGATACAAGCAACGACGCAGAAATCGCCATTGAAGAGAAAGTCTTCGAGCCGGTGGATAGTTTCGCTCGGCGACCCATACCGGCCAATGATGTCCTAGACGAGCCAACAACAAATTGATCGCTGGCCGTGTTGTTATCCCAATTGCCAAATCAGGTGGGTTGTCTTCCAGACAACAGCGCAGCCATCGCCAAGTGCTAACACCCTCTGAACAGACGACAACTTGAACACCCTTAGGAGGTTGAAAAAAAACCTGTTCAGGCGATGTACCGCAGTAAAGCCATACGTCGTGTCCAAATTCCTGTAACCAGGAGCACCACTGCAATGCAACCCGTTCTGCGCCACCTAGATCAATTGCATGAATATGGAGTGCGATTCGCGCCACCGCTTCAGCCCCCTGAGACCCAATAAAACTTCATGGCTCCGAATGACACCCCTTCAGCTGAACAATTAATCATCAACTGCCGGCAAGCCTGAAGCGATTGGACAGATCTTCCATCAGTGTGAATAGTGTTCAGCAACACAAGTACCTCCTGGAGAAATGCCAAGTGATTTTCCTTTGCTTGACTGATTGAAGACCGATAACGAGGACGGCTCAACTCTTGGTGCAACTGAGAAAGCGACTCATGAAAGATTGGAAGATTTACTGGATCCAACGCAAGAGGCATAAGACCACGAACAGCATTACTAGTGCTGCGGTATAGGACATCTGCTGGCAGTCGATTCCATAAAATTGACTGCATCAAGTAGAGATTCGCCTGAGCAATCCTATGAGCTAAAGACTGATCACCTTCTCGAAGCGCGAATTGAAGCAAACAAACCCTCGCTGAAATCATTTGCTTAAACTCATGTTCACGATTGCGATGCCCAGATCCACGAAAAGGCATACAGATTTGATCCAAGCCAGCTCGAATTTCAATCTCCAAACGCAGACCTTCCAACGCTTTTTCATCATCAGACATCAACGCCAAGTAGCCCGCGGCTACAGCTGCATAAAATCGGTGGTGATCTCGCAAGTGCGGCAAAGCCTGTACACCACGAAGCAAAGCTAAAGTGAAGGCATCATCGGTTGGTCTGCTCATGCGATCAAATAACAAGCCTTCGATTTGATACGGCCACTCGAACCTTTGTTGCTGCGCAAAAGCATGCAAAACCCCACCCAGATCTTGGATCGCCAGCGCATCCTTCGCCACCAACTGCCAAGCTTCCAGCTCTTGCCGATGCCACCACCAACACAACCGCTGTAGCAAGGGTCGAATTAGACGACGTCGAACAATTAAAACCAACTGACCAAACTTCATAGACCTCAGAAAAGAACAATCGATACCAAAAAGTGACCCGTGCAATTCATACAGCTCTCGGCAATATTTATTCGCTCTAACTTCGTATAAGTCATATCAGTTCCTGACGCTTGAGTTCATGCAGCATCCGATCAAGACGGGCTGTATATGTGTGCTCTTTTGCGATAGCAAGGCGCTGATATCGATTCGGTCCGTCACCGCGCAAACAACTCTGCAATGCCTTAGAAAAATCATTTTTTTGCGGCTCACAGAGCCATGCGACAGCAGCAAATTCCTCTAAGGCTTCAATACGCGTAGCAACAATTGGCAAACCTGCAGAGAGATATTCGAAAAATTTCATCGGAAACATCGATGCTGTATATTTATTTTTCTGCAAAGGCAGCCAACCACACTGAAACCCAGCGCAGTAATTAGGTAGATGGCGATATTGACGAGGACCCAGGCAGTGAATATTAGACAAGCCATCCCAGAGGCGAAGATCTGTAGAAGCCTCACCCTCGGCAGTTGGCCCAATAAAAACAAACTGCCATTTAGGATGATGTAAGGCCAGGGCAGCGATTAATGGAAAATCAAGCTTATAACTACTGATTGCTCCAATAAAACCGATTCTGGGCTCTTTAATCTGCGCCAAATCAGAAGGCAAACTAGTCAAGTCAACTTCCATAGCGGCACTGAAATGCATTTGATCAGCAACGTTGGGGTCATAGCGAAGACGTTTAGCGAACGGTAATAAACGAAGCTCTAACTGTGGAGAGGTCACAAATACCTGATCCACCAACTCACAAAGACGCCGCTCTTCATTATCAATCAGCTGACGTTGCATTCCAGGTTGTTCTTGAAGCGCATCTACCGCGTGATAAATCCGCAGTCGGTAATCCTGAACATTGAGATATCGCAAAGTGAGCGGGTTGTAAGTCCACAACCATGCATGTTGGAAATTAAGTCGGGCCCTAGCCGCCCCAATGCTGACCGCCAACAACAAACGATTAATCTTCAGAATCAGACCCTCAGAACCTCCAGGTATCACCAGCGGCGAACACACCCAGATCCCAGGTCTCACCGCACGCGGTGGAAGGAGACCTCGGCAAAGCCGACGAAATATTCTCAGCAAATCTCTTCCCTTAGCCTGCACTGAACGTAGGCCGAGAGACTCAACATAAAGGACACGAAAACCGACAGCTGCCAGAGAACAGGCCACATGCTGTTTATTAGTCCAAAGAGGATGGTCCCAATCAGAAGTGGAGAGAAGAACAACATCAGGTTTTGTGTGATACTCCACTCAAGAAATCTCAAAATTGTACATTTCTTTAAAACTTTTAGAACTACGGCAAAGTGCATCAAAATCTCCAAATGCCTTAATGCGGCCATCTTCAACCTCATAAATTAGATCACATTTACGAACTGTCGACAATCTATGAGCGATCACAATTGTTGTGCAACGTCGACCCACAAGCTCTAAGGCTTGCATCACATCGTGTTCAGTTTTATTATCGAGAGCACTGGTGGCTTCATCCAAGAAAAGCACTTTTGCATCGCGATAAAAAGCACGGGCCAAGGACAATCGCTGTCGCTGACCTCCCGACAATTTAATTCCATTCTCGCCAATCATTGTATAAATCCCGTAAGACATGTCGCCAACTACATCGTGAAACTGTGCAGATTCGAGTGATGACCAGACTTGGTCATCATTAATCTCTTCGGGATCAATGCCAAATGCCACATTTTCACGAATACTGGCATCAAGCAATCGTATATCTTGCGGGACAAGAGCACAGTTAGCCTGCCAAGCTGGCAACTCTTCAGAAGTCAAAGGCAGACCATCCAAATGTACATCTCCTGAACTCGGATTAAAGAGTCCCAATAAAATATGAGCCATTGTTGTTTTACCACTTCCAGTACGACCAACCAACGCAATACGAGAACCGACGGGAATCGTAAGATTCACATTTAAAAGGATGTCTTTTTCACTGCCTGGATATCGAAAACTCACATTCTTTAACTGAATTGATTGAAGAGGCATCACCCCGCTAGCACTTGGGATGGATGACTTAGTAGCGTGAATGCGGGCAGGACGAAGAGATAAAAGCTCAAGAGCATCTTGAATCTCAGGCAAGCCACCACGCAGCTTATTGATATTCCTAAAAGTATTTTGCAGTGGAGCAGAGATCCTTAACAATGTAATCAATACAGCTGCAAGTGATGGGATGACTGCACGAATCTTATCAACATCACCGGCAAAAAGAGATGGAGCAAGACCTACGACAAATAATATCGTGATTCCCGAAGGCTCTATTACATATCGTGGAACATCTGGCAATAATTTACTCAAGCGGTCGTATCGCTTCGCGACAATTCCGTCACGTGAAAAACGCCCAATAAAGAATTGATCTGCGGAATACAACTGCACATCACGCATTGAGCTTAAAGACTCCATTAACAACAAATGAATTCTCCGCGAGTAGCGTAATCTTTGCTTAGTAGCAAAACGTAAATAGGGCATAATAACTCTCGATGCAGCTACATAAGATGCCAAAATCAAGAAAAACATTAACATTGTCGAAAAACCCAGGACAAAAACAACTCCCGCCAATAGCACAACTACTGATAACGCATTAGCGGAAATAGCAATTACTGGGCTCACCACAGTGGTGGATATTTTATTTAAAATTCTGTTGAAACTCTCCGACAAGTTTGCTGTTCGCTGCAAAGTAAAGAACTCGTAGTTCTGCAAAATTAAGTTGCGGTAAACCTTGTTAACAAGATCATTCCAAATTTCTGCACTTAACATACTTTGCAAGTAGGCCACACCAAAACGAATCGCAGATGTAACCCAGAAAGCAACAATCAATAGAGCCAACAACCATCCCGTTTGATCAAGAATGCCACCACCAAAAAAGTGAATTCCGGGTATCTGATCGCTAAGTTGCACGCCGGCCATCAAGCCCACAAGGCGCGCCAAAAGCCCCACCAAAAGAATATCCATCAAGCCCTGGAGGAAGGAGGCAAGAAGGACAACAACTAAAAAGCGGATTCGACTAGACGGCAGCTCTTCGAGCAGCCGCCTGAGATCTCTCCAAGTCTGACTTCGAACAGGCATGAAAGCAGCGGGTCCGTACGCGGTGCCGACACAACGCCAGCCTGCTGTTCTTGAACTTAGTTCTATTCAGGTGAGGGGCTTATCAGGCTGCAGGCCAGCCGGGTAACCGATCGACCACTCGGCGCAATCGTTGCCGCCAGCGCAACTGCCAAGTGGACGGATTAACAAGCAAAGGGCCTGGTAGTGCATCTAAGGCATCGAGGTGCTTCAGAGCTTCACGCCAGCTCTCTAGTAAACGTGTCCCTGTATACGGAGCTATGCACGCCTCCAGCTGATCAACCTGGGGGCGCCATTTCAACGGGTCTAGTACCGCGCGCTTGATCCGGTGAACATCAAACTCAAGTCGACCGCAGCCAATTTGATGGACAGTCCGGCAGGGATCACCGTGATCGGCAAGGGCATGGTTCAAGCTGCTGAACACCACACACCCGCAGGCCAGAGCCTCCAAGGGCGGCAAACCAAACCCCTCTGTCACCCCCCTCCCCCGCCAGTAGTCAGCTGAGTCGTATAGGTACACCGTGGACTGATTAAACAGCTCCACGAGATCGTCAACCCAGCCGTTCTGAACCTCCACCCTCAACCCAGCCCGTAGCAGTGCCGGTACCAGGTGATTCAGCACATAGGGGCTGCTTTTTCGGGCTTGGACCAAAACATCAATCGGGCGCAGTCCGTCTCTCCGACGCGCACCCCGCGTGAGCCAGGGATCCGCAAGGGCATTTGGTACCAAACAAAGAGGATTCCGCGGAGCCCGTGCTCCCCAATAACCGAGTGTATTTCTGCTGACTGCCAAAACCGGAACACCAGCAGGGAGATCAAATCCATACCCACTGCTGTGGGCGTGATAAGCCACACGATGTCCTCTCAGTCGTCGAATTAAACCCGGGACATCGAAGCCCCAACTCACAATCCAAAGAACACTTGGATCCGGCTTCTCCCTTTTTAGACAGTCGTCTAAAAAGGGAGAAGCCAACTGGCGCTGCCGATACGTGACAACTTCAGTTGCACAGAGGCCGGCTACAAGACGAGCTGTTTGCAACTCAACGCTGAGTCCGCCACATCGGAACCTATTGCTGGTGCCAGGAACCAGAAAGCGAATCAGCGTTGTGACCACAGATCAAGCAGTGACAGATCAAGCAGTGGCAGCCTCAGTACTACCTGTCCGCTGACGACGGGTCAGGAAACCAAACAGCACCTTGCCGATTGCTGCAACCAGGTTGCCTTCAAGTTCCTGGAACATTTTCATGTTGAGGTGGAAAGCGTTGTTGGCTTCCTCAACGATCCGATCAGCCATCGCTTGGTCGATGGGTAACTCGTCCATCGTGGAGCGATACATCGTTTTAAACCCTTTCTCATCAGCAATATCGTCGAAAATATAAAAACGAAGACCATCGTCTCCATCCATATTCATTGCTTTCTGAGCAATATTTTTCAGAATCTGACCACCGGAAAGATCTCCCATATAGCGGGTGTAATGGTGCCCAACCAATAATTCAGGAGACTCTTTCGCAAGGGCATGAATCCGCTCCACATACAGTGCAGCAGATGGAGATGGCTGGATTTCTTCCTTCCAATTCTCTCCGAAGTAATAGGCAAGGTCTTGCGAGAGGGATTCAACCCGATTCAGCTCTTTCTTCCCCACAGGACCAACGACTGGATGCTCTGAGAGCTTGTCGATCTCTTCTTCCATCGCCTCATAGACGAAATAGAGATCGGCAACGAGTTTGCGGTAGCTGGACTTATCAACAACACCCTTGAGGAAGCAGCTCACAAAACCGGTGTTTTCGGCCATCGTGTGGGCCTTTTTCGTGCCTTCCCTGAGCTGAGCAGCAAGTGCGACGGACATGAATGCTATCGAGATCACCAATTCCAAGACCCTATAAGGAGTTTTGGCGCTGTAGTCACGAGCGTTGCGAAGGGTTACGGGTCGTCGCGTTGATGAACCTTTAAATCGAACAAAAGGAACAGATCGCGACACATCTGACGCAGTTGTGCTGCCTGCTCCGCTTGGGGTACGTGGGAGCCCTCTGGGATCCAGTCCCCCACCGTGGCTAATCGCCAGCGCTCACCGTCGTAGGTCATCCCGCGAATCAACACACCGAGTAATTTCTGAACCTCATCGCCTTCATGGTTCTGAAAACGAAGTTGTAAAAGCAGGCTTCGGCACTGAAGGCGCGGACTCCAACCAGGGAAATGAAACGAGAGGTCGAGCGATTCGGGTTCATCCCACTGACGGGTCTGGGCGTCGTCCCGCCAAGGCCGCAGGTTCGGCTTCGCCGCTGGGAACTGTTCACGCACCAAGTTGACCGTGGAGGCAACGGCCCGCACTTGGGCAACGCTCCTCACTGACTCGCCCGCGTTCACAACACACTGATCAATTGGGCTCATCTTGCAGGGGGCGGCAAGGGGCCGCCGTTACGGTTGCGCCAGGTTCATAAATCCATGGCACGCGCATTGCATATCGGTGTTCTGGGTGCAATGCCCGAAGAAATTGGCTCTGACCTGAGCCATCTCCAGCTGCTTGAGAGTGAACAGCATGGCGACCTCACCATCCATCACGGGACTTGGGCAGAGGGCATCCGCCTAAGCCTCGCCTGGAGCGGATGGGGCAAGGTGAGCGCCGCTCGAGCGGCAACGCGGCTGCTGAGTTCTGCGCCTGACATTGATCTCCTGCTATTTACGGGCGTCGCCGGCGCCGCCGATCCAGCCCTCACGCAATGGGATGTCGTGCTTGCCGATGCCGTCGTGCAACACGATATGGATTCAAGACCGCTCTTCCCGCGCTTCACCCTGCCAGCCCTAAACCGGGCCCAACTCAACCCCGACTCCAGCTGGTTGAGATGGGCCTCCACAGCCTTGGCCCAGGCTGCTCAAGAGGGAGAACTCGACGGATTTGGACTGCCAAGCACCGGACTGATCGCGACGGGGGACCGCTTCATCGGCGATGCCGACGTGCTGGATGCCCTGTGCGAGGCGCTACCTGGACTCAAGGCCGTGGAAATGGAAGGTGCTGCCGTCGCACAGGTGGCGGAACAGGAGGGCATGCCATGGCTCGTGCTGCGGGTGATTTCGGATGGTGCTGATGCCAGTGCAGCCCAAAGCTTCGGAGACTTCATCCAGATGTACGACCGCCGGGCTTGGTGTCTTCTTCAGGCACTGTTGTCACGGGTCGAGCTGGCACCTGAACGATGAACACAACGAGGTTGTTGGGGCGGTTGGGTCGCTATGGAGCCATAGGGATTGTTGCCGCGGCCGTTCACGCCGGAATTCTGTTGCTGCTCAGCAATTGGATCTCCCTCAGCCTGGCCAACCCGATTGCGTTTCTAGCGGCGTCTCTGGCTGGCTATGTGGGCCATGCCTTGGTGACCTTCCGGGAGGAGACCGGTGGCAAACGCTTTGCCCGCCGCTGGCTGGTGCTCCAGTACGCGGTGAACCTGAGTGTTTGCGCCCTGCTGCCCTTGATCCTTGGGGCATGGATGCAACCCATCCTTCGCACGGTCATTTTGGTGTTCACGCCCACGGTTCTCAATGCCCTGATTTGGAGCCGCGCAGCGCAATTCAGCGCCCGACAACGGACACAGGGCGGAACGCCACCGTTGCTCCATGCCGATGACCTCGGCCTAGGCGCTGGCGTTGACCACGCCATTTTTGATCTCAACCAATTAGGCCGGCTCGATGGGGCCAGCTTGTTGGTGAATGGGCCCACCGCCAAAACAGCGTCTGACACCTGGCGACAACTACCGAATCCTCCAGCGCTTTACCTCCATCTCTGCCTCACGGAAGGTCCTGGAGACACCGCCAACGTGGACCTACCAACCAGCTTTGGACGCTTGCTTCTGGCCTCTTGGTTGCCGTGGCAACGCCGCCGACTGAAGCCACAAATTCAGCGCAGCCTCCGCCAGCAGATCAGTCGCTACAAGCAACTCACTGGAGCAAACGAGATTCATCTGGATGGCCATCAGCATGTCCATCTGATCCCAATAGTGCTGGACACAGTGCTGGGTCTGGCCCAGAGCGAACAGGTGACCTGGATCCGAACAACAGCGGAGCCCCTACCAACCGACTTGCCCCTCAATCTGTGGTGGGCCTGCGTCCGCCAAGGCGGAGCATTGAAGTGGTTGGTGCTGCAGTGCCTCACCAAGCTCGCCAAACCGAAATTACGGGCCGCGAACGTGGCTACAAACGGAAGCTTTGCCGGGGTGCTGTTCACCGGTCGGATGACCGGGGAAGCTCTGGAATGCTGTTGGCACACCATCTATTGCCAAAACGCCTCCGAAAACGGCTCGAGAGCGATGCTGCTGATCCACCCCGCTCAACCGGGTGGCGGCGATGTTATGCAAGAACACCAATTCACTGAATCATTCGCGTTCTTCTCATCACCACAGCGACAGCGAGAATGGCAAGCGATGAAGAATTTAGAAATCTGACAGCCCTACTTCGAGGAAGTCTGGCAATCAATATCCTCTTTATTACGCAAAATTCCTTCAATCAAATACTCTCGAAAAGATCTATCGATAAACACCACGAACAAAATAATGCGGCCGTCGCTTGACATCGACATAAATTCGGCCGATGTATTCCCCCAACACACCGATACCAATCAGCTGAATTCCACCAAGGAACAAAATCGCCACAATTAATGAGGCATAGCCCGGCAAGTCGGCACCCAACACCAAGGTGCGCAACACAATCAGGGCGGCATAGATAAAGCTCAAAAAAGAAATCAACACACCGATCACTCCCCACACTTTTAGGGGTCGCACCGAAAACGAAAAGATGCCATCCAAGGCGTAACGCCAAAGCTTGATCGAATTCCAGGAGGTCTGACCCCCAGCACGGGCCACCCGGCTATACCGAATCTCCACGCTGCGATACCCCGTCCAGGGCATCAAACCCTTGGAAAAGCGTGTGGCCTCACGCATTTGCGTGATGGCGGCCACCACTGGAGCGGACAGCAACCGGAAATCACCCGCTCCTTCCTGCAACTGAATGGAATCCACCAGTCGATTGAACACCCGATAAAACCAAGACGCCGTCGCCACCTTCAGCCGGGATTCCTCATCACGATCGTCACGAACAGCAGTGACCACCTCAGCCCCGTCACGCCAGGCCGCCACCATCGCTGGAATGCGTTCTGGCGGGTGTTGCAGGTCTGAATCAATCAGCACTGCTGCAGAACACTCGCCGTCAACGTGGTCGAGGCCCGCCAGCATCGCTGCTTCCTTCCCGAAATTCCTTGTGAGCTCGAGGAGAACCACCCCAGCATTGGGGTGCTGGGCTTGCCACTGACGAATCACGGTCACCGTGGCATCGGACGAACCGTCATCGATTAACAGCAAACGATCCACCTCCGGCAGTGCGATCACCCGCTTGATAAACCGAGGAATCACCGTCTCTTCGTTGAAGCAGGCCGCGACGACCCAGAGAGCATTGCTAGCCATCACACGCCTCCGGTTCCGGCTGAACCGTAGAGCCACCCCGCTCAGTCATAGGCTCCAAGGGCTGAAGCACGATCACCCGTCATGGTCAAGTTCGAGAAGCTCACTGCCCCCAGCACAGGCACTGCGATCCGCTTCGAGAACGGTCAACCCGTAGTTCCCGATAATCCGATCATTCCATTTATTCGTGGTGATGGAACGGGGGTGGACATTTGGCCCGCCACCCAAAAGGTGCTCGATGCGGCTGTCGCCAAGGCCTATGGCGGCACCAAATCCATTGAGTGGTTCAAGGTTTATGCCGGTGACGAAGCCTGCGACCTTTACGGCACCTACCAGTACCTCCCTGAGGACACCCTGGAGGCAATCCGCACCTATGGCGTGGCAATTAAGGGGCCCCTCACCACCCCAGTGGGAGGCGGCATCCGCTCGCTGAACGTGGCCCTGCGACAAATTTTTGATCTGTATTGCTGCGTGCGACCTTGCCGCTACTACGCAGGCACCCCCAGCCCCCATAAGCGTCCCCAAGATCTGGACGTGATCGTTTATCGGGAGAACACCGAAGACATTTACATGGGGATTGAGTGGGAAGCCGACGATGCCGTTGGCCAAGAGCTGCGCCAATACCTCAACGACGTCGTGATCCCTGCCAACGGAAAGTTGGGCAAACGACAGATCCCAGAAGGATCAGGCATCGGCATCAAACCCGTGAGCAAGCACGGCAGCCAGCGCCACATTCGCAAGGCGATCCAACATGCCTTGCGGCTTGAGGGCAACAAGCGCCACGTCACCCTGGTGCATAAGGGCAACATCATGAAGTTCACGGAAGGGGCCTTCCGTGACTGGGGCTACGAGCTCGCCACCAGTGAATTCCGTGATGTATGTATCACTGAACGCGAGAGCTGGATCCTCGGCAACCTCGAGAAGGACACCAACCTGAGCGTGCAGGCCAACGCCCGCATGATCGAGCCGGGATACGACAGCCTCACTCCAGAGAAAAAGGCCGACATCGATGCAGAGGTGCAAGCTGTGATCGACGCCATCGGCAGCAGCCATGGCCAGGGGAAGTGGAAGGCCATGGTGCTCGTTGACGACCGCATCGCCGACAGCATTTTTCAGCAGATCCAAACCCGACCGCAGGAGTATTCGATCCTGGCCACCCTCAACCTGAACGGGGACTACATCTCAGATGCCGCCGCAGCGATGGTGGGTGGATTGGGCATGGCACCGGGGGCCAACATCGGAGAAAAAGCTGCCATTTTTGAGGCGACGCACGGCACGGCACCGAAGCATGCCGGCCTCGACCGCATCAATCCAGGCTCAGTGATCCTTAGCGGCGTGATGATGCTCGAATTTTTGGGTTGGCAACAGGCGGCCGATCTGATCACCAAAGGGTTGAGCTCCGCCATTGCCAACCGTGAAGTCACCTACGACCTGGCACGTTTGATGGAGCCTCCAGTGGATCCCGTGAGCTGCAGCGGCTTCGCTGACGCCGTGATTCGTCACTTCTAATTCAGGCCGGAGGAGCGCTCTCGCTCCGCAAAAATGCCGACTCGCAGTTCAAAAACTAGTTATACCCATCGTTAGCAGCCATGAGCGATCAATCGAACGCTGTCGAAGGCTTGGGCGGCGATACAGCACTGAAACGACTGTTGATTGCATTTGGCAGCATCAGCACATTGGGCCTGGGCTGCTGGGTCTGGCTGCAATACAACAGGCCGCTTCTTCCCCTACCAGACTCAAAATCTGGAAGAGCTCTGCTCCGCCAATACCAGGGGCTCACCCATGACATCTGGTTGATTCTTCTACTGCTTGCAGTGGGATATCTGATCAACAGGATTTACGTCAGTAGACAACGAGAGGCATATAAAAGCGACCACGCTTCTCCATGTCCGGCAAATTCCTGTCTGCGATTTATTCGCAACAATCCCATCACAACAGTCCTTCTCATCGCTTACATCGTGGCGATGATTTCAGGTACGACGTATCTCTACAAAGATATGGTCGGCTGGTATCCAGACCTAGTAGAAGGTTATTTTCTCGACAACTTCACTGTACGAGACAGCTTTATTTCAGAGACGATGCGTCGTACGGACTATCGCTTCTTTCCCCTCGCTCATCAGGATCTTCACATTCTTAGCTGGTTCAGTATTCATATTAAAACCTGGATGATCTTCAGCGGAGCGGAGCTCATCAGCATCATTCTTTTAAGCGTAAAATTCCTCAACAACCTCGAAAAACAGCCATGGGCGAGGACATCAACCGTATTGCTGATCACATCACTACTGCTCTTTCACCCCTCAACGGGGACAGCTTTTTTTCACGTTATTTACTGCGAAAGACTACTTTGCCTGATATTTATTTTATACATTAATGCATACCTAATCCACATCAAGACACAAAGCATCTCATCCTTCTATGCAACACTGCTCTGGGCCCTGATTGGGATTTATATCAAAGACATTGCCATTCTACTATTTATTATCCCACCCGCAAGTATCTGGGCCAGAGACATAATTAAAATTCGACCTAAATACGAGCAACAAGAGACTATTTTTGCACCATTTGAGCGAAACAAAAAACTCGAATATTGGCTCTGCAGCCTCTCACTACTGTTCATTACCAGTTACATCATTTTAGCCTTGCTTCCAAGCAGTTATGCATCAGAGGGGGCCTATAATGAAGATGCTGCACATAACATTTTTTTTGACCTGCGCTTTTACATTTTTGCGCTAATCGCAACAGGTCGAGCGATCGGCATCGCCCAAAAAAAGACCCAATTTCATCTCCTCGACGCCATCAACCTCTCCGGCCTTGCATACGCATTCGCCCTTGCCGCTTCATATGAGTTGAATACAAGCAGCTACCTTGCGCTCCCGTTTCAACTTATTGCAACCATCAATATCGCGTGGGCATGGATCCTACTGGTAGAGAAATATAGAGATCGAAGTGTTGGGGAAAGAAAGAAAATTATCGGAGCAGGTCTTGCGGCTATAGCCATTATCAGCGCTGATCATGGAACTGCTAGAAATACATTTATCAATAACACTGTAGAACAAAAATTTGAACAATCTTACATTCAATTAACATACGAAGAGCTGGACAAAACTAGTCGAAAAATTCGCGAATCTGGCGATGACGTGAACATCATCATCAGTAAAAATTCAAGACTTTCAGCTAATCGTCATTTAAACAAAATCCCGTACAATTCTTTAATTGAATATATACCAAGCGAAAAACAATTTATTATCAAAGACGGTGCCTACAAAGGCTCCATCTACATTCCGAAGGTCGGCGATTTAGTTGCGAACCTTGACAAAAATATCAGTCTGATAGAGCCAATTTTGAAGAATCTCGAGACAGACCTGATCTACCAGCACAATCCCAGCGAACGAACCGGGGTTATCCGCAGAATCACAGTTATTCGGCAATGAAGCTCTCGCAGCGGGTCAATCAACAACATTTCCTTGTCCAGGACAGCCGTTCACGGACCGAGGAAGCCAGACTCCCTCAATGAGCGAGCCACTCAGCGCCGACCCCACGTCATCCACATCTCTCCCGGGCTTACCCGCCGGAGCCGCCGATCCCTGTGTGCACTGCGGATTTTGCTTGCCCACCTGTGCCAGCTATCGCGTGCTGGCCAGTGAGATGGACTCACCCCGTGGCCGCATCCATGCCCTGCGGGCGATCGAAGCCGGTGATCTGGAACTCGACGCCACAGTTGCAAGCCACTTCGACACCTGCCTGGGTTGTTATGCCTGCGTCACGGCATGTCCTTCTGGCGTCCGTTACGACCAACTGATCGAAGCCACGCGACCGAAACTGAACAACGCCAAATTGCGCAGCAGCTGGCAGATCAGTTTTCGTCAGTTGCTCCTGCAGGTGTTGCCCTACCCACGCCGGCTTCGGGCTTTGCTCCAACCGCTGCGGCTCTACACCGGCACACCTATTCAGACCCTCGCCCGCCGCAGTGGCCTGACCCGCTTGTTTGGCCCAGGGATCGAAGCGATGGAACAGCTGCTGCCCGCCCTGGCTGCGAATGCCTTCGACGATGCGTTGCCAACGGTGAACCCTGCCATCGGCCCTCGCCGCGGCCGAGTGGCGCTGCTGTTGGGATGCGTTCAACGCTGTTTCGATCCTTCCGTGAACATCGCCACAGTGAGCGTGCTTCAAGCCAATGGGTTTGAGGTGGTTCTCCCCCCCGACCAGGGCTGCTGCGGTGCCGTGAGTCACCACCAAGGGGAGATGGAGCTCACCCGCCAGCTGGCTTCAGCCCTTGTCGACAGCATGAATGCAATCGAAGGAGAGCTCGACGCCGTGCTGGTGGCAGCCTCCGGTTGCGGCCACACGATGAAGGCCTATGGCGAGATCCTGCACAACAACAACGGCTTCCGGGCAGCGGTTTTGGACGTGCATGAGTTCCTCACCAACGTGGGGTTGAGCGACAGCTTTTCCGCCCAGCTGAAGCCCATCGCCAAGGCAGTGGCCATCCACGACGCCTGCCACATGATCCACGGACAAGGTATTCAGCAACAGCCACGCACCCTGCTCGCCGCCATCCCTGATCTGGAACTAAGAGAAGCGATGGAAGCAGGCGTCTGTTGCGGAAGCGCCGGCATATACAACCTGGTGCAACCGGAGGAGGCCGCAGAACTGGGAACGATCAAGGCAAACGACCTCAGCAACACCGGGGCAGCGCTCGTCGCCAGCGCCAACATCGGTTGCACCTTGCAACTGCGCCGGCATCTCCAGGGACGGCAGCCGGTGCACCACCCAATGGAACTTTTAGCGGCATCCGCCGGCTTGCATCCGTTGCCAAGCCTCAAACAGGCTGCTGTCAGCACCGAGATTGCCGGGGAAGGTGACGATCGGTAGCGCCTGCGCGACACCCACTGAAGGACGTACAACCGATAAACCCGGCATCAACTGACCTTCCAGCTCCACCGCCTCCAGATCCAGCCCATCCGCCAACAAGGTTTGGGTGGTGATCCCCCCTTTACTAATCAGGTAGCCCAGACCCGGTGCCAAGGCCCTAGCGAGACGCCCCATCAGACGCGCGATGGTTTGGGACAACAAGCGTCCCGCCGACGCGCTGGCCAATCTGATCTCACCGCGGCTGGTGAACAACACCGGCGTTCGACCCGACTGAAGTAGGGCTTGAAGGTGCTCGCACCACTCCCGCTCCATATCCAGCAACAGCAGGTCTGGCGTTCCACCGTCCAACACCCGCGCAATGCGCCGCACAGGCAGTTCAAAGCCAATACAGCGGGGATCCGCGAGCAGACGCATGAGCTGCTGATCAGCCAGCGGAACATGGGAGCCCACCATTACCAACCCAGGAAGCTCCTCCCCGTTGGAGCCGCGTCGACGCAAGCGGGCCAAGCCATCCGAATCCAACGGCTGGGGACCGGGATCGGCAAGGGCCTTCACCACACTCGCCGCTGAGCGGAAGAGAAACCGCCGTTCGCCTTTCAGGGCCAGCACAGCCTCCGCCAGGGCAGCCAGCTGGGATTGATGCTCCGCATCCACCACCACGGCGGCATTCCCTTGTAGGGCCGCTAGCCGTTGGATCAAGTGGGGCATCCCCCCTGCGGAAGCCTGATCCAGATCTTCGAGGCTCACTTTCACCACATCAGCCGCACAGATGGCACCATCACTTTTCTGCTCCAGCCAGTGGGAGAGATCACTCGTGCTGAATCCGAACAAACGATCCTTGGCAAACGGAGTGGTGTGGACGGGCTCCCCATGAAGCAGATGCACACCATTCACCGTGGTACGCCCCCCCTCAAGGAACGCTGGCACGTGCAAGGTGGCTGCAAACGGACCAAAACAACGCTCCAACACAGCTGGCTCCACCACCCCATGGCCACGCAGGGTGGAATCGCCCCTGCTTACGAGCTGAATCTCCGAGCGGTCGAGGCCTTCCTCCGTCAGAGCCACTTCTAGGTTGGTGACGATCTCCCGGTTGCGTTGCGCTGCGGCCTCTGGCGTGAGGGAGCGGGTATCGGCCAGCACAAACAGCAACGGCGAGCCATGGCGCAAACCGCGGCGCAGAGCTTGAACATCCCAGCGCAGCAGCAGCAGACAGCTATGCACCGCCTGCGAGCCGGTGGGGTCGTCGTCGATCACCACAACCTTCATGGCACCATCGTGCCGTGAGCTATACCCCTGCAACCCGAGCGGAGCTGATCACCCTGGTGCGCCAGTGGCATCAAGACTCCACCCCCTGGATCCCCAGTGGACACGGAACCCGTTTGGACTGGGGACCAGCACTGGATCCCGACCATGCGGTGCTCAGCTGCCAGCAGCTCAATCAGGTGATCGACCATGCCGTGGACGATCTCACGATCACCGTGGAGGCGGGACTCCCCCTTGTGGACCTGCAACGTTTACTCGCGGCGCAAGGTCAGTGGCTGCCGGTGGACTGGCCCCGCGGCGGGGAACCGACGACGACGGATCGATCGGACGATGAATCCCAATCACAGGCCGGAACCATTGGCGGGCTCGTCGCCCGCGGGCTCTCCGGGGGCCTGCGGCAACGGCACCTCGGCATCCGCGACCAAATCATCGGGATTGGGCTGCTGCGCAGTGATGGAACAGCCGCCAAAGCCGGCGGTCGCGTCGTTAAAAACGTGGCTGGTTACGACCTGATGCGACTGCTCTGCGGCAGCTGGGGAAGCCTGGCCCTCATTACGGAGGTCACCCTGCGGGTGCAACCGATCCGCCCCGCCCATGCGGGCCTCCTCGTGACCGGTGAACTGGCCGATTTGGAACGCTTCCGGACCGCGCTACTGCTCTCAACCCTGACGCCAGAACGCTGTGATTGGCAGTGCCCAGCGGATGGCCAATGGGCACTGCGCCTGGTGCTGAGCAGCGTGTCGGATCAAGCCGTGCAGGATCAGTTCAACCGGATACAGGCCCTCGCCACAGAGCATGGATTGCAGGCCGAAGCCAAACCATGCGCGTCGCCACTGGACGTGGCGACGCGGTGCCACAAGCCAGCCCAGGTACTGCGTCTCGTGCTCCCGGCAGCAAGCATGCATCAACTGATCACCAGCGAGGCCATGGCCTCACTCAAGGTTTGGTCTTGGGAGCTGGCAGCCGGAGCAGGCTGCGGCGATGGTTGGTGCAGCGACGCCGCACCGGCCTTCCAAATCGAAGCCCTCCGCCGCCAAGTGGAATCCCTCGGGGGACAGCTGATGGTGCTGGTGCAAACCAGAGATCAACCATTGGTGGCCTGGAGGGATACACCAGCTCGGCCGGTGATTGAAGCGGTCAAACGTCAGTTTGATCCCCTCCAGCAACTCAGCCGAGGCCGGCTACCCGGGGTTGATCAGAGTCAGACCAGGGCATAGCGACAGAAGAGGGTCTGCTCACCCCCAGGCTGCAAGACCAATTTGCGATCACCGCTCACCAGGGACTGGCGCGGGCCTGTCCAGGGTTCCAGGCACACCATTTTGCGGGGAGGCTCCGTCCATACCACGGTGAGGTCCATCGGATCTTGATGCTGAAGCTGGAGCTTCGCGCCCGTTGCATCGTCGATCAAAGTGACAGGCCCAGCCGGACGGCACAAAAAGTCCACGCCCTCTGGAAGCCGAGTCAGCTGAGCGGCAGTCTCCGCATCGGCCATCTCCAAGTGATTCAGGCAGCGGTCTGCCAAGCCTGTCAAACGGGTTTGGGAGAGGTCGCTGATGTTGAAGTACGGATGCAACCCAAAGCTGAAGGGCATCTCCGCAGAGCTGCGGTTCTGAATGGTGGTTGTGATCTCCAACGCCCCCGGCGTTGGACGCACATCCATGGCCACCTCAAACGCAAATGGATAGGCCTTCAACGTGTCTTCCGTGCTGGACAGGCTGACCCGCACCCCTTGCTGGTCGTCGAGAACCTCCAGCTGCCAGGGCAAATTGCGGGCAAAACCATGCTGCTGCAGCGTGTGGTCTTGACCATCGACCTGGAGCAGATCCCCGGGCAAGTTCCCACAGATCGGAAACAGCACCGGGATCCCGCCGCGAATGCTGTTCGCCGGATTGGCGTAACGCTCTTGGTCGAAATAAACGACTTCGCGCCCCTTGCAGCGCCACTCGCTCACGATGCCGCCACGTTCAGGAATGATCCGAAGGCGATCACCTGTTTCAGGATGCACAAACTCCCAGTGCGCATAGGGCGCGGATTGCTGCGTGAGAGTCATCGGCGTCCGCCAAAACAGAGAGAGGTTGCACTAACCGGCCTAGCGCCGGGATGAACCTTTGGCAGCAGATCTCTCAATTGAGTTCAGCCAGCCACTCCTGTAAAGCCGCGTTCACCTGCTCCGGGACCTCATCGTGGGGGCAGTGTCCTGCATCCAACACCACCTCCTTGGTGGCCTCTGGGGCATGGCGTTGAAAGGTGGATCGACGCCCCGGGGCATTGATCCAAGGGTCACGGATGCCCCACAGCAGCAGCAAGGGAGCTGTGAGCTCGGCAAACAATTCATCCAGGGGCTGACCACTGGGAATATCGAACACGGTGCGGAACACCCCGAAGGCACCAGGGTCCATGGACGGGCGTCGGATCGCCTCCACCAGCCAGTCGTCCACATTGGTTTTGTCCACATACACCTGGTTCAAGGTGCGCCGGATCGTGGCCGGACGGCGCAGGTTCTCGAACAGGATTCTTTGAACCACAGGGCTCTTCAGCAAGGCCGTCCCAATGCTTTGCCGAGCGATGGCACCCCAACCCTTGGGAGGTCTTTGTTCGTCACTGAAGGGGCCAGCTGCATTGAGCAACACAACACCAGCGCAGTCCTCACCAAGGGCCGCACCCGCTGCGAGGGCTGCAAACCCCCCAAGGGAATTACCGGCGATCACCGTCGGCCGCCCAATCCGCTCGTGCACATAGGCCACAAGCTGATCACGCCAAAGGGAACCGCCGTACTGAAGGCTGGCGGGCTTGGCACTGCGACCAAAACCGAGCAAATCGATGGCGTGGACCGGATGGCTTTGGGACAAGACGGGGATGTTGTATCGCCAATGGTCCGTGGAGGCTCCAAAGCCATGGACCAGCAAAAGAGCAGGACGATCGGAGGGGATCGGCTGATCCGGTTCCTGAGACACCGTATGGACGGCATGGCCGAGATGGCTCCAGGGACTGATCTCCACAACAACAGGCAAGTGGCGCGATGCTAGGAAGCCCCCGCCAAAGTTCGAATGCAGGACTACATCGCCTTTGGTGGACCACTCGCCGATCCATCGGTGTGGCGCGGTGCTCTGCTCTGGGCCATCGCTCTCTACGTCCCGTTAAGCGGACCCTTGTCTGCCTTTGAGGCCAGTCTCACGGACAGTCCGCTCTCAGAGAAGTGGCGTCAAATCACCTTGGTGATCAGCAGCCTGCTGTTGGCCCTCGGCGTTGGAGTGGTCACCCAGCTGATCGCAAGCTGGGCCCTTGGCCCGGGCTGGGCCTCCAGCCTGGGATTCATTGCGATTGGCTGGAGTTTGTTGATCATCGCCGCCTCTCGAGCGGAATAATCAAAACCCCAACGGGTTGGTCATGACGACCCACCCAGGGGATCTGCAGCAAACTCCTCGGGCACCTCATTGCCATCCTCTGGCGGCTTGTCTTTGAGCACCAACCGCAACAGCACCGGGGCCAAGAAGGTGGTGCCGATCACCATCAACAGAATCGCTGCTTCCAATCCAGGGCTGAGCAAGCCAGAGGCCGTGCCGAGGCCAAGGAAAATCAAGCCCACCTCACCACGGGGCATCATGCCCAACCCCACCACCAAATGATTGGTGGGCTCTTTGCCAAACACAGCCCAGCCAGCAACCACCTTGCCGATCACGGCAACGACAAATAGGAAGGCCGCTATCACGAGAGCTGATCGAGCCTCTGGGTCAGAGGGATTGATCACCGACAGATCCATTCCGGCTCCCACCAACACGAAAAACACCGTGGCGAACAAGCCAACAATGGGCGTCACCGCCGCTTGAATCTCATGCCGGTGCTTCGAGGTGCTGGCAATCAAACCAGCGGCGAAGGCGCCGAGGGCCGCTTCTAAACCAATGGCTGTGGCTGCAAAGCAACTGGCGCCCAACAACAGATAGGAACCCACCAATTTGCCGCCGGGGGCATTGAGCTGATCAATCACCCAATCGAAGGCTGGCGCTGCCTTACGGCTGAGCACAAGCGCCACCACCACGAACAACACCGCGGCGACGACTAATTGAATAATCGGAGCGATATCGAGGCTGCCCCCCGCACCCAACGACACCACCACCGCAAGAATCACGATGCCGAGGATGTCATCCAGAACAGCGGCGCCGATCACGATCTGACCCTCGCGGGTACGCAGATAGCCCAGTTCTCCAAACACGCTGGCCGTAATACCAATGCTGGTGGCCGTCATCGATGCCCCCGCAAAAATGGCCGGAATGGCATCCACATGGAAGAGGCTCATCAAGCCAAGGGTTCCCAGGGCAAAGGGGAGTACTACGCCCACCACTGCCACCGAAAAAGCCTGCTTCCCTACGGCCATCAATTCATCCAGCTCACTTTCCAGTCCCGTAAGGAACAGCAGTGAATAGAGGCCAAGGGTGGCCACCGACTGAAGCGCACCAAAACTCTCGTTGTATAAAACTGACACTTCCTCTGCAGGGATGTGCGCCATTCCGGCAATCACATCAGAAAACGCACCGCTGAGCTGAACCTGCGTTTCAGGAGGCACCAACAAGTGGAGCCCTGAGGCGCCAATGATCACGCCAGCCAGCAGTTCACCCAGAATTGTGGGCAGTTCGAGCCGCACCAGAATCTCCGACAGAGTGCGTGCACCCACGAAAATCAAGACAAAACGGAGAATCCCGATCAGCGTTTCGGCGACCTCCAGGTCATGACTGCTGATTTCGCTCAGCAGTGAAGGGAGCAGCATCGGTGCCGGGTGATTTGAGCCGACATTAATGGTGAATGACCCAACAGACTGTCCATCGGGTGGTCCGTTTTGAACGGAAACAACTTGAAGCGGGTCAGTGATGAAATCTGGGCTGAATCTCGGTGGGGGATGTCGTTTCCGGACTTGATGGTTCGCTTAGGGGACGAACAACGATGGGCTGAATCCTCCGCATATCAACAATTAGTGCTGCACATCTGGCGATAGCTCATCAACATCTGTGTAATCAGCTGCCCATGGGGGCTGCCGCTCTCTCAGATATCTGTCGTCATGACTGCCTCCCAACCCTTCGATCTACGCCTGCCAACCCCCGGTTGTCACAACGATCCTGAACGTGTGGGGCTCGATGCCAAGGGCGTGTTCGATGGCATGACGGAACATTTGTTCTTCACCCTCGGGAAACTGGCATCGACGGCCAGTCGTCACGATCTCTACATGGCGCTGAGCTACGCCGTCCGTGATCGCTTGATGGTGCGGTACCTCGCTACCACCGAAGCGCTGCGAGCCAAACCGCAGAAATCGGTGGCCTATCTCTCCGCTGAATTCTTGATCGGCCCCCAGCTGAACAGCAATTTGCTCAATTTGGGGATTCAACAGGAGGCAGAAGAGGCTCTCCGCAATTTCGGCATCGAATCGCTCCAGCAGATCCTGGATGTAGAGGAAGAGCCTGGCTTGGGCAATGGCGGCTTAGGGCGGCTCGCAGCCTGCTACATGGACTCGTTGGCAAGCTTGAAGATTCCTGCAACGGGTTACGGCATTCGCTATGAATTCGGAATTTTTGACCAGCTAATCCGCGATGGCTGGCAGGTGGAAATCACCGACAAATGGCTGAAAGGTGGTTGGCCCTGGGAGCTGCCCCAACCCGATGAGTCGTGCTTTGTGGGTTTTGGGGGCCGCACCGAGAGCTACGTCGATGCAAAGGGCAACTACCGATCCCGCTGGATTCCTGCTGAACACGCCATCGGCATCCCCCATGACGTACCAGTCCTTGGTTACAAGGTGAACATCTGTGATCGCCTGCGTTTATGGCGCGCTGATGCTGCTGAAAGCTTCGATTTTTATGCCTTCAACATCGGCGATTACTCCGGTGCTGTGGAAGAAAAGGTGGGGAGCGAGACCCTCTCGAAAGTGCTCTATCCCAACGACGGCACGGATGAAGGGCGGCGTCTGCGTTTGAAGCAGCAGCACTTCTTTGTGAGCTGCTCGCTTCAGGACATGCTGCGCAGCCTCGACCATCGCGGCCTAAGCGCCGAAGACTTTCCGGAGTATTGGACCGTTCAGCTGAACGACACGCACCCAGCGATCGCCGTGGCGGAACTAATGCGTTTGCTGATCGATGATCGCCATCTGGAATGGGATCGGGCCTGGGACATCACCTCCCGCTCCGTGGCTTACACCAACCACACCCTGCTGCCAGAAGCCCTGGAGAAGTGGGATCTGAACATGTTCAGAAGCCTGCTGCCCCGTCATCTGGAGCTCATCTATGAAATCAACCGACGCTTCCTGCAACAGGTGCGCCTGCGATATCCGGGCAATGAAGCCATTTTGAGTCGGCTCTCGATCATTGATGAGGAGGGAAACAAAGCTGTCCGGATGGCCCACCTCGCCACCATTGGTGCCCACCATGTGAACGGCGTCGCAGCGCTTCACTCCGATCTGGTGAAGAGCGATTTGCTCCCGCAATTTGCTGCCCTATGGCCAGACAAATTCACCAACGTCACCAACGGTGTCACCCCCCGGCGTTGGATGGCCCTCGCGAATCCAGAGCTCTCCACCTTGCTGGATCAGCACGTGGGCAGCGACTGGATGTCCAACATGGAGAACCTACGCAAGCTGGAAGAACGCCAAAACGATCACGCTTTTCTTGAACATTGGGCCAGCACCAAGCTGTCGGTGAAGCGCAAGCTCGCCAGCTACATCCACCGCAACACCGGCGTTTTGGTGGATCCTTCCTCCCTCTTCGATGTGCAGGTGAAGCGCATTCATGAATACAAGCGCCAACACCTGAATGCGCTGCAAATCATCACCCAATATCTGCGCATCAAAAATGGACAAGCGGGTGACATGGCACCGCGCACGGTGCTGTTTGGCGGAAAAGCCGCTCCCGGCTATTACATGGCGAAGCTGATTATTCGCTTCATCAATGGCATCGCTGAAACGGTGAATTCCGATCCGGATATGGACGGTCGACTGCGGGTGGTGTTCCTACCGGATTACAGCGTGAAGCTGGGTGAGCAGGTGTATCCGGGATCGGATCTCTCGGAGCAAATCTCCACAGCTGGCAAGGAAGCCTCCGGCACCGGCAACATGAAATTTGCCATGAACGGCGCCCTCACCATCGGAACCCTCGATGGCGCCAACGTTGAAATCCGAGACTTAGTGGGTGCAGACAATTTCTTCCTCTTCGGCAGGACCGTTGAAGAAATCAGCGCGCTTCAGCAGAGCGGCTATCGCCCTCGGGATTTCATCGACGCCATGCCCGAACTGCAGGAAGCGATCCGCCTCGTGGAGATGGGCCACTTCAGCAACGGCGACGGAGAACTGTTCCGCCCACTCCTGGACAACCTCATGGGCCATGACCCCTTCTACGTGATGGCCGACTTTGCTGATTACGTGCGCGCCCAAGACGCGGTGAGTCTGGCCTGGAGTGATCAGATGCATTGGCAGCGCATGTCTGTGCTGAACACCGCCCGTTCCGGCTTCTTCTCCTCAGACCGTTCGATCAGGGAGTACTGCCAAAACATTTGGAACGTCGATCCGCTCAACTTGGAAATCACCTGCGACGCGCGTTGATCCATCAAAAAAGCCCTGGTTCAACACCAGGGCTTTTTCAACTATCCAATTCAACGTCAAAACCGGATCGTCAGTCAGTCACGATCTGGAAAATCGGGAGTTTGATGCAGCAGACGATTGAGGCGTAAACGATCCACATTCAGCGGATCAGGTGCCAATTCGCCGGCTAACTCACGGAATTTTTGCTCGATCTCCTCGGGAACCCGGACATCAAACACACGCTCCATCAAGGCCTCAATCGAGAACAAGTGAGCATTGATGTTCTCCAAATCAGCGATGGCCTGCTGGATCGTGTCAGTGGCTTCCTCAGGTACCGACGCAGAACTCAACTGGGTGGGCGCCGCTGATTCAGCCGGCTGCCTGGGAGCGTGTTGCTTCTGGAGTTCTTCGAGGACGCGACCGGACAACGTGCGGAACGACTGCAAGGCCGCCCAATTCAATTCTTGCTGCTGACGCAGGGTGGGCGATTCACGGATGAGCCGATCGTGCTCTCTGTAGAACCTCTGGCAGTCCGGGCATTGGCAGGGCTCGTCCGGCACCGCAGTCCCTCTTAGTCGTTCTCCACTATGACACCCGTCAAGCCGCCTCAGCGCCGCGGTTGTCGCCAGCATCGGATTGATCCGCATCGATCAGCCCGGGGAGAGGGATCTCAATCGACGACACCACGCCGATTACATCCCGGAGACGCATGGAATCCGCAAACCAGCCCATGGCCTGCTCCGTATCACCGCGCCCTTCCGCATCGCTGGCCTGGTCTTCATGGGCTTCAGCCAGTAATGCCAACCAGCAAAGACAGCGCGCCTGAACCACCGACAAATCAAGGTCTGCAGGCTGGG
>QCVC01000018.1:0-25865 GCA_003210515.1 Synechococcus sp. AG-683-B21 | reverse complement strand
TGCAACGTTCTCCATAAAAACTCCAGCCTAAAATTGTTGTGAAAGCAAATACAATCAAGCCGATTGTTACGACAAAACCACTGCCGGGAAGCCCTTGATTGAAGGCAGCTATCGATAAATTAGCTCCGCTTAGACGGTTCCCAGCTTCATCGAGAAGGGTATTGGCTTGGCTCGTAATGATCACCAGTGCTGTCATTGTGCAAATCACCAGGGTGTCGATAAACGTTCCGAGCATCGCAACGGTGCCCTGTCGAACTGGATCATCTGTTCGAGCAGCCGCATGGGCGATCGGAGCGCTGCCAAGACCCGCTTCATTGGAGAAGATCCCTCGCTTGAAACCCATCAGAACCACTTGACCAAAAGCACCACCTGCCGCAGCTTCTCCGCTGAATGCATTACCAAAAATGGTTCCAAATGCACTGGGAACTTCTGAAGCGTTCAAGATAAGCAGCACCAAACATGCCCCGATGTAGAGAATCGACATCAATGGCACCAACGTGGAGGCGGCTTTTGCGATGCGCCGAATGCCGCCGATCACAACTGCAAAGACAGAGGCTCCCAGAACGACGCCGGTGATCAGCCTTGGAATCCCAGCGGTCTCGAGTGCTGACGACACTTCGAAGGCCTGAACACCATTTCCAATGCCGAAGCCGGCCAACATTCCGAACAAAGCGAACAGGCTCGCCAGCCAACTCCATTGGGAACCGAGGCCATTGCGGATGTAATACATCGGGCCTCCAACGTGATTGCCCGATCCATCTGTTTCGCGAAACTTCACCGCCAGAACGGCTTCGGCGTATTTCGTGGCAATGCCAAAGATGGCAATGATCCACATCCAGAACACGGCCCCAGGTCCGCCAACGGCGATGGCTCCAGCCACCCCTGCAATGTTGCCGGTTCCGATGGTGGCTGAAAGCGAGGTCATCAACGCTTGAAAAGGAGTGATCTCTCCTTCGCTGCCATCCTTTGATGGGAGCAGAACCATCCGCACGCCGTAAACAAGGCGCTGCAGTGGCATAAACCGCACACCGACCATCAAAAAGATGCCGGTTATGGCGATTAATCCAACCGTTGGCCAGCCCCACACCAGACTGTTGACCGGTGCGTTGAAGGCTTCCAACGACGCATTGAAGCTCTCCATACCACCAAGCAATCTTGCGTGGATGGTGTCATAGCCGGCGGTTGCCGGCAATGAGATTAAAGAGCCTCGAGACCTTCAAAACGGAAGGTTTGGCATCCGGCGGGTGTGTCGCCTTGCGCTTCGGTTTCAATCACCCGCTCTTGCAGAACCCAAGGGCCGCCATCGTTGAGGGGGGTGAAGGTGTCTTTAAAACTGCTTTTCCCGCCGCGCAAGACCCCAGTAGCTGGATCGGAATATTGGCTTGTGTAGGTGTGGCTCAGATAGCCAGCACCGGTGTGGGTCACCTCGGTGGTGAAGATGGTGACAACGGTTCCATGGATGTGGCGATGAACCATGGTCACAACGTCGTCTTTGAGTCGGTAGCGGTCTCCTTCCCCTTTACCTCCCACAATCACTTCGGTGCCGACGGCGTCCGTTTCTCCGGCGGTAAATGTGTTGTCGCTGTGGGTTTGTTCGAAGCTTCTGCGGACGCGATGAATGGCGACTTCCCAGAGCTGTGAATGAACAGCTTTCAAAATCTCCTCGTTGTCGATGCCCTCCACCTTGGCCTTGAGGTCGGCACCAATTTCAAACGTGCCAGTCACGGTTTGATCGCCTTGCGTCCAAAGGCAGCGCCCGCGATATCCAGAAAAACCCGGTGTCCAGGTGTAGCGATTTTCGTAGGCTTTCCGGAAGGTGTCGCGTAGATCGGATCCTGGCTTAACGGAGGTAGAGCTGGCTGTCACATCTTTATTTCTGATTTCATCACCCTAATGAGATCAGCTCAATTTGATCGAGCTAATGCCCCAACCTTCATGCGTTCAGCACGTCGCGTGAACGTCTTGCAGGGCATAGATGCTGAGAGTGGGTTCGCTTTGCATGGCAGCGATCGCTTCCACGGCGGCGCGGGCGCCAGCGAGGGTTGTCACGGTTGGTACGGCGTAATCAAGGGCTGCACGACGCAAGTATTTGTCGTCGTGAGCAGCTTGGCGACCGATCGGTGTGTTGATGACGAGCTGAACCTGATTGGAGCGAATCAAATCTTCGATGTTTGGACGGCCTTCATGCACTTTGAGAACCGTTTGCACCTTTAGGGAGGCGTGTTCGAGGGTATGGGCTGTTCCAGCGGTTGCCATCAGTTCAAAACCCAGCTCGATTAAGCGAGCGGCCACTGGTACGAGAGACGATTTGTCCCGGTCATGGGTCGACAGGAAGACTGTTCCTTGGGTGGGGAGGGCTTCGCCAGCCCCCAGCTCGGCTTTGGCATAGGCCATTCCAAAACTTGTGGCTGAACCCATCACTTCGCCGGTGGATCGCATTTCCGGTCCAAGCACCGTGTCGGCCCCAGGGAAGCGTCGGAAAGGAAGCACTGCTTCCTTAATCGCTTGCAGAGGTGGTTGGGGTTCCTCTGTTAGCCCCACATCCGCGAGGGATTCGCCCGCCATCAACCGTGTAGCTAAACGAGCCAGGGGCTTCCCAGTGGCTTTCGCGACGAAAGGCACCGTGCGAGAGGCGCGGGGATTCGCTTCGATGATGAAGACAACTTCCTCACCGTCGCTATCGCGTTGGACAGCGAATTGGAGGTTGATTAACCCCTTCACCTTGAGGGAGATAGCCAACGCTTTGCTCCATTCCCGAATCGTGTGCAGTGCGGATTCACCGAGCGAGACGGTTGGCAGGCAGCAGGCGGAGTCTCCGGAATGAATTCCCGCAGGTTCGATGTGCTCCATCAAACCTCCAATGACGATGTTGCCGTCCTGATCCGATAACGCATCCACATCCACTTCAACGGCATTTTCGAGGTACTGGTCAATCAACACCGGATGATCCGGTTCGACCTGTACTGCTTCGCGCATGTAGCGATTGAGTTCTTGTTCGTCGAACACCACTTCCATGGCTCGTCCGCCGAGCACATAGGAGGGCCTCACCACAACGGGGTAGCCCACAACAGTGGCAATCGATCGTGCTTCCTCTTCACTGCGGGCCAAACCATTGCGCGGTTGACGGATAGCAAGTTCTCGAAGGATCGCTTCAAATTGCTCACGATCTTCAGCGCGATCGATCGATTCAGGGGATGTACCCCAAATTTCTGTTCCGGTGACTTGTCCGTCCGGGCTGTTGAGCCAGCGCAGCAATGGAATGGCGAGTTTCAGCGGCGTTTGCCCGCCAAATTGCACAACAACGCCGTTCGGACATTCCGCTTCAATGACGTTCAGCACGTCTTCAAGCGTGAGTGGCTCGAAATAAAGACTGTCGCTTGTGTCGTAATCGGTGGATACCGTCTCGGGGTTGCTGTTCACCATCACGGTGGTGATGCCTTGTTCTTGGGCTGAGAAGGAGGCATGGCAGCAGCAGTAATCGAATTCAATGCCCTGACCGATGCGATTCGGACCCCCGCCCAGGATCATCATTTTTCGCTGGTCGCTCTTGCGGCTAACTTCCGTCGCACTTGGCAGGGTGATCAGAGTTCCATCGGCTTGAAGTTTTTGGAGCGGCCGTTCGTACGTGGAGTAGTGATAAGGCGTTGTGGATGCAAATTCCGCAGCGCAGGTATCGACGGTTTTAAACACGGCTCGCACATCTAGCTTGTGTCGATGCGAGCGCACGCTGAGTTCGTCGGTTCCCGTGCACCAGGCAATTTGACGATCGGAAAAACCGAGTTGCTTGATTTCTAAAAGGGTCGAGGCATCGAGCTCATCCAGCTGACGCCCCCGCAGCAATGTTGATTCCGCATCAAGGATGCGACGGAGCTTCGCCAAGAACCAAGGGTCGATTTTGCTAATCCGATGAATGTCGGCATCGCTTCGGCCGTTCACCATTGCTGTGCGCACCGTGAGGATGCGCTCCGGTGATGGTGTTCGTAGAAGGCGATCAATTTCGCTGTCGCTGAAATTTGGCTCGTCCCTGTCGCCTCCCCAGCCTGAAAAGCCGGTTTCCAGCGACCGCATGGCTTTTTGGAATGATTCTTCGAAGCAGCGACCGATGGCCATGGCTTCACCGACCGATTTCATCGATGTGGTGAGAACCGCCGGACTGCCTTTGAACTTTTCAAAGGCAAAGCGAGGAATCTTCGTGACGACGTAATCGATCGTGGGTTCGAAGCAAGCCGGTGTTTGGCCTGTGATGTCGTTGAGAATTTCGTCGAGGGTGTATCCAACGGCAAGGCGAGCAGCAATTTTCGCGATGGGAAACCCTGTTGCTTTGCTGGCAAGCGCAGACGATCGACTCACCCTCGGGTTCATTTCGATCACCACCACATCGCCGTTGTCGGGGTTGATGGCGAACTGAATGTTGCTGCCTCCCGTAGCAACGCCGATTTCACGAATGATGGCGATGGATTGATCGCGAAGTCGCTGGTATTCCCGATCGGTGAGGGTTTGCGCTGGAGCAACAGTGATCGAATCCCCGGTATGTACCCCCATCGGGTCGAGGTTTTCGATGCTGCAGACGATCACGACGTTGTCCGCCAGATCACGCATCACCTCGAGTTCAAATTCTTTCCATCCGAGCAGTGACTGCTCAATCAATATTTGGGAAACAGGACTCGCTTCCAGACCGCTTTTACAAATGGCGGCAAATTCCTCAGGGTTGTAAGCAATGCCACCACCACTTCCCCCAAGGGTGAATGCCGGTCGAATGATGCGAGGAAAGCTGCTGATGTCTGCGCCAACGGCATCTGCTTCCTCCAGGGTGGAAGCGATGCCCGATGGGCACACACTTACCCCAATTCGTTCCATGGCTTGCTTAAACAGCAGCCGATCCTCGGCCTTCTGAATCGCCTGTAAGTCGGCACCGATGAGCTCTACCCCGAAACGATCCAACGTTCCGTTTTCGGCCAGGGTGACTGCGAGGTTGAGAGCTGTTTGCCCCCCCATCGTGGGCAAGAGGGCATCAGGACGTTCTTTCTCAATGACTTGCGTCACCACTTCAGGGGTGAGCGGTTCGATGTAGGTCCGATCCGCCATGCCGGGGTCGGTCATGATCGATGCGGGGTTGGAATTCACCAACACCACCTCAAAGCCTTCTGCTCTAAGGGCTTTGCAGGCCTGGGTTCCGGAGTAATCAAACTCACAGGCTTGGCCGATCACGATCGGACCAGATCCCACCAGGAGGATGCGACGCAGATCGGTCCGCCGTGGCATGAGCTGTCGCGTTCAGTCAAACCCAGTCAGCCTCTCACGCAGCAGAAACCTCACCCCAGAATCCTGCTCTTGGCACTGGCCTCGCTACGGTATTGAAATGAGGTATTCACTGTGCAATGAGTGAGCTTCAGCGCCTCAAGGGGCTGCTGCCACCTGAAATGCAGAACTGGGTGTTCGTGGAATCGGCGGCGTCCGTCGATCCCCCGTTGATCACGCTTGAAGAAATTGGACGCGATGAGGTGGAAATCCAAGTGGATCTCGATCAATGGGATGGCTTGGCCTTAGACCATCGCAACCTTCTGTTCTGGCACGAGGTTGGTCGAATTCAAAACGACACAATCCCTCGGGATGGCTGGGAAATGGCGGCCCTAGCGATTGGCCTTGGTGGCGCCATCGGTGAGCTTTGGGTGCAGGACGGCCTTCTTTTGATGATGGCGTTAGGCCTGTCCGGTTTTGCCGGCTACCGCCTGTATCTCAAGAACAACTCCGAAAAGCGTCTCCAGGACGCGATTACTGCGGATGAGCGTGCGATCGACCTGGCTTGTCGGTTTGGGTACAGCGTTCCAAATGCTTATCGCAGCCTTGGCGGTGCCCTGAAGGATCTTGTTGACAAAACCCGTAAAAAGCGTCGCCGCAGCTTTTACGAAGATCGCTTGGAGGCCTTGCGGAAAAGTGCCAGCAAGGCCCGCGCCGAAATGGCGCAGCAGGAAGGATCCCGTACGTCAGTCACCAGTGAGAATGTTTATGGATAGTGAGCAGTTGGCAGAACTCGCAGCCGATGCATGCGATGACCGGAAAGCTGTTGATATTCGTTTAATCCGGGTGGATGAAGTGTCGAGCTTGGCCGATTGGATGGTGATTGCTGGTGGTCAATCAGACGTTCAGGTGCGAGCCATCGCGCAATCGGTCGAAGACCGCTTGGAAATCGATGCAGCACGCTTGCCCCTCCGCAAAGAAGGCTTAAACGAGGGGTGTTGGGCGCTCTTGGATTACGGCGAACTCATTGTTCATGTGTTGATGCCAGAGCAGCGTCGCTACTACGACCTCGAGGCGTTTTGGAGTCACGGTGAAAGCCGTTCATTCCTAGCTTCGACGCCAGCAGAAAGCTGACGCTATGGCTGAGGCAGTGTCTTGCCCCGTTCCTCCTGAGCAGCGACCCCTCGAGGAATTTCAGCAGTTGTCGACGTCTTGGTTTTTCTCTTGGCCGGTGGGCGACGAGCCTTTTCTGGCAAGGAGTTTGGCCATTAGCTGGATCATGGTTCTTCCGGTTTGTTTGTTGGTGGCCAGCGGAAGTTGGGCGTTGAAGCAGGACCCACCGCGATTAATTGTTGCTGGCGCCGTGTCGGCTCTTGTTCTCCCTTTGTTTTTGCTGATGCGGCAATGGCTGGGTTGGACCTACGTGATGAAACGTTTGCTGAGCGAATCAGTTGATTACGAAGAATCGGGTTGGTACGACGGCCAAACTTGGGAAAAGCCCCTGTCTTGGCGTGAACAGGATCTTTTGGTGGCTCGCCATGAAGTGCGTCCGATTCTCGGTCGTTTGGGTCGTGCCATGGCAACGGCGGCAGCCTTGATGCTGGGCGGTGCCAGCCTCTGTCAGGCTCTTTGAACTGAACCGAACCACCCTTCAAGATGACCCTCTCATCGGGTTTCAGCTCTGCAGCGCGGTCCGGACAGGCCCCACTTCAGGTCACCCTTCGTCGGGGAACGATCAGTGAGTCAGTGCATCGGGTTCATGCCGTTGTTTGCGATGGTCAGGGACGCGTGCTCCTGTCGGCTGGAGACGCAGGCTTTGAGACGTTTATTCGCTCCGCACTCAAGCCATTTCAAGCTCTGCCGTTTTTGAGCAGCGGCGCAGCCGATCAGATGGATGTTGGTGAGCGGGGGATCGCGATTAGTTGTGCCTCCCACGCCGGCACCAATCTCCATGCGCGCGAAGCGTTCAAGCTGCTTTGGAAAGCTGAACTGGACCCCAGTCAGCTGCAGTGTCCTGTTCCCACTCATGGGGATAGCCCCTTGCAGCACAACTGTTCGGGAAAGCACGCTGCATTTCTGGCCACGAGCCGAAAGATGGCCTGGCCTTTGGATGACTATCTGCAGAGCGCCCATCCAGTTCAGGTGGAGGTCAACCGTCGGGTGGCAGAGCTGTTGGGATTACCGGCAGATGAGCTTGTGGCAGCTCGCGATGATTGCGGAGCGCCGACGCTGCGCTTGCAACTCGCTCAAATGGCCCTGCTCTATGCCCACCTTGGGGCATCCCGACATGCCGAATTGGAACAGATCAGCAGAGCCATGCTGGCCCACCCTGATCTTGTGGCAGGGGAGGGACGTTTCGATACCGAATTGATGCGTCGCAGCCATGGTCAAGTGTTGAGCAAGGGGGGCGCCGAAGGGATTCAATGCCTCAGTCGGATCGGGGAGGGGTTGGGGGTCGCCATCAAAGTGGAAGATGGCTCGCGACGCGCCAAACAAGCAGTCGCTCTGTACCTACTTCGTGAGCTGGAATGGTTGACTCCCGTGAGGTTGCAGGAGTTAGAGGACGAGATGTTGGAGATCAGTCCGGGGGTGAAGCTTGAGGTGAGCGGTGCCCTTCAGTTCAGGAACAGCTGAAGCAGCACCTCGGCTGAAATCAATGCTGGGAACACGCACCTGTATGATTATTTTGCTGCCGCGGGGTAGAGCAGTCTGGTAGCTCGTCGGGCTCATAACCCGAAGGTCGGGAGTTCAAATCTCCCCCCCGCCACCAAATCTGATTGAATTTGAGGTCCTCCAACGGAGGATCTTTTTTTTTGGGCACTGAGTCTTGATGAGTAGCTCCAGCCAGATGGTCGAAGGTGTTTGGGACGCCATCGTTGTTGGCTCTGGAGCGAGTGGCGGTGTGGCCGCCATGACCTTGGCTGAAGGGGGGGCCAGGGTGTTGGTCATTGATGCGGGACCGAACCTCAGCAGCAGCGAAGCACTGACCTCAGAGCCCGGCAATTTGATGCGTCGTTTGGCTGGTTTGATTAGTGGACAGCATCGACGTCAGGCCCAACACCCTGGGTACTGGAAAGCCAACCCTCGGTTATATGCCGATGAGCGGTTGCATCCCTACCACCATCCGCCCGATCGTCCGTTTCTGTGGACCCGTGGTTTGCAAGTGGGCGGTCGCAGCCTCACCTGGGGCGGCATCACCCTTCGACTGTCCGATGAGGATTTCACGGGGGTTCAACTCGAGGGTGAAGAGGTGTCGTGGCCGATCAGGAGCCAAGACCTAACGACGCATTACTCCGCCCTCGAACAATTGTTGAAGGTGCATGGTGGACGCAACCACTTAACCCATCTTCCCGACGGAGCCACAGAGCCTCCCCTTCCTTCCACTGCCGCAGAACAACGCTTTATGGAAGCGGTTGCGGATCAGCTCGGGATCGATGTGATTCCATCGCGGGGATTTGGCCCCCACGACCCCAGCCGTGATGGCCTTTGGCCGCGTTCCAGCAGTTGTGGCAGCACTCTGCCCCGTGCGATGGCCACGGGAAGGGTCCAGCTGCTCTCCAATCACCTCGTTGAGCGCCTTGAACTGACGTCTTCGGGTTCAAAAGCCACCGGAGTTGTCGCCGTTAATCAAGCCAATGGCGATCGCTGTCTCATCCCTGGGGATCTGGTCGTGCTGGCCGCGTCCACCATCCAGTCGGTGTCGATCTTGTTGCGCTCGAGTGAGCAAGTTCAGCGGGGCGGTGTGGTGGATCCCTCCGGGCGCCTTGGAACACGACTGATGGATCATGTGTCCACGAGTCAGTTTTTCGCGTTTCCAGAATCGGGCTCAGGGCCCCAGCCACCCCTCACCGGGGCCGGTAGCTTTTTTATTCCTTTTGGACGTCATCTCCATCAGCCCCCAGATCAGCCGACATTCCAGGGCGGTTATGGATTGTGGGGGGGGATCGGACGTTTTGATCCGCCCGCTGTCCTGAAGCGTCGGGCCAACACCACGACAGGATTTTTGATCGGTCACGGAGAAGTTCTTCCCCGTGCTGACAACAGGGTGACCCTGCAGGGACAAGTGGATCGTTGGGGTGTGGCTGTTCCCCATATCAACTGCCAATGGAGCGCCAACGAATTGGCAATGGTGGATCACATGCGTGGACGGATTCAGGCTTGCATCTCTGCTGCAGGGGGGGAATCCTTGCCAATCAAAGACCTGTTTCACCTGCCTTTGGTAGAGCCCTTTTTAAAAGGTGCAGTGGCCCTAACCGAGGGGGCCGCTCCTCCTGGCTATTACATCCACGAAGTCGGAGGAGCGGCATTTGGTTGTGATGAACGCAGCAGCGTTCTCAACTCGAGCAATCAACTGTGGAGAGCACCAAATGTGCTTGTTGTGGATGGCGCTTGTTGGCCAACCTCCGCTTGGCAGTCTCCAACACTCACGATGATGGCGATCAGTCGACGCGCTTGCCTCCTCGCGCTTAAGGCTCGGACTGCATAAACAAATCGTCGAGGTAACGCTCGCTCACGGCCCGATTGTCGCTGCCGTTTTGGAAAAGAAAGTGGGCTAGCGCCGAACTCATCACCCGGTATTGATCCCAGCTGGGGTGGTCTCCAATGAAATCCTTCATGCCGCGATACAGCACTTCAGGGATTTCTGCTTCAAGGCTGACGTAGGCATGGGCTTGGGCAGACGCACTCCTGGTGAGGTGAGGCGTACTTGTGGAAACAACAGCGTCTGTTGCTCCCAATCCATGACATTTTTCCAAGTGGTTTCGATCCATTGAGTCTCGCTCTGACTCGTTGACGTCCATAAGAAAGCCACACAAATCGGTATCCGTCAAAAGCACTGTTTTTTGCAAAAGGCGTGGATGAGACTTGGTAAGAAATTAGTATTTGCAATCGATTCAAGCCTTTGGGTTGGGACGTGGCTCCAAGGAGTTGTCCGACCGAAGTCCAACCGAAGTGCCTGTCAAGACAGTTTTTGATTTTGGTGCTCTCTTCACAGGCTGTAGGGGGGATAGGCGACTTGAGGAACTGCCTGTGGGAATCGGGACCAATGCTGTGGAAAAAGTGAGCAAGACAATCCCGATTTTCAAATGATTAATAAATCTGATATTCGGAAAATCTCGTTCGTCCTTGCTGAGATTGATGACATCGCTGCACTGAATTGCCTGGTTTTCCTTAAGACTTCTGAAGGGAATCCTTGGATGCTTTCAAGGTTTGGCTCAGCGTGACGGGACCCAGCGGATGTTCAGCGTGGGGATAGGGGGGGTGGTGATGCTCGTGATCCTGCTCACCGTGTTGATGGCTGTGTGCATGGCTATGAGCCCCAGGCGGGACACCATCGGGTTGGCAGGCCCCTGTGCATTCCAGCTCGCAGAGCGTGCAGCTTTCAGCCAATCCCTCGACGTGATGGTGGTGACTTTCTTGGGCCCGTCCTACATCCTGTTCAAAGCCCAGCACCTGGGCTCTGTACTTGCAGAGGGAGCAATTCATGGCGGTGTCTCCACGGAGCACCTCGTCCACCCGCTCTCGGAATGTGTCCACCACCATCGGGTGTTGGCCTAGGTAGCCGGCGGAGAGGAACTCCACATCGGGATAGTCGGCCGCCACCAGGTTTGTGTGCTGACGGATTCGACTCACAAGAACCCCAGAAAATAAAAAATAAGGAACGACAACGATGCGGCGGAACCCCAGTCGCACCACGTGTCGAAGACCTGGATCCACGAGGGGGAACGTCACTCCGGAATAGACGGTTTCACCCCAGCCAAAGCCAAAACCCTCGACCAACATCCGCGTCACTTTCGCCACATTGGAGTTGGCGTCGGGATCGGAGGATCCGCGCCCAACGACCACGAGCAATGTTTCGGAGACGGGAATGTCGTTGGATGCGCGGTCTAAAGCTTCTTGGACCCTGGCCCCTGCTGCAGCCACCATCAATCGATCGACGCCTAATTCGCGGCCGTAGTCGATGGGAAGGCCCGTTTCCGCTGTGTAGGTATTCAGAACGGAGGGAATGTCGTTCTTGGCATGCCCTGCTGCAAACAACATGGCGGGGATGGCCAACACTTTGGTGACGCCCTGTTGGCGGAGTGATTCCAATCCTTCCCTCAAAATCGGTTGGGCAAACTCCAAGTAGCCGTGCTCTACAGGCATGGGATCCAGCTTGGGCCGAAGTTGTTCGACCATTTGCGCAAATTCTTCAACGGCAAGCCGGTTGCGGCTGCCGTGGCCACAGATCAGAACCCCAAGGCGTTCAACGGATGGTTCTGCTTGGAAGTCGGCCAAGGCGTTCGTTTCGCTATACGAATGGCTAGACCCTATTCGGCGTGCAGCAATGGATCAGGCTCCCCTCGATCTATTCAATCCGCAGGCTCAAGATGCTGGCTCTCTGGGAGTCTTGTGCCCGTCTCAGACTGAGTTGCCCGATTTGCTACAAGGCTGGTCCGGGCCGCGGCCCTTGCGGGTCTGCAGTGGTGGGACCAGCTCAATGGCAGCAGCCCCTAACCAATGCACGCTTGATCTGCGACCGCAATTGAATCGGATCGCCTGGCAGAGCTCCGATCATTCCGTCTGGGTTGGTGGTGGTTGTCGGATGGGGGATGTGCTTCAAGCCCTGCTTCCCCATGGCCAATCCATCGCAACCGGTTTGTCTGGTTTGCCCGGACTTGGCTATGTCTTGACCGGCGGAATGGGTCCCCGCAGCCGTGCGCTGGGTTTGGCCATTGACCACCTCCTTGAAATCCGTGGGGTGTGGGGACATGGGGAGGAATTTTCGCTTCAGCGCCACCACGATGGCGATACACCCGAGTGGAGAGCTCTTTGTGGTGCTGCGCCGTTTCTGGCTGTCGTTACGGAGGTGCGTCTGCTTACCCATCCGCTGATTCCGCTGTGGGTTCAGCAGTGCCATGGTCCATCCGATGCCCTCCCCGATTGGATCAACGAGGCTGAAGCATCGGATCCATCCATCAGCCTCCAGTGGCATTGGGGGGATGCTGACCGGGTGGACATCTTGCGGGTGTACGACCAAGACCCTGGCCTTCCAGGACTTGAGTGCATCGACGGTTTGCATCAATTGCCCGCCTTGGTGCTTCCCCGTCCCGGAGCGGATCGTGTGCACTCTGAGGTGGTGGGTTTGTTGGGGCCAGCACGGGCTGCTGATTGGAACGATTGCCTGCCTCTTCTTCGGGATTGCATGCGTCGCCGTCCCCACCCGTCATGCAGCCTGTCGGGCCAGCAATTGGGCGATGCCACCTCCCTGGTGCCCAGTGATCTCAGCTCGTTCCACCACCGTGACGCTGTTTGGAAGCCTTGGATTACGGCGGGTTGGGTCGCTGGTGATCTAGCGATGCGTCAACGCAGCCTGCAGTGGCTCGAAGAGCTTTGGCATGTGTTGCAACCGCTCTGCCCGGGTGTTCATCTGGCTCAACTCCACGACCATCTTCCATTTCATCAACGTGAACTTGAGCAAGCTTTTGGCGGATGGCTGCCTGGCTTGAAACGTCTTAAGCAGAAGTACGACCCCGCTGGCAACTTGCCGACGCTCTGATCTACGGTCGCGGCAGCCTACGGCGTTGGTCATGGCCAATCGATCCAGTTCCACTCTGGTGAATCAGTGGTTCTCTAATCCCAGTAAGGACCTGCTTTCAGGCCTGGTCGTCGCTTTCGCGATGATTCCAGAAGCGATTGCGTTCTCTGGAATTGCTGGGGTTGATCCCAAGGTCGGACTTTTTGGTGCCTTTTGTCTGTCCCTAACGATTGCGGTCGTCGGCGGACGGATGGCCATGATTACGTCCGCGACCGGATCAACAGCCTTGTTAATGACTGGCCTTGTGGCCAGTGGTGAAGGTATTGGCCCAGGTTTGGGGGTGAAATATTTGTTGGTGGCTGGTCTCGTAACCGGGGTCCTCCAGATTCTCTGGGGTTACATGCGATTGGCCGATCAGATGCGCTTTGTTCCCCAGGGGGTCCTCAGCGGATTTGTGAATGCCTTGGCTTTGCTGATTTTTCAAGCGCAGCTTCCCCAACTTGGTTTTGGCGGTGGGCATGGTGAGGGAGGTGACCATGCGGCGGGTTTGTTGTTGCCCCATGGCGGCCAGGTTCCGGTGGTGTGGGCTTTGGTGGTGTTGGGGCTCGTGATCATTTATGGATTGCCACGGCTGACGCGGGCTGTTCCCTCTCAGCTGGTGGCGATCGTTGTTCTCACGGCCATCAGCATTGGGTTCCACTTCGACATCCCGACGGTCAGCAGCCTCGGCAATCTTCCGGATGGCTTGCCCAGCTTTGGCATTCCCTTCGGACGAGGCAATGGAGGTGTGCCCTTCAACCTTGAAACCCTCGGTTTGGTCTTGCCAACCGCTTTGGCCATCTCCCTAGTGGGCTTGATGGAAAGCTTTCTCACCCAAGACATTCTTGACGATAAAACCGATTCACCCTCCAACAAAAACGTTGAAGCCCGCGGTCAAGGTATCGCCAACATCGTGTCTTCGCTTTTTGGCGGTATGGCTGGCTGCGCCTTGGTTGGTCAATCGGTGATGAACATCGACAACGGCGGCAGAACCCGCCTTTCGACACTGTTCTCGGGCGTCAGTCTGTTGGCCATGATCCTCTTGGCAGGCTCCTGGCTGAAGCAGATTCCAATGGCTGCTTTGGTCGCCGTGATGATCAGCATCGCGGTGAGTACTGCCGATATCAATGGCCTGCGCAATGTGCGTCGGATTCCAAAGAGCGACACCTCCGTGATGCTGATGACGTTTGCCGTCACCATGCTCACGACGCCGCACAACTTGGCGCTTGGAGTGTTGGCCGGTGTTGCCTTGGCCGGCATTTTGTTCAGCCGCAAAGTTGCCAAGGTGATCCGGGTGGAATCGGATCAGATCAGTGCTCAAGAACGCCACTACCGGGTGATTGGTCAGTTGTTTTTTGTCAGCACGATCTATTTCGTCCAAGGATTTGATCTGCATGATCATCCCGAGCGGATCAGCATCGACCTCTCGCAGGCCCATATCTGGGATCAAAGTGGTGTAGCGGCCCTGGATCAAGTGATCCGCAAGTTACGCCTCGGTGGCTCAGAGGTCACAGTTGTGGGATTGAATCAAGAATCCCTTGATTTGTTTGAAAGGATTGGAGGGCAAGAGTCATCCCATGCTTAAGGTTTTAAGGCTGTTTTCTGCAGCATGCTGATGCACATGTTGAGGTCGTTATTCATCGCGACCAAGCGTTGATTGATTTGTTGATTATTCGGTGCAGTGTTCACATAATTCGCGGTGACGTCCGCACCAATACCGAGCAGTAAGCAAAGCGTTTCGATATCACCTTGATCCTGAGCGCGTTCCTTTGCTCCCTCGAGCAAGACGCCTAGAAGGGCCATTTTGTTGTTGTAATTGCTTCGATCTTCTTGCCCCCATGCATGGGCTGGTGTTGTCAAGCCCAGTCCGATGAGCCCAGCTAGCAGCCAACAGCGCAGTTTCATGTTGGGGGCTGTCAGCTCCCAGAAGGTACCGGTGTTTTGGGTAGTTGCCTGAAGATCTGGGACAATCCGATCCGATCCGTCCCATCAACGATGTCCCGACCCATCTCTAGTCGTCTGATTGGTGCCGTCGGCGGTTTGATTGGTTTGATCAGTGGATGCGCCACCCTGAGTGATGGCACGAGTTCCAGATTGGATTTAGTGCAGTCGAGGGGTGAGTTGTTGTGCGGCGTGAGTGGAAAGATCCCTGGCTTCAGTTTTTTAAGTCCTGAAGGGCGATACGCCGGCTTGGATGTAGACATTTGCAAGGCGATGGCCGCGGCTTTTGTTGGCGATAGCGCCAAGGTTCAATACCGTCCCCTTACCGCGCCGGAGCGATTCACAGCATTGCGGTCTGGGGAGATCGATCTTCTCTCACGCAACACGACCCATACCCTCAGCCGTGATGCTGCCGGGGGCAATGGACTCAGCTTTGCCCCCACGGTGTTTCACGATGGGCAGGGATTGATGGTGTCAGTCGGGAGTGGCGTTCGTTCGATGGCTGATCTGAGTGGCAAAGCCATTTGCGTCGGATCGGGAACCACCACGGAACAGAACTTGAATGATGCGTTTGCAGCGCAGGGTCTTCCCTACACCCCGATCAAATACCAAGACTTAAACCAAGTGGTGGGAGGTTATTTGCAAGGTCGTTGTGCCGCGATGACCTCCGATCGTTCACAGCTGGCTTCCGCTCGTTCTGGATTTAAAGACCCTCAACAACACGTGATTTTGGAGGACCGGTTAAGTAAGGAACCCCTCGCTCCAGCCGTCGTTGGGGGTGATCAGCGGATGGCGGATGCCACCAATTGGGTGGTGTATGCCTTGATCGAAGCGGAGGAGCGTGGCATTACCCAAGCCAACCTCGACGATGTTTTGGAACGGGCGGTTGCGGATCCATCGCAGGCCGCGTTGCGTCGTTTCCTGGGGGTGGATGGAGGCCTCGGAGCGAAACTCGGTTTGCCGGACGACTTCGTGGTTCAGGTGATTCGGGCGACTGGGAACTATGGCGAGATCTACAACCGTCATCTCGGCCCCGGGAGTGCCGTCACCATCCCCAGGGGGCCCAATCGTCTGGGTGGTGAAGGTGGTTTGATGATTTCTCCGCCGTTCACTTGATGCCCCAGATGTTTCGTCAAGGACGCTTCTGGGTTCAGCTTTGCGTTGTTGTTGCCCTGATCGCGTTTGCCGGTCTGTTGATCAACAACATCACCGTAAATTTGATTCGCACCGGCCTGGGACTTGATTTCGGTTGGCTATGGCGTCCCGCGGGTTTCGCCCTTGCAGAGACTGCGCTGCCCTATGCCCCAACCGACAGCTATGCCTGGGCCCTGACCGTTGGTTGGTTGAACAGCCTCAAGGTGATTTTGATGGGGTTGTTGCTGGCTACCACGCTTGGGGTGGCAGCTGGAGCTGCCCGGAGCAGTCGCAATCGCTTGTTGCGCAGTCTGTCCGGTGGCTATGTGGCGTTGATTCGCCAAGTGCCGCTGTTGCTGCAGTTGCTCTTTTGGTATTTCGTGGCCTTTTTGGGGTTGCCAGACACTCCCGTGGGCGGATTGATCCACTTCTCCAACCAGGGCATACGCCTCCTGGGGCTGAATCTCAGCGTGGAGTTTTGCTCGGTGCTTACGGGGTTGGTGGTGTTCACAGGAGCTTCGATCGCCGAAATTGTTCGTGGCGGTATCAATGCGGTATCCCGTGGCCAGTGGGAAGCCTTTCGAAGTCTTGGTTTGTCGGAGGGTTTAGGTCTCCGCCGGATCGTCTTGCCCCAGGCCTTACCGGCGATTCTTCCGGCGCTCACCAGTCAATATCTCAACCTTGCGAAGAACAGCACGCTTGCGATTGCGGTGGGTTATGCCGATCTCTATGCGGTGAGTGATACAACCATCACGCAAACGGGCCGTGCCATTGAAGGTTTTCTGTTGTTGTTGCTCAGCTTCTTGTTGCTGAATTTGATCCTCAGTGGCGGTATGGCCTTGATGAATCGGGTGGTGCTGGGTCGTTTGCAGAGGAGTCGCTGATGAACCGTTGGTTGGATCGTTGGCTCACTTTGCTTCTGTTGGCGTTGATCGGTTGGGCGGGTTGGTCTTGCCTGCACTGGTTATGGCGTGGGGCCGACTGGACGGTTGTGATGACCAACTTGCCGCTCTATGCGGTGGGCAGTTACCCGGAAGCTGAGCGTTGGCGGCCCTTGCTTTGCATTGCTGCTGTTGTTGTTCTGATCGCGATCACCTTGTTCGGACCGCGGCAAGGCGGTTGGCGCCGCGCCATCCCACTGCTTTGGAGTGGGATGGCTCCCCTTGGCCTCTGGCTTCTTGCTGGGGGGCTTGGCCTTGCGCCTGTGGGAACGCAAAGTTGGGGTGGTTTCAGCCTCACGCTGTTGCTCACGGCTGGCAGCGGCATGTTGGCGTTGCCGCTTGGGGTCTTGTTGGCGCTAGGTCGTCGCAGTGATCTTCCCGTGCTGAGGGGCAGCAGCACGGCTTACATCGAGCTGATGCGGGCAGTGCCGCTGATCGCTGTGTTGTTTTTTGGTCAGCTGTTGATTCCCTTGTTCCTTCCTCCCGGCGTTGAGCTCAACCGTGTGCTGCGGGCTGTGCTTGCCTTTGCCCTGTTTGCAGCGGCTTACATCGCTGAAGATGTACGCGGCGGTCTTCAAGCGATTCCACCCACCCAGCGGGAGGCGGCAGTGGTGCTGGGGCTCTCACCGCGACAAACCCTGCAGCTTGTGGTGTTGCCCCAAGCCTTTCGCGTTGCCTTGCCATCGCTGACCAATCAAGCGGTGGGCTTGCTTCAAAACACAAGCCTGATGGCGATTTTGGGATTGGTGGAACTGTTGGGGATCAGCCGCAGTCTGTTGGCGAATCCAGCCTTCATTGGTCGTTATCTCGAGGTGTACATCTGGCTTGCTGCGGTTTACTGGCTGGCGTGCACGGCGATGGCTCTGCTGGCCCGTCACCTTGAGATCCAGCTCGACCCCGTCCGTTCTGCCCGATGACGATCGCTATTCGTGCCACTGATCTGGTGAAGAGCTATTCCCCGGGGCTGCGGGCTCTCGATGGGGTGTCGCTGGATGTGACCAGTGGCGAGGTGTTGGTGGTGATGGGACCCTCCGGGTCGGGCAAGAGCACCTTGATTCGCACCTTCAACGGATTGGAAACGCTGGATAGCGGCGAACTGGATGTACTTGGTGTGCGCTTGGATGCCGCCCATGAGGAACGCCAAGTGCGGGCGATACGCGAGCGGGTGGGGATGGTGTTTCAACAGTTCAACCTGTTCCCCCACCTCTCGATTCTCGACAACATCACCCTGGCTCCCATCAAGGTGCAGAAGCGTGCCAAGGCCGCGGCGGAGCAGCGCGCGATTGAGCTGCTCGATCAGATGGGAATCCGCGAGCAAGCGCGCAAATATCCGGCCCAGCTCAGTGGTGGCCAGCAGCAGCGCGTTGCGATTGCGCGGGCTCTGGCGTTGGATCCAGAGGTGATGCTTTTTGATGAGCCCACCAGTGCGTTGGATCCAGAGCGGGTGAAGGAGGTGCTGGATGCGATGCGTCAGTTGGCGCAAGGTGGGATGACGATGGTGGTAGTGACCCACGAGCTTGGCTTTGCGCGCGAGGTGGCCGACCGGGTGATGTTCATGGATCAGGGACAAGTGGTCGAAACGTCAGACCCGCAGACCTTTTTCAGCAATGCCCGGGAAGAACGCAGTCGGCGTTTTCTCAGCCAGATGATGTGATCGTGTACTCGATTTTCTCGTCGTCCGAGCAGCAAAAATCTCTGTAATAACGCTCCAGTTCGTCGTAAGCCGCGTCGTGGCTCTCGAACGTGAGGGCCGTCACCTTGTCGGAACGGCCATCACTTCGCACCAGTACGTAGGAGTTGTTGGGCCTTCGGGCCTCAGGCATCACACAGGGGAAGTCGTTGTAGTGCCCGTTCGACCGCGGTGATTTCGCGTTCTGTTTCCAGCCAGCTTTCGTTCTCGACGGGTAGCGATTCCACCTGCTCGGCGAGCACCGTCATCAGGTGTTCGAATCGTCGTTGGAGAGTTTTGCGAAGCATGCGTCTCTTGTGGACGATCGCTACCCTGGCACACCACGGGGCGCCTCCTAAGTTTTTGAAGTGTTCCTGCGGCGTGCGTTCTGCGGTTCCTGCTTGAGCTGCTTCCGTGCTTGCTGATCGGTTTTTGGATCGGTGGGCAGCATCCGAATTTGGCTGGTCGCTTCGCTATGCCGCTGGTGCGCTTCGGCGTTCCGATCAGTGTGATGGGGCTGCTGTTGAAAAGCGGCCTCCATGGTGATGTGTTGCAAGCCGCGGGCCTTGCCGTGTTGGCGGTGTCCACGGTGTTGCTGGTGGGTGGCTGGCGATCCAAGGCGCTAGGGCTTGTCACCCCTTCGCTGTTGCTGGGGAGCTGTATTGGTAATACGGCCTACTTCGGTGTGCCCCTAGCGTTGGCTTTTTTGCCGCCCGAGGCCCTCACGATCACCATTGGCTACGACCTGGGCGCAACATTGCTCACCTGGAGTGTTGGTCCCCAACTGCTTGGTGCTGCTGCCGCCAGTCGATGGCTCGCCCTGCGTCAGTTGCTCGTCAGCATGGGCCGTAGTCCGGCGACGCGCGGACTCATCGGTGCCTTGCTGATTCAGCTGACGCCCTGGAGAGCTGCCATCACGGAAGGCCTCTGGTGGCCATCCCGGATCGTGATTGTGCTGGCATTAATGGTGGTTGGGATGCGTCTTGGCAGCCTGACGCGGCAAGGAAAACCCCCTTCCGTAATCGGGGCGGGCCTTGGCCCAGCTTTGCTGGTCAAGCTTTTGCTTTATCCCCTGCTGCTGTTGCTGCTGGGTGTGTTGTTTGGCTTGGATCCATTGATGATTCAGGCCCTCGCGCTGCAAGGAGCGGCACCAACAGCGATTTCAATATTGCTGATTGCGGAATCGGTTGGACGCGATCAGGAGCGGGCGGCTGCGCTGGTGTTTTGGAGCACCGTTCTCGCGGTTCTGACAGCTCCTATATGGGGTTTGGCATTGAAGGTTTTGCTTTGAGTTTTTCGTTTGCCATTACCCCTGTAGGAAATGGCGAAAGGTGAGATTGATTCGCATCGTTTTCACTTTGCGGCGTTGGGGCACGCTGTGCATCCAAAGCCCTTGGCAGCCGGGATGCATGATTAATAAATCACCGTCAGCCAGTGGGATCGCTGCTCGCTTGGTTTGATCGTTGCGATGTCTGAACAGAAAGTCTCGCGTTGATCCCAGCGAGAGCGATGCAATCGGTTGTGTCTGGTCGATTTCCGGTTCGTCATCGGCATGCCAGCCCATGCGGTCGTCGCCATCGCGGTAAAGATTGAGAAGGCAGCCGTTGAACTGAGCTTGAGCCATGTGGTTCACCTGCTCGAGTAACGGATGGAACCATTCCGGCCATCCTTCCCCGACATGGACGGCACCGCTATAGCGGTACTGCAAGCCCTGTTCAGCTAAAAAAACGGTCTTGCGCGGCACGCGGTGGTACTTGCCAAACACCTGCACGAGCGGCTGCTCCCAGGAGATGTTGTGCTCAAGCAGTTGCTGCCACCGTTGGCCCTCGTCTGTAGACAGCCAGCCGGGGAGGAGCGACCAATCGGTTGGTTGATCCGTGCTGATCACTGGGTCCATTCGTGACGTCGGATGACAAGCCCATCGTTCGACGGGAACCTTCTCATACATTCGTATCTATGGGAGCACGCATCAGCCAGGACGAATTTCTCAAACGAGCCGAGCAGCGTTTTGGCGATCAGTACAACTATGAAGGGATGAATTGGCGGAGTTATAAAAGCCCCGTCAAAATTCGCTGTACGCACCACCCTGTGCAGGACATCAGCATCACCCCTGAGAAGCATTTGCAAACCCTGGGGGGCTGCCGTCACTGTCTGAGAGAACGGCGGGTGGCGTCGTTGGAACGGGAGTTGAATCGCAAATCGGCGGAACGCCCCACTAACAACCAGGTGGTGAACCAGGTGGTCAAGCCGGTTGCCAAGATCTCATCGAAAACCGTGTCTAAAACCGTTGCCAAAAACGCTTTGGTTGATCCGTCTCCATCCAGGTTGAGCAATCCGAAGCCCTAGCCGCTTCTAAGGCGCCATCGACACGCGCTGATAGCAGAACCACAGCCACTGTTGAAACAGGAGATTGCGATGCGAACGCCAGAGTGTTTGTCGGTGGTCTGGATCAAAATTTTCTGGAGGAGGAACGTCGCCGCGTGCTTTGTCACGTTCCATCTCGCCGATGATTCGGCCAACGTTGTATTCAGGGTGGCCGAGGTGCATCAGTTGCCGTTGGTCGGGCGTTTCGAAGATCGTGTATCCAACCTTCTCTCCATGGGCCAACAGGCGAAGACGTCCTTGGCGTTGCGCTGATTCCATCGCTGAATCCAGCAGGCCCGCATGGCGGCTCTGCGGGCAAAGAAACTTGTCATCTTGGGTGCCCATCAGCGGGTGTCCTGGAACCAGGCTGCGCATCGGATAAATCCCAAAGAGTTTCCTCTCGAACGAGATCTTGTCGACTCCTGCCATGTAGGCCAGGGCAAATCCCGCCCAGCACAATCCCAGGGTGCTTGCACAACTTTGGCGAGCTTCTTCGATGAGTTTTGTGAGTTCTTTCCAGTAGCGCACGTGTTCAAACGGCAGATGCTCCACGGGGGCTCCGGTAATGATCAATCCATCCAAAGGCCCTTGGGATCGAGCTTCATCCCAAGAGACATACAGCTGATTGAGGTGATCCTGGTCCCAGCTTTTATAGGCATGGGAGTTCAAGCGAATCCAGATTGGTTCGATCTGGAGTACAGATAACCCCAAGGGATGCAGCAAATTAAATTCATACTGCTTCCCCAGGGGCATGATATTGAGGATGCCAATGCGCAGGGGTCGGATGTCCTGAAGTTCCGCCTGTTTGGCTTCAATCCAGGAAATCCGGTTGCGTTCAACCGCCGAGATTTTGTGATAACTCCGAGGAAGAATGAGCGCCATAGATCCTTAATCGACGCTCAATTCAGGCTCGCCAGGGCCTGTTCGAAATCGTCCTTGATGTCATCAATGTGCTCAATGCCAACCGACACCCGCACCATGGTGGGGGTCACACCCGCTGACGCTTGTTCGTCTTCGCTCAGTTGTTGGTGGGTGGTGGAGGCTGGATGGATCACGAGGGTTTTGGCATCCCCAACGTTGGCTAGATGGCTTGCGAGTTTGAGGCTATTGATGAATCGCACCGCATCGTCGAACCCCCCTTTCAGCGAGAACATCAACATGCAGCCCATGCCGCGACCGGTGAGGTATTTCTTCGCTGCTGCGTGATATGGGTCGCCGGGCAGACCGGGGTAACTCACATGGGCCACGTTGGGGTGGCCATCGAGCCAGGTGGCCATTTCCATGGCGTTCTCGGTGTGGCGCTCAACGCGCAGACTCAGGGTTTCGAGACCTTGCAGCAGCATGAAACTGTTGAAAGGGCTGATCGCTGGACCCCAGTCACGAAGACACTCCACTCGGGCCCTCAAGGCAAAGGCGATGTTGCGCTCGTCTGGTAACCCGAGCATCTTGCAAATATCACTGCCGAAACCGAAGGCATCCCAGTGCACCAAGCCGTGATAGGCCGCACTCGGCTCACTCATCAACGGGAATTTTCCGTTACCCCAGTTGAAGGTGCCGGCGTCAACGATGACTCCACCCAGGCTGGTGCCATGGCCACCAATCCACTTCGTGGCGCTTTCCACAACCACGTCGGCCCCATGTTCAATCGGCCGTAGCAAGGCACCTGCGGCGCCCAGGGTGTTGTCCACAATTAGTGGAATCCCCCGCTCTTTAGCGAGTGCCGACAAACCCTCGAAATCAGGGATGTTGAAACGGGGGTTACCCATCGCTTCGACATACAGCGCCTTGGTGTTGTCATCAATTTGCGCAGCGAAACTGGCCACGTCGTCACCGTCGGCAAAACGAACGTTGATGCCTAAACGGGGAAATTGAACTTTGAACTGGTTGTAGGTGCCGCCATACAGATAGGACGTGGAAACAAAATTGTCTCCCGCTTGCATGCAGTTGGTGATGGCCAGGAATTGCGCCGATTGGCCTGATGCTGTGGCGACCGCTGCGACACCGCCTTCGAGGGCAGCCACTCGCTTCTCGAAGACATCCGTCGTGGGATTCATCAAACGGGTGTAGATATTCCCGAATTCCTTGAGCCCAAACAGGTTGGCTCCATGTTCTGCGTCGTTGAAAACGTAAGAACTGGTTTGATAAATGGGCACTGCCCTGGAGTTGGTCGCACTGTCAGGCGACTGGCCGGCGTGGAGCTGAAGGGTCTCAAAACGCTGGGACATCAGACCAGATCAATCAAGCTTTGATTTAGTTCTAGTCGTCTCTACGCATCTGGCAGCTCTGGTTTATCTGTTTCTGCCAAAGAGGGGAATGTGGTTCGAATCAGGGTGTGGATTTCACGGTGCGCCTCGCGCCGGAATCCTTCGATCCCATCGGCGCTCAAGATTGGGTAGGTGCGATCGCTGGCATCAACGTCGCGCAGATGTTTCCAGCGATTGCTCTCTTTTTCCTTCAGTGCCGTCAGCGCGGCTTGGAAGTCGTAAGCCTTTGTGGTTCCAAGGGCAGCTGCTTGGGAGGCCAGAGTTTCACGGACGGGACCAAGCGCTTTGGCCTTGAGGGTGTCCGGTAAACCGAGCACCGGCTCGTAGTGATCGAGGATGCGCAGCTCGGTCTCCAACAGCACAGGCCAGGCACCTTTGTCTCCATCGTTGAGTCCCATCTCAGCTTCAGCAGCAGCCATGGCATCGCATTGGAATCGGAGCCAGCTGTAGTAGCTCTTGTCCTTCAAGGACTTTTTGGCTGCAGCCCGTCCGGACAGAATTTTAGGGAGTGCGTTTTCCGCTTTCCGTAGAAACAAGCGATCTTCCCGCTCGAGATTCATGGCTCCCCAGCGCTGGCGATATTCCCAGAGCTCGACATATCGGACAACCTCGGCCTCTGACCAGCCGAGGCCCTTCAGTTCATCGCCACGGTGAGAAGTTTCCTTGGGCACCCGTTGCACGCATCACGCCTTCAATCAGGGTAGGTGTTGATGCTCAATTTGCTGGAGGCCGACTGGTCGGATGGGATTTGAGGTAGTCCTTCACAGTGATCGGCTCGGCTTGGTTGTAGCCCACGGGCAGCCATAGGTCGCCATCGGCGGCGTTGAAGTGGATTTCCCAGTGATAGAGGCCGTTGTAGGCCAGTGGATCCTCCCGTATCAATGAGGCGTAAAGCAGAACGGCACGTCCGTAGTAATCACTGTTGTTGTACCCCCACAACCCTTGGCGAATATCCCTGAGCCCACCGCGTCTCACCAAATAACGGGCTGCAGCTTGAATTGCATCGTGGGGATCGCGGATGTTGCCTTCTCCGATCCCTGCTTCCGCCCAGGTGGTGGGTAAGAACTGCATGGGGCCTTGCGCATTGGCCACTGAAATGCCATCGATGCGTCCCATGCCGGTTTCAACCAAATTCACTGCGGCCAGAACCTCCCACTCAATGCCTGTGGCGGCCTCGGCTTTGCGGTAGTAGGCCAGCAGGTTTTCCGCCGGTTCTGGAGCAATGATTCGCCAGGCGGGTAAAACCGTTGGGCGGCGAGTCCGACCCATCCGTAAAAATTCGCCCCGAGCGGCCAAATGCCGCTCAGCCACACTGCGCCATTGAGCGGGGAGTGCCGCAAGCACTTCTGAAGACAGGGTTGGCTTGGCGGAGAGAACCCGATAGATCACCTGTTGTTGATGCCCCAGATCGGGGAGGGATGCTTCAGGGGTTGTTGGGTCCCTTAAGGCGGTCTCAACCGTGTTGAGCAGTGCAGCAATCTTTTGGGGATGGGAGGGAACCCGCGGGTAGCTGCGAACCTTCGCGATCGTGGGTTGCTTGGCCTTGGCGGCTGGACGCTCTGGCGAGCCGCCTGGCGAGGGAAGCGCCACTGTTTTGGGTTGTTTTATCCCCACCAATGCCAGCGTCGTGGCGGCAGCCACAAAGGCAATCAGAGCAGAACGGCTCCGCATCTCGTCCTCTAATGGGCAGTGGCGTGACCCTACGGCCCACTCAGCCCTTAAGGAAGGTGCTTCGGTTGTGAAAATCAGCTTTTGCCTGGTGGCGATGGGCCCAGTGACTTAACCCTGCATCTCCATGGTCGATCACGGCAGAGAGGTTCACCTCTGGACACACCCCAGCAGACCACCAGGGCGCTAAGGGAAGACGAACGTCCACGCGAAGGTGATGGTGCAAGCGTTGGATCCCAATCTCTGGGTCTTGCTTCAGCATCTGCGGTTGCTGGCCACTGCGATAGCTCTCGAAGCTGTAGACCGCCCAATCGCCATTGGGGGAAAGATTGATCTCCCAGTAACGGCTTTGATTCGGCAAGGCCAAAAATGCTTCAAAACAGGTGGCTTTCCAGAGCCCATCTCGACGGGTCCCGTTTTGGGGGCCGTCATCTAGGGGGGAGGGAAGCACCAGCGTCGAGAGACCGGGAGGCGCTAACGCAAGCAGTCCATAGCTGAGCTCCAGCCAACCATTGCTGTTCCAAACGAGCGCTGCACTGACTTGAATATCACTGGGAATGGAACGCTCGAAGGGGGTCAAGCGCGCCACCTGACGCAGCATGACGGCGGGGCGAGGCATCTCTTTTAGTTCACGGGTCGATCGCTGAGGCGTTGGATGAGGCGTTGAAGCGCCGGCATCTGATTCTCGATGTCTTGCACAAGCTTGAACTGAACAGCGGCGCGTTGAAGATTGTGGCTTGGTCGATCTGTTTTGAAATAAACGTTCCCTTCAAGATGATCTGTAAGGAAGCGCAGTCCGAGTTCCAGGGGGATCAAACGAATGCAGTCTGGTAGGTAATGAAGATCCCATTCACTCAGAAAGCCGCGCGCAACATTGATATACCCCTCCAGCATCGCTTCACAGAGATTTAAGTCAAAACCAACGCTCTCTAGATCGGTGGTTTCCTCGCCCGCTGCGTTGCAACAGGAACGAATGCAATCGCCGATGTCGTAGTGGATTAATCCTGGTTTAACCGTGTCGAGGTCAATCAGGCCGATGGCCTTGCCGCTGGTTTCATCGATCATCACATTGTTGATTTTGGGATCTCCAT
>QCVC01000017.1:0-26534 GCA_003210515.1 Synechococcus sp. AG-683-B21 | reverse complement strand
GCTTACGCAGCTTGCTGACGATGGTGGGCATCGTGATTGGCAACGCGTCTGTCATCACGCTGGTGGGAGTGGGTCGAGGGGCTCAAGGGCTCGCCGAAGAGCAGCTCAGCAACCTCGGGGCCAACGTTTTATTTGTTGTTCCTGGAAATAACGACACCCGAAGGCGAGGTGTCGCTTTTCCTAAGACCTTGGTTCTGGAAGACGCCACAGCGATTGCAGAACAGGTACCAAGCGTCAAACGCGTTGCTCCTCAGATCACAAGCAGCCAAGTGGTTCAAGCGGGCGCCCGAAGTGCCACCAGTTCGATCTCAGGAGTCACCGCAGATTTTGTGCCCGTTCGTAGCTTCGAAATCGCGAGCGGACGCTTTGTCAACAGCCAAGACGAGCAAGCCGCGAGAGCTGTAGTGGCCCTTGGTCCAGACCTACGGACAAAACTCTTTCCAACCGGCGATGCCATCGGCCAACAGGTTCGAATTGGCAGCCAGGCGTTTGAAGTGATCGGAGTGATGGCACCCAAGGGTGCCGTATTCGGGAGCAACCAAGACGAAAACGCTTATATCCCGTTGAGCACGATGGTGAATCGCCTCACCGGCCGGGATCCCACCTACGGGATCAGTTTGAGTTTTATCAGCGTTGAAGCCAAGGACGACAAAAGCACCGGGGCAGCCAAATTTCAAATCACGAATCTCTTGCGTCAACGCCATCGGATCCTTCGAGACGACGACTTTGCTGTTCGATCTCAAAAAGATGCCCTAACGATCGTCGGAACGATTACGGGTGGGCTGACGTTGATGCTCGCCTCCATCGGTGGGATATCCCTGCTCGTGGGAGGCATCGGAATCATGAACATCATGTTGGTGTCGGTGAGTGAACGCACCGAGGAAATCGGCTTACGCAAAGCGCTTGGGGCTCGGAGCAGCGATGTTCTCCAACAATTTTTGGTGGAGTCGTTGGTTCTTTCCAGTCTTGGTGGAGTGATTGGAACAGCCGTCGGTCTTGGTGCCGTGGGTTTAGTTGCAGCTGTAACCCCTCTCCCCGCGAGCATTGGCACAGGCATGGTTCTGATCACAGTTGGCCTATCGGGATCGATTGGTTTGTTTTTTGGTGTTGTTCCTGCACGACGGGCAGCTCGCCTCGATCCAATCGTTGCGCTGAGAAGCCTTTAGGGACACCCTCGGGAATCCACTAATTCCCTTTACACTCAGTCATTCTTAATCAGGCTCATGAATCAGCGCTGGCGCCTCCTTGCCCTATGGCTTTTGCCGATTGGCGTTGTGCTGCTGATCGGCTGGCAGGTCCTGAGCAACGGCGGGATGAATGGCATGAGCCAAAACAACGGTGGTGGCAATAGCCCCACGGTTGCTCCGCGTAACGCCGCCGTCGCGAGGATGAGCTACGGCCGTTTCTTGGATTACGTGGAAGCTGGTCGCATCACGGCTGTTGATATCTACGACGGTGGTCGTAATGCCGTTGTTGAAGCTGTCGATCCAGATTTAGATAATCGCGTCCAGCGTTTACGCGTTGATCTCCCAGGTTTAGCTCCTGAGTTGATCAACACCTTGAAGGAAGAAGGCATCAGCTTTGATGTGCACCCCCCCAAGAGCACTCCGCCAGCACTTGGTCTCTTGGGCAATTTGTTGTTCCCATTGCTGCTGATCGGCTCCCTGATCTTTTTGGCTCGCCGCAATAGCAACATGCCTGGCGGCCCTGGTCAGGCCATGCAATTTGGCAAGAGCAAGGCCAAGTTCATGATGGAAGCCGAGACCGGCGTGATGTTTGACGATGTGGCGGGTGTCACAGAAGCCAAGCAAGAGCTGGAAGAGGTCGTCACCTTCCTCAAGCAGCCAGAACGGTTCACATCTGTTGGTGCTCAAATTCCTCGGGGTCTCTTACTCGTCGGACCTCCAGGTACCGGCAAGACTTTGCTCGCCAAAGCCATCGCCGGTGAAGCCGGTGTTCCGTTTTTTGCCCTTTCAGGCTCTGAATTCGTTGAGATGTTTGTTGGTGTTGGTGCCAGCCGTGTTCGCGACTTGTTCAAAAAGGCAAAAGAAAACAGCCCTTGCTTGATCTTTATTGATGAGATTGATGCCGTTGGTCGTCAACGCGGTGCTGGCGTTGGTGGTGGCAACGACGAGAGAGAACAAACTCTCAACCAACTCCTCACAGAGATGGATGGTTTCGAAGGAAATAATGGAATCATCATTATCGCGGCAACAAACCGTCCTGATGTTCTTGATTCGGCGTTATTGCGTCCAGGTCGATTTGATCGTCAAGTCACTGTTGATGCTCCGGATATCAAAGGTCGCCTTGCCATTCTTGCTGTCCACTCTAAAAATAAGAAACTCGATGGTGAACTATCACTTGAAAGTATCGCTCGACGTACTCCTGGCTTCACGGGTGCTGATCTCGCCAACTTGATGAACGAGGCGGCAATCTTGACGGCACGTCGCCGAAAGGAATCAATTGGTTTGAGTGAAATTGATGATGCTGTTGACCGCATCATCGCCGGCATGGAAGGTCGTCCTCTAACCGATGGACGCAGCAAGCGGCTGATTGCTTATCACGAAGTAGGTCATGCACTTATCGGAACACTGGTCAAAGCCCATGACCCTGTCCAAAAAGTCACCCTTGTGCCCCGCGGCCAAGCCCAAGGCCTGACCTGGTTCTCTCCGGACGAAGAGCAAACCCTAGTGACCCGGGCCCAGCTCAAGGCACGCATCATGGGTGCCCTGGGTGGTCGTGCTGCCGAAGACGTGGTGTTTGGTTCCCAGGAAATCACCACCGGTGCCGGTAGCGACATCCAACAAGTCGCCTCGATGGCCCGAAATATGGTGACGCGGCTTGGCATGAGTGATCTTGGACCTGTTGCCCTTGAGGGCGGTGGTCAGGAAGTCTTCCTAGGTAGAGATTTGATGTCTCGCAGTGAAATATCCGAGTCGATTTCTCAACAGGTGGACACACAGGTTCGCAGCATGGTTAAGCGCTGTTACGAAGAAACTGTTGCCCTCGTTGCAGCCAACCGAGAAGCAATGGATCAATTGGTTGAATTATTGATTGAGAAAGAGACAATGGATGGCGACGAATTCAAATCAATCGTTGCTGAATTCACTTCAGTCCCTGAAAAGGACCGTACAGTACCAATTCTGAACTGATTCCCAGAAATTGTTTTCCATCCATTAATTCCCCCCAGCTGTTGCAAGATAGTTGGGGGGAATTTTATATAGGAGTATCATGTTTTCTCCAAAGCAATGGGTCGGGCAGCCGCATTCCTGGCATCATCCCAAAACCTGATAAACAATACAAATTGAGCCAATCAAGACAATTAAAAATATCTAGAGTCGACACTATCGACTAAAATGAAACCACAAAAAAGCCCGATCAACAATCTGATCGGGCTAACCATTGTTGTGTTTGCTACATCAAATAGTACTAACTGCTCATTGATTTGATTGTATTTTTTCGACGTCTACATCGCTCTGAGCAATACACCACATCATCCCAACATTTTTTCCAAGCTTTTCGCCATTCGAAGGGTCGCTGACAAACAGGACAAATTTTGGAGGGACGTGGGGTGTTTCTCAAGCCACTTTTCAAGCCACAGCTTGTACAGGACGTTTGTCGATCACAGAATCGATCAATCCGTAACTCACGGCCTCACCGGGGGACATGAAGAAATCACGGTCAGTATCTTCCTGAATGCGGTCGAGGGGCTGACCGGTGCGGTCAGACAATTCTGTATTCAGGCGATCCTTTAGGTAGAGAATTTCATCAGCCTGAATCCGAATGTCACTGGCTTGTCCGCTCGCTCCACCCAGCGGCTGGTGAATCATGATCCTGGAGTGCTGAAGGCTGCTGCGCTTCCCTTTTGTGCCTGCGCAAAGCAGGAAGGCCCCCATACTTGCGGCAAGACCAACACAAACCGTTTGCACATCAGGTTTGATGTGTTGCATGGTGTCAAAAATTCCCAATCCGTCGTAAACGGATCCACCGGGGGAATTGATGTACAGATAAATGTCTTTCTCGGGATCCTCTGCCTCGAGGAACAGCATCTGAGCAACGATGCGATTGGCCGAATCACTCGTAACGGCTTCACCCAAAAAAATAATTCGCTCGCGAAGGAGTCGCGAGTAAATGTCAAAGGCCCTTTCCCCCCGGCCGGACTCCTCGATCACGATGGGGATCATTTAGCCATTAGCGAACCCAATAATCCTAACGGCGACGGCTTCGACGCTAGGGTTTCGCCATTCATTCGGGAAGCGACCGTTGGGCGAACGTCAGACCATCGCAGACAGCAAGCGGGCGTTTCACCAGGCCTTCCCCCATGTCATTGCACCGCTCTACAGGCGACTGGCCGATGAATTGCTTGTGGAGCTGCACCTTCTAAGCCATCAGAGCAGTTTTAAGACCACCCCTCTGTTCGCTGTGGGCTTGTGCACGGTTTTCGATACGTTCTCCGCGGGATATCGCCCGGAAGGGCACATCACCGGTCTTCTTGACGCCCTCTGCAGCAGCAACGGGTACGACGCCAAAACCTTTCGGAAAGAATCCAAACGCTGCATTGACGCCGCCAAAACTGAATCCGTCGACGCAATGGAGTCTCACCTAGCTGGGCAAAAGCTTGGCGAAGGAAGCCACTATTCGAGGCTGATGGCCATTGGCGTCCTCCGACTCTTTGAGGAAGCCAAGGGGGATGCTGATCAACCGGATGAGGCTGAATTACGCAAACGCTGCAAAGAGCTTTCAACGGCCCTCAACTTCCCAACAGAGAGAGTCGAAAAGGATCTCAGCCTGTTTGCGTCCAACAGTGAGCGCATGTCCGCAGCTGTCGAGCTCGTCCAGGAAACGATCGCAGCAGAACGTCGGAAGAAAGAGCGTCGTCAGGCTGAACAGGCTCAACGCAGCGAAAGCTGACCTTTGATCCAATACCAGGTGTCTGTTTGGCCAGATCTGCTGCCCAGCATCGGCTTGACCAGAAGCTCGCCTTGGCCTGCTTGTTGCACCAAGGAAGGCCATGTTGCCTTCAACCAACCCATTTCACGCAGCTGCTTGGCATCAAAGCGAATCCTTAATCCCGACTTGGGCTTCAGCTTTAAAGGTGGATGACCAGTGTCTAGCGGCCCACCCAGGGACAGTCGAAGCGAGATCTGATCTGGCCTGGGCGAGTCCACGTACCAACGTCCCAAAACGTTCTGGTTTGCACCTTTCCAGATCACAGCTGTTGATTGACCATTGTCCGTTTCAGCAGTTGACGAACTCACCTGAGGCCGCAAACCACGCTGTTCAAGATTTAACGCGATGGAAGCCAACCCCGTCTTCAGAGACTCAGCGTTTTGTGCTTTGAACGCCAAGCTGAGCTGAAGCGACGCCTTAAACGGACCATCCTTTCTGAGCTGGGCCTGTAAATCCATGGGAGCTCCTAACCATTGGGCCTGAAAATTTGGAGTGAGGCCATAGGTTTTTTCAATCTCATCCGAAATCAATCGGCGTTGAAGAAGTGAAGCAAACAGTGGCCTCGTTGAAGCTCCTTGCCAATGGAGAGCAAGACGATTGTTCATCGGCGTGTCACCAACGAACGTCTGAAACGCGGATTCAATGCCAGGGGGACGCCTTAAGGACGGTGGAGCTGAAGACAGCGGTCTTGACGAGACCGATCCATCGAGGAGCAACAGTCGATCTTGATCCAACGTGAGCTTTAGGCAGCCATGGGAACCGCTATTCAACGCAAAGGCAAGAGGACCTGCGATGGCGGATAAACCCGAAGGATTCCAAGCAACTGCAGGGGATCTGATCAGGCGATCAATGCAGTCGTTTTCAAGGCTGGAGGGCGTTAGAAATCTGGAAGGATGTTTGGAGAAAAAGCTTTTTCGATGAAGCTCATCTGCGAAGAGAAGTTCGACATCTGGGAACAACGATGAAACCCTTGAAGGCTCACTGGCCTTTGTCCGATGGAGCACCAACAACGGTGCTCCATCTTGGAGCCACACCATCCACCAGCGATGTCCGTCAGATGACTGCCAGCGTTGCGTTGCAGCGTTCGCACCAAGTCGTCGCCGCCAAACGTCTGGGGGCGACTGCGCGGAATCCACATTGAAACTCTGGATTAAGCGCGATTCCCGTAGAAAAAAAAGCAGGCTTCCTTGATCGGAAAACCTGGGCGATAGCCAACGCCCCGAGGCAAAGAGTCCCGCTGCAGACGCAGCGATCGACAGGACAAGAAGAGTCGCTGTAATCGGATGATCCCGAAAACTACGGGGGACCACCAACGTCAACGGCTAGAGCGAGTAGGGACTTGCCTGCGACGACGATCCCGCCACTCAATGGCGGAGAGATAAATCACCGAAACACTTACAAAAACCAGTAAAAACGCTGCTGCTATTGCTAAGGATTGGCTTAACAACGGTGAATCTGAAAGCACAGTGCGATCAGAATTTCAGTGTGCCGTCACCGTTACGACCCCACACCACCATCGCAATTGAGAAACTGAACATGGCGGCAAGAGATGCCCAGGCAACGGTGAATAACACTGAATACAGCTCTGTTTCAAAAATCTTACCTAGGTTTGCGTTTGCTCCAGCACCATTGAAAATTACTGTCATGACCAGCTCCAGCCCTTCTTCTTCGACGCTTCTGGAGCGGCAGAAAACCACCCAGCGCTATCCAGAAGCCAAAGTCATCGTTCTCGACGACGACGTCAACACGTTCCAGCACGTGGTGGATTGTCTTCGAAAGATCATCCCCGGCATGGATGAAGAGAAGGCCTGGGGGCTGGCCCATCGCATTGATGGTCAAGGATCAGCCGAGGTGTGGCGTGGCCCGCTTGAGCAGGCTGAGCTCTATCACTTGCAACTGCAAACGGAGGGACTCACCATGGCCCCCTTAGATCGCTGTTAAGTCACGCCGCAGGCTTACGGCTCGACGTGGCGAGCCTGAGAAGATCCACGGTTTTGAAGTGTTCGTTGCGTGCATTGAACACATACCGAACGACACGCCCTGGACAGAGCGCAAGGCCCCGAACCTCAGGGCCATGAACTTCCGCCGTCAGCATTCGTGTCCTAGGGCCACAGGCCTTGGTCAGAGGTCCATGAACAGCAATGTGCACAGCATCGACGGATTTCAGCATCACGACCGAAAACACCTCTCTTTGGCATAGCCATTCCCGCTAACTTTCACCAGTCGTTGGGTTTTGATTCAGGTTTGGGACGGGTCGTCATCACCCACAGCACCTATGTCGAGGGCCTGATCCCTTGGCTGAAATCTCTTGCTGGTGAAAAAGGCATCCAAACCATCACCCCAGCCGTCATCAATCGCGTCAGGGGCCGAAGTCAGTCCCTTCAGTTGCGAGTGTCCACAACAATCCGCGGCGGCTACAAGCTTGTAGCTCGCAAAGGAAGCAGCGTCCAGGAAGTGTTCATCGTGACCAATCTTGAACCGTCGCAACTGCAAAGTGCGCTGGAGCGTCATCGGCCCTAAGAGCAAACGCCGAAGCATCAAGCGTTCAAGTTATGAGGGTGAACCACCATGCCGTGTGACCGATTGTGGTCGACCTGGAGTTAACCAGAAGGGGAGTCAAAGTGGGGCTTCGTTTCCGGCTACTAGGCCGGTTTACGTCACCGTCACGACAGCCTCCCCAAGTCGAAAGAGAGTCAGATCAGAGCACTAGAAAAGGCCTTCACCAACACAGCAGTTCAGAAACAAGTTTAGTCCTGAACTGAGGGGAACTCGGGCCATATTCCTCGCACAACAGTCAAAACGTCCTTCGCTTGCCGATCGCGATGGTCTGCATCACTGGCGTTCAACAACACGGTGATGTGGCCGAGTTTGCGGCCTGGGGTTTCCGGTGATTTTCCATACCAATGAAGATGAGCATTGGGGATTTCACGAAGCGCAGTCAACCGCTGCTCGAGCGGGGCAGCTTGGGTTGGATTAAGGCCCAAAAGATTCACCATCAATGCGCCATCACTCCTCAGTTCTGGCGTTGGTACGGGAAGCCCCGCTGCGATGCACACCTGTTGATCAAACTGGCTGCTGGTACACGCTTCGATTGAGAAATGGCCGGAGTTGTGGGTACGAGGCGCAATCTCATTCACCTGTAAACCGGCAGGTCCATAAAAGAATTCAAGGGCTAACACACCCACGTAATTCAATTTGGTGAGCAAGGAAGCAGCAACGTTGTAGGCGAGAGATTCAACATCCTGGTCCACTCCTGCTGGTGCCAAAACCCAGTTGCAAACTTGATCATGTTGGTGCGTTTCCACCAGTGGGAAGCTCCGAAGACGACCCTGGGAATCTCGGCTCACCACAAGGGCCAGCTCACGCTCGTAATGCACCCACGTTTCTAAAAGCCAATCGGAACTATCGACGGATCGGAGCAGCTGAGCCAGAGCATCAATATTTTTCAGAACAATCGTTCCCTTTCCGTCGTATCCACCGCGGGCCGCTTTCGCCATCACCGGGAAATTCCATCCCGGGGGCAGAGATGGCTGTGCTGGAGAAATCAGGCTTAGGGGACACCAGGGTGGACTGGGTATCGCTAGGTCGTCCAACAACTTGCGCTGAGACAACTTGTCGACCAGTGGCGTAAGAGACGCCAGAGAGGGACGGAAGCGAACGCCCTGCTGTTCGAGGGGAATCAACGCGTCGATATTGACCCACTCATTTTCGAATGTGATGCCTTCGCAACCCTCCACCAGCTCGCGCGTTCCTGCCACATCACGGGGATCAGCTTCCACAACGCGGGCCGCAGCCTCAGCAGCAGGGTCACTCGCGGAGATGGTTTGGACTGCGATCGGTATCGAACGCGCAGAAGCAGCCTGCACCAGCATTCTCGCCAGCTGACCGCCACCCACTACACCGATCATTGTGTCCGAAGAGGACATCCCTGGCTCAGCACTGCTTGTTTGGCAGCTTGCCACTCCACTGGGGAAATGCACCCTTAGATGAGGGATCGGTCGCCTGCCAGCACCAAGCGCAGCAGAGTTAACACCATCACCATGAAAAAGAGAGCCAAACCCAAGGTGCAGGCGTAACTGATTTCCAATTCAGAAAAAGCCTGGTCGTAGACGTAATAAACGATGGTTCGCGTGGCATCAGCAGGCCCCCCTTGCGTCATCAGAAACACTTCCTCAAACACCTTCGTTGCAGCGATCGACGACACCACAGCGACGAGGGTGACGTAGGGGCGCATCAGGGGAAGCGTGATGTCGAGGTGCTGACGCCAACCCTCACTGCCATCGAGCTCGGCAGCTTCATAGAGCTCTTTTGGAATGCCCTGAAGACCCGCCAAAAAAATCACCATGTAGTACCCCAAGCCCTTCCACAGGGTGACGAGCATCACGGCGGGAAGAGCCAGATGGGGAACCGTTAGAAAACCAATGGGCGAGAACGTGTCTCCAAAAACAGCAGCAAACCATCCATTGATCAGACCGTTTTCGGCATACAGCCAACGAAAGGCAATTGCTGCCACAACGATCGACACCAACACTGGGGTGTAGAACGCGCCGCGCAACAACGTCTGCGCAGGCAGCTTCTGATTCACCAACACCGCCAAAGCCAGTGCCCCCAAGACAATCGGTGGCACGACACCAATCAGATACAAAAAGGTGGTGAACATGACTTGTCGCGCCATCGGATCAGCCAGAAGCCGTTGAAAATTGGCGAAGCCAATGAAGCGAAGCGGCTCACTAACGTCCAATCCAGTGGCGGTGAAACTCATCACCAAGGCCATCAGAGCTGGAATCAAAACCGACAGGCTGATTAAAAAGAGTGCCGGCAACAAAAACGCCCATGCCGTCAGACTGTTACGCACGACGCTTGGTTCTCTGCTGCGAGAGTAGATGGGCTCCCCTAGTTCCATGACGACGACGATTCACGCTCACCGCATCAACGTCGCCATCGAGCGCAACCCCTACGACATCGTCATAGGGGACGGGGTCTTGGGAACAGTTGGCGATGAACTCCATCGACTCGGGGCAAAGCCAGGAAAAAAAATCCTTGTGGTCAGTAATGCAGACGTTGCCGGTCCCTACGGCGAAGCCTGCCTCAACAGCTTGAAAGGGAAGGGATACAACGTTGAATTGCTCGTGATCGAAGCGGGAGAAGAGCAAAAACATCTACGCACCATTTCGCAAATCCACGACGCAGCATTTGCGTTCAAGCTGGAACGCAGTTCGATGCTGTTGGCCCTTGGCGGTGGGGTCGTGGGAGACATGACCGGATTTGCCGCAGCAACGTGGTTGCGAGGTGTCGGCGTCGTTCAAGTTCCAACAACATTGTTGGCGATGGTGGATGCCTCCATTGGAGGGAAGACAGGGGTGAATCACCCTGGCGGCAAAAATCTGATCGGCGCTTTTCATCAGCCGCATCTGGTCTTGATCGATCCAACAACCTTGGACACCCTCCCGATTCGAGAATTCCGAGCTGGGATGGCCGAAGTGATCAAGTATGGAATTCTCGGGGATGCCGACCTGTTCCTAGAACTTGAATCTTGCAAAGATCCAAGTAGCCCCGAAGGATTAGGGCGAACAACACTCGAATCGATCCTGCAACGATCGGCGGCGGCCAAGGCCAGCATCGTGGCGGCTGACGAACGGGAGGGAGGCCTCCGCGCCGTCCTGAACTACGGCCATACCTTTGGCCATGTGGTCGAGGCGCTGTGTGGTTATGGAACTTGGCTCCATGGCGAAGCGGTTGCTCTGGGCATGGTTGCTGTTGGGGAGCTAGCCGTCCAACGGGGCAACTGGTCACGGGCCGATGCCGAGCGTCAAAAACAGCTGATTGCCAAAGCAGGCTTACCAACAACTTGGCCCGAACTCAATCTGGAGGCTGTGTTGCAAACACTTCAAGGCGACAAAAAAGTCCGGGACGGTCAGCTTCGGTTTGTGATCCCCACAGGGATCGGTTCGGTCGAGATTCAAAACGACATCAGCCGCGACGAGATCACGCACTGTCTGGAGCACTTGGCAGCTTGAAGCTGGCTGGATTCACCCCCTTGCCAAACAACAACCAGCGAAAATCCCCAAGTCCGGATGGATCCACCAACCGCAGCATTGCCTCTCGTCGTTGCAGGGCTTGAGGCAAGTCTCCTGGCGGAAGCGATTGCAAGCCATACAAACGTTCCGCGAGCCCGAGAGCGAGCAGAGCTTCGCCCTGCCTGAGTTGCCCCATACAGGTCCATCCCGCTTGAACGGCGGCATCCTCGACGGTTTCAATACAGATGTGTGCGGTCAAATCCTGCGAACCAGGCTTGTGGAGAGGAGAAAGACCTGCCCGTTGGGCCTGAACCGCCATCAACGTGCCATCCGAACGACGAGCGGAGTAATAACGATGCATTTCTAGGGCGTAGTCCACCACCAGAAGCACACCTTGATCGAGGGCCTGACTCAGCTGCTTGAACCAATTCGATGAACCGCTATGCCATTCCGTCGTCCAGCCCGGCTCAGCATCCGGCGGTGGCAAAACCAGTCCACAGCGTTTGCAGACCAGCTCAATCTCGGCTGCAAGCTGGGGCGGCACGGGGCCCTTTGAAAACACCAGTGCACCATCGTCATCAAGCTCCACCAGTTGTTGCCACATCACTCCGTCGTCGAAGGTCAATCGTTCAACGGGAAGTGCATCCAACAATTCATGGGCCAACACCAAGCCCCGCAGCGGCGCAGCCAAGAGCTCGTCTAGCGAACACCAACGCAACGGAATGTTGGTGTGGTGTTGCAAGCGTGCTTGTTGCCGTTGCTTCATTCCTGGATTGGCCTCCACAAGAACCAATTCGAGGCGGTGCAAAATTTGGGGTGATAAGTCCGTTAGGGCATCCACCAAATCAGCCAGTAGATCGCCTTCTCCAGGGCCGATCTCAATCAGTGAAAGTGTTGGAAGATCTGCGGGTAATTCAGCAAGCCATCGCTCCACCTGGATGGCCAGGAGCCTGGCAAAATCAGTCCCGAGGGCGGTCGACGTTACGAAATCGCCATCGCGGGATATTTGGGCGCGACCAGAGCCATAAAAGCCGTGATTGGGATCATTAAGCGCAAAATCCATGTACTGGCGGAACGAGGTCACACCGCCGAGCTGTTTCAGATGCATTGCTAGCCATGACGGGCAAGCCGCAGACATCGATTCCATTGGAGAGAATGCCCGTCAATTCAGCAGGTCCATGGGAACACATCGCATTCGAATCCTGTGGGGCGCCCTTTTGGCCATGGTCATCGGCCTTTGGGGGGCAGCATCGCCTGCGCTGGCTTACGACAACCCCGAACTCCTGCCAGACCACCCCACCCCGGTGATCGATCTCGCAAGGGTTTTCAGCGAAACCCAACGAGAACGGTTGGAGGAATCACTTGGAGAGGTGGAAGAACGAACAGGATGGAAATTGCGGGTTCTCACCCAGTACGAACGAACACCAGGATTAGCGATCCGAGAATTCTGGGGACTCGACGAACGAAGCCTGTTGCTTGTAGCAGACCCCAGAGGAGGCAATCTGCTCAACTTCAACGTTGGCGATGCGTACTTCGCAATGATGCCGAGAACCTATTGGGTCGAACTACAGACCCGATTTGGCAATCAGTACTACGTCAAAGATCACGGTGAAGATGGCGCCGTACTGGATGCATTGGGCGCCGTCGAAATCTGCTTGGATCGCGGCGGATGTCAGGTCGTTCCTGGCTTGCCCTTGGAACAGTGGCTATGGACGCTCACCACATCGATTTTAGGAGGGCTGATTGCAGGTTTTGCCGCCTATCCGCGTAAGGAAGGAGAAACGGTCGCTTGGGCCTGGCTACTGCTGCTCTCACCGCTGTGGGGCATGTTGTTTGGCATCTTCGGCATTGCACCAGTGATCACACGCACCTCGGAATGGTTGCCACTCATTCGAAACACGTTTGGGTTCTTAGCTGGGGGAGTCGCCGCCTACTTCATTGCCCAAGTCACGATGGGGCGACGCCTTCAAAGTGAAACTGACGAGTAAACGAAGGTCAGAGCTGCGTTGCACAGGCAATTCGTGAGCCTGTGCAAACGGCTGGCTTAGCCGCTTGAGAAAGTTCAAGGCGACGCTCGTCGCGGATCCGCCGTAACTCCACAAGATTGACGTTGTAAAACGAGCGAAGGCGATCGTATTTTTTGACAGGCTGCCCGTAAAAACTCCGACCCGCAAGGGTTGGGAATGAGGCCCACTCCGGCGCCAATTTGGCAGCCAGATGCGGGGAAAGATGGCCTGTGTCTGTGAGAACAAGAGCCTTGCGACGCTGGATCAAGAACAGCGCCCCTTGATCCTGCACTTCTGGTCCGAAGCCGGTCACACCCAAGCTTCGCCGAACCAAATCCCAGGTAAACGGCATGAATTGGTAAGCCCCTGCAGCAGCACTGGCATAGCGGGAGCTGTAGATCACCCGATTGGGATGCCGGTTGAGGGAGCTCATCAAGCCACCACCAAACATCACTCGATAGCCCACATCAAAGCCACCCTTCCACGTGCCTTCAGCAAAACGGATGGTATTGAGCATCGCTCGACGCTCGGGGGTTATGACGTAAGGAATCGCTCGGGTTGGCTGAACATCAGGCAAATGCACCAACTGCGATCTCGTCTCAGGGGGCAAAAAACTCGCGCTGGCAGGAGCACTCGGAAGAGATGTGGCCAATGCTCCAGACATCGCAGCAAGTGCGAGTCCGTGGCGACAAATCACACCTGAGAGATCCACAAAAAAGTGTCAAAGGATAAAGGTCAAACGATGCATAAAAAACGCATCGGTAATTGACTAGACCTCAAAAGAACCCCGCAGTGGAGATCTTTCCGGTTGACTTTGTCGAACAAATCAACGAATGCAATAGGTAGTTATGCCAGTCGATTAATCGAACCTATATATAAAAACGTACAAAGTGAGTGGCTGAAACAAAAGCGACCCAGCCAAAGTGCAGCAACGGAGACATTATTTTTTGGGTAAAAAATATTATCGAACTTCTGCCAGCGCGATCAAAGCTTCTGCAGCGCGTTGAGCACCGTCGTGCGGCAAAGGGCCAGATTCAGGCGCGTTAAGCGAGAGATTTAATTGCCAGTCTCCGCGTTCCAACTGATCTCTTGTCAGAACTCGATGGTCTCCATGCCGTCGAAGACCGGTCATTAGAGCCGCCGCCTCCGCAAAATCACGACGCTCCACCACATGGAGGCCAACTCCCTGATCCAACGCCTCACAGAAGGTGCTGAAGCCAGGCTTACCCAACTGTCGAGAGCACAACGGAAAGACATCGATCGGCCGCACGGAGCCTGGAAGAAGGGTGAGATTTGGAACTTGTTGGAGAGCGAGCGCTTGTACGGCCTGCGCTGGAGAGGCCATTAAAAAGTGATGGCGTGGCCAACGGAGGAACAGTTCGGGATCGAGCTGAAGGCCCAAACCACCGAATCCCACCAAAACCAGCGATTGATCGAGCGAACGCATGGCGCGCTCCCAATCAGACGGAAGCGGCCGAGGACGGGTGCAGACCAAACCCAGGGCCAGTTCCTGCAAACCCCAATTCATCGACAAATCAAAGGGACACCGCAACAGCAGTTGTCCTCGTTTGTATTGAGCCAAGGCTGCATCGGCCCAGCGCTCAAACGGCCCTCCTAATGGGCGGTAAATATCGTCCCAGCCGAAATTGCTCATCCACACAAGGGGAGCATCGACACGATCTGCCAACTCAGCAGCAGCTGGTGGAATGTCGCCGAAAATCAAAACCGAGTCGGCCTGAGCACGAAGCCACTCCACTTCCCCCATGAGCTGATCTGGAAGTGCGGTCTCCAAGGCGCTGAGTGCCGCCAATGTTTGGCTGCGATCAACACCCAGCGCATCGGCTTGAACCATGCCGACATCCCAACGGCAGGCACGAATGGTGATGCGATCGTCTCCTAATAAAAGCCGCAAGAAACGAGGTTCCACCATGGAACTCATCACCAACGTCCAGTCCGGCCTTCGCAAGCGCAATTGCTGCAAAACAGCTGCGTCCCTTGCCGCATGTCCAAACCCATGACTGCTACTACAGACGTAAATCAGCACTGCATAGGTTTGTCGAGGGGAAGCGACTCTTGGTGACGAACCCCACCATCAGGCGTGTACCAACGATGGCTCAGATGGGTCAGGGACGACCCACTGAATTCAGCCCAAGACAAATGAATCAATGGTCGTCCTTGGACATCCAAACCGCTGCGAGGCACACACGCCGCATTCAGATAAGCCGTGCCACGACGATCTTGCAGAAGACTTTGTCGATAGCCCGAGCCCCGCTTAAGAGCATGGTGCATATGACCAAACACCACAAGATCAGGGGGACGTGTCACAGCAATCCGATCCAGGGCAATCGATAAATCCTGATCTCCCCAATCAATGGCAGGACTCTTCCAATCCCGTCCGCAAGGGCTATCTGAATCAGACCCCAAACCTGTAGGCCCACAGTGGGCCAAAACCAAGAGAGGTTCATCGGAAGGAACGGAAGCAGCAGCAGCCAAGATTCGATCCACCGACTGATCCAACGTGACGGGGCCGTACACGGCCTCCACGGCCTTCGAGAGATGAAATCCACCTCCTGCGCTGAACGGCCTTGCACCGACAACTGTTAAGGGAAGGTCCTCCCAGCGACGGACACCCCAGGCACAGTGACGGTCCCCCAGAAGAACAAGTTGCTGACGCAGGAGTCCACCGGTGTTGTCAGATCCCCTGTCGTGATTCCCAAAGATGACCGCCACTCGATAAGGAAGTGAGGCAATACGACGTGTCAAACGCAGATCACCATCGCTGAGGTCACCGACGAACAAAACAGCGTCGGGTTGAAGCCGCTCCAACAGCTGTTCGTCAGCGTCGCTCCAAGCGCCGTGAAGATCTCCGGCAATCGCAATGCGCAGATCTTTCAGAGCTCTTGCCTAGGCTGGAGCCCATCCTGACGCGTCCGGGTCCCAATGAGCGTTGACAACGCCCTGGTCGCGGCGATCGAGCTGCTCAAGCAACAGCGGAATGCTGTAGTGCTTGCGCACTATTACCAGTCCCCAGACATCCAAGATATCGCCGATTTCATCGGTGACTCCCTGGAGTTATCGAGAAAAGCCGCCAACACCTCTGCAGATGTGATCGTGTTCTGTGGTGTGCACTTCATGGCGGAGACAGCAAAAATTCTCAGCCCAGAGAAAACAGTTGTTATTCCTGATCTTGATGCAGGTTGCTCATTGGCTGATGACTGTCCAGCAGATGCTTTCGCTGCATTTCGTCAGCAACATCCCGATCATTTTGTCGTGAGCTATATCAATTGCACCGCCGCAGTGAAAGCGCAAAGCGATCTGATATGTACGAGCAGTAATGCCGTAGATCTGGTCAAGCAATTGCCCAAAGATCAACCGATCCTGTTTGCTCCTGATCAAAACTTAGGGCGATGGGTGCAACGCCAAAGTGGTCGTGATCTCACCCTCTGGCCTGGTCGTTGCATTGTTCATGAAACGTTTAGCGAAGAAGCTGTACTTCAACTAAAACTCGAACATCCCACCGCTGAAGTGATTGCCCACCCAGAGTGTCAGGAGAATCTCCTTGATCTCGCCAACTTCATTGGCTCAACAAGCAAGTTACTGAATTACACCGAAATCAGTGCCACCGAAACGTTTATTGTTTTAACTGAACCAGGCATCATTCACCAGATGCAACAACGCGTTCCACACAAGACACTTTTAGAAGTTCCAGGCCTGGATGGTTGCAGCTGCAATGCCTGCCCGTACATGCGACTAAATACACTTCAAAAACTCCACGATTGTTTAAGCACATTGGAACCAGCCATTGAAATGGAGGAGAACCTAAGAGTGAAGGCTCTCCTCCCAATGAAAAAAATGCTGGAGATGAGTCGCTAAAGCGATCATTCGACAACGCTAAAAAGAACTCAATTAAATATTAAAATCAGCTGCCACGGGCGAAGAGATCCGACACGACACATTCACTTACAGTTTCTGCAACCGAGCTTGCATTGAAACAAAAACTATCCAAGAGGCAACTCAACAGGTTCAAGCGAGCTTGCTTAAATTCAAAGGAAGGATAATCAATCAGAGACAATAGGCCTTGCTCCAGTGATTCTTCATAAGAAATGCTAGGAATACGATATAACTCTGCCTGATCAGCCGGAATCAATGCTGGCAAACCGAATCCAACCGATGTCGGCAATGCACTTGTAATCTTTGAAGTACTGTATTCCTTATTCAAAGATAATGGCAAACAGAATGAGGAGCTAGACATCGCTTTATAGTAGTCTGAATAGTGAACAAGACCAGACAACTCCGATATCGGCAGAAAGCTAAAACAGTTGGAAAGATTGCGACTTTCAACCCGTTGTTCAAAATCAGGACGATCCGCACCTCCGCCTGCAACAACAAAACAAAGGCTTTCTGAGATTTTGGAATTAGCTTCAACAACGTCGAGCAGACCTACTAAATCCCTATTCCTATAATTGACACCACCAGGAATAACGAGTTTATTTTTTACAACCTTCTGATTCGCTGCATAAACCTGATGAGGTTGTCGCCATAAGTAAGGCTTCACCACTCCAACCGGCATGCTGGCAAAACGCACATCCAAATGACTCAGTCGAGCCAAAAGAGCATCCTTGACATGTCCAGCAAGTACGAATAAACCTTTTAATTGAATTTTATCAAAATAGTCGCCTCCCGCCTTTTCAATCGAATCAGAAAAAATTATCGGATTATGAACGACTCCAAAAATAGGTATATTCAACCTTTTGACAAAATTAATACAACCGGGGAACTGAAAAGTGGAAAATATACAGAACGAATATCCGCTGCTCTCAATAGTTTTCCTAAGGATCTTCCATGTTTTAGCTCTTTTCTCTGGCTTCCAATAATAGATATTTGCATTAAGCCCAGTCATGAATTCATACACATCTCCCTTGTTAATCAAGGTTTGTAGAGGCAAGTAAACATCTACGTGAAAACCCAGCTCGTTAAGAGCATGAACAAATGAAGGTGTTATCTCCTCATGGACCGACTCAAGCTGAACAATGCAGCACGAGAGCCTAGAAGCGCCGAATCTGGATTTCAGCATTGCAAAATTGACATCAACTCAATTTACACAAAAGAAGAATGCATATAGAAACATTCCCCTTTGGACACAAGAAATGTCAAAGTTTTAGCTATGGCCAAAACCCCCGATACTATTTTTTACGGCAATATCCAGCTCCAACATTCATCCAGCCCGATGGGCAAGCTTCTCCGTTTGTAGGCATCATCTCGTAATAGACTGGCGAGACACACTTTGTTCCCAAGGTTTTAACATATCCAAGAGGGCACTGGTTGTGACCGTCTGCTTTCGGGATACTTTTTTGAGCAAGGGCCACTCCTGGAATTGACAACGCAGCGTCGGAAGCAATGGCAAGCAAATACTTCATAAGAAAGGAATTAGTTGCCACAAGATACAGCTGTTTCAGACTGATGTCATGAGTTAAGTCAAACTTGATAGAACGCACCGAATCAGGCCTGTATTGCCGCGCTGCTGATGCCTGGGTGGATCCATGGAAGCCGGTTTCTAGAGCCTTGATTACCCATGCCCATGCCGACCATGCCAGACCTGGATGTGGCGAATATTGGGCTATTGACTCAAGCGAAGCGGTCTTGCGGCAGCGTCTTGGCCAGAGCATCAATCTGCACTCGGTTCAATACAGGGAAGAGTTTTGGCTCGGTCAATGCAAGGTGTCATTTCACAGTGCAGGACATGTGCTCGGGTCAGCGCAGATCCGACTGGAGTCGGATGGAAATGTCTGGGTCGTGAGTGGCGACTACAAGCGCGACCACGATCCCAGCTGCGCTCCGTTTGAGACCGTCGCCTGTGATGTATTGATTACGGAAGCCACATTTGGGTTGCCCATTTATCGCTGGAGCAGCGGAGCCGAAGTCGCAAAATCAATTCGAGATTGGTGGCAGGCTGATCGAAGCCGGCCCACATTATTGTTCTGTTACGCCTTTGGGAAAGCACAACGTCTACTGGCTGAATTAAAAGCAATCGGTGTCGAAGAAGAGGTGCTTTTGCATGGCGCGGTGGAAACCATCACTCGGCACTATCGCGAGGCTCAAGTTCCGATGACGCCGAGCCGGCCCGTCAGTGACTACCCACGCAACGATTCTCTCAATGGCCGATTGGTCCTAGCCCCCCCGTCTGCACATCGTTCCAGTTGGATGCGTCGTTTCAAGGCCCCGCAAACTGGTTTTGCTTCAGGATGGATGGCCGTGCGCGGCGCGCGGCAACGACGTGGATATGAACGGGGGTTTGTGCTCAGCGATCACGCCGACTGGCCAGGTCTGATTCAAACCGTCCGAGAGTCAGGGGCCAAACAGGTTTACGTCACCCATGGACAAAGTGACGTACTGGCCAGATACCTACGTGAATGCGAAGGGATTGCCGCCGAACCGCTCGAGACACTGTTTGAAGGTGAACAAGACTGAGACTTCTGAATTCAGTTGCCGCCCTGACCAATTCCTGTTGGCAGAGGGGGGAAGTTCAAATTGGCTTCTCGGCCTTCAATCGCAGCCTTCAGCGATTCAATCATCATGGTGTTGCCACTGTCTTGAATTGCTTTGAGTGCTGCCTCAAGACGCCGACGACGGTTGCTTGGATCATCGCCAGAACCTTGAGTTCCAATCGTCAGCTCAGGGGCAGCAATCGGCATTGATGCACGTACGCTTGAGAGTTGCTGGGCCAGGTTCTCCCAAAGAAGTGCCATTTATCCACCGAGATATGTGATCACTAGATGAACACAGACCTTGGCAATCAGCACTGGTTGATCACAAAACGTCTCGATCAGAATCCCCACAGATGTCGGCGTCGGTCGACAAGATGTTGAAAGCGCTGTACAGCCCATGCAGGCCTTTCAGGCCCTATTCCAACAGCTCGACCAAGTCATAGGAACACGGGCCAAAGTTGGTTTGCTTGTTGAGCATTTCCGTTCTGTACCAGCAGCCGATGCCGCTTGGGCGCTTGTTCTTCTGTTAGGGAAACGAAGACGCCGGCTCATCACTGGCCGAAGGCTTCGCACGATCCTTGAGCAACGGGGTGGCATTCCAGAGTGGTTAGTTGCCGAGTGTCACGGCCAGGTTGGCGATTCCGCCGAAACAATCACCCTGCTTTGGCCAGCCGTGAACACCAAGATCGGCCCTGTGGAATCAAATCTCCCGACGCTTCCAGTCGATCAACCGCTGCACTGGTGGATGGACAGCCTTCTTCCAACGATTAGCGGTTTCAAAGACGACAACGAAGCCAACGCTGTTCTCGATCTATGGCAAAGAGTGCCAAACAACCAACACTTTGTGGTTAATAAATTACTCACGGGAGGATTTCGGGTCGGTGTCTCAACGGGGTTGATCAGTCGAGCAATTGCTGAGGCCTTTGATCTCGACATCGAACTGGTTGTCCAACGGTTAATGGGCGGCTTTGAGCCAACGGCTGAGAATTTTCAACAACTCATCCTTCCTGCTACCGAAGATGAACAACGATCGAAGGGCACTCCATATCCCTTCTTTCTGGCTAGCCCCATCGACCTCCATCGACTTCATGACAGCAAGCCTGATGACTGGCTTGTCGAGTGGAAATGGGATGGCATTCGTGGACAATTAATTCACCGAGGACATGGCACATTTTTGTGGAGTCGGGGAGAGGAACTCGTGAACGACAGTTTTCCGGAACTAATCTCGATTGGAGAAGCTCTACCGGATGGCACCGTTCTCGATGGAGAAGTGATCTGTTGGAGGGAAGAGGATTCAATACCACTAGGTTTCGACCAATTACAACGACGCCTGGGTCGAAAACAGGTGGGCAGCCTTTTGAAACGGGAATGCCCAATGCGTTTTATCGCTTACGACCTGTTAGAGCACAACGGACAAGACATCCGACAAGAGCCAATTTCACAACGACAGCAAAAGCTACTTGACGTGATCAGGACGCTGAAACATCCAGAGCACTGGCGCTTACAACAAAGCCAGCACTGGCCCCTAAAAACATGGGACGAGCTCGATCAGCAACGACAGGATGCAAGAACGAAGCATGCTGAAGGAGTGATGCTCAAGCAACGCACATCCCCCTATTTGGCTGGTCGAAAACGCGGTAGCTGGTGGAAATACAAGCTTGATCCCATGCACCTAGATGTCGTTCTTCTGTACGCACAGGCAGGACGTGGTCGGCGCGCGAATTTATTTACCGACTACACATTTGGCCTTTGGAACGATTCAGAAACACCAGAACTAGTCACCTTCGCAAAGGCTTACTCCGGTCTTGACAACGCAGAAATCCTTGAGCTCGATCGCTGGATCAGAAAGAACACTCTGCAACGTTTTGGACCGACGCGTTCTGTTCGGCCCGAGCAAGTCTTTGAACTGGGTTTTGAAGGAATTCACCCATCAAAACGGCACAAAGCTGGAGTAGCCGTACGTTTCCCGAGAATTCTGCGCTGGCGTAAGGATAAGCCTGCCCAAGAAGGCAACTGCTTAAGCGATGTACAACAGCTGATAAACAACCAGGAAAAGGCTTAACAATGTCTGGACGTTCGCCTGAAGTGAATTCAATCGATCAACTACAACCCATTCATAAATGGTTTAAACATCAGGGATGGACACCACTTCCATTTCAGAGGAAAACTTGGGAGGCATATCTAGAAGGCAAAAGTGGCCTTATCCAAGTACCAACAGGGTCTGGGAAAACCTATGCAGCAGTAATGGGCCCAATCGCCCGAATGTTGGCAGACAACACAGATCGCAAAGGGATACGATTGCTATATCTCACACCACTTCGAGCACTGAGCCGGGATCTTGCCCTAGCAATACGAGATCCAATAGACGTGATGAGTTGGCCATTGCGCGTCGGTATCCGTAACGGTGATAGCAAAAGTAGTGAACGCACGAAACAACTAAGATCACCACCAGAAATATTAGTTACTACACCAGAATCACTCACTCTATTGCTCAGTAATCCGAAGGCGGAGGAGTTGTTCAATAACCTCGACACCGTGATCTTGGATGAGTGGCATGAATTGATGGGAAGCAAGCGTGGTAGCCAAACAGAGCTATGCCTTTCATGGCTTCGCCAACAACGTCCCGGCCTACAAACCTGGGCGATCAGTGCCACGATTGGAAATTTGAACCAAGCCGCACGGCACGCACTTGGAACGAAGGGCAAACCCATGATGGTTGGGGGCGCACCGGCAAGAACCACCAATATCCGCAGCATATTTCCAGACAAGATTGATGGTTTCCCTTGGGCGGGTCACCTCGGCTTACGCATGTATGAAGAATTAGTAGCTGTTCTAAATCCGAACATCAGCACACTGCTGTTCACTAACACAAGAAATCAATCAGAACGTTGGCATCAATGTCTTCGTTTCGCCTGTCCTGAGATGGAAGGGGCACTCGCCTTACATCACAGTGCAATCGATCGTGGAGAACGAGAGTCAATTGAATCAGCTGTAAAAGAAGGAGATATTCGATGGGTTGTGTGCACCAGTTCTCTAGATTTAGGTGTGGATTTTCAGCCAGTAGAACAGGTTGTACAAATTGGTAGTCCAAAGAATTTGGCTCGTCTTTTACAGCGAGCAGGTCGATCATCCCATATCCCAGGAGGAACCTCTAAAGTATTATTTATGCCCACCAATGCACTGGAACTGCTAGAACTAAGCGCAGTTCGACGAGGCTTAGAAGAAGGATTAGTCGAGCAACGAAAACCACCAAATGCACCACTTGATGTATTACTCCAACACCTAACAAGCCTTGCATGTGGTCCAGGGTTCAACGCAGAACAAACCCTAAATGCAGTAAAAGAGAGTGCATGCTATGAACATCTCAGCGAGGAAGACTGGGATTGGTGTCTAATATTTCTCAAAGAGGGTGGTGAATGTTTAGGCGCATACCCGAGATACAAGAAGCTTGAATGGAATAAAGAAAGCAAGAGATACCATATTCGCGAAAAAATGATCGCCAGATTGCATCGATTCAATATTGGCACGATTACAGCAGCACCATCAATCACAGTCCGATTCATTCGAGGAGCTATTTTGGGCCATGTTGAGGAAACATTTATTAGCCAGCTAAAACCCAAAGATGTGTTCTTTTTTTCAGGACGACAACTTGAGTTTATTCGACTCAGAGAGATGACAGCCTACGTCAAAGTCAGCACAAAAAAAAGTCGTACAGTACCAGCATGGGCAGGTGGCCAAATGGCACTATCTGACTTGCTGACACATCACCTACGTCAAGAAATAGATCGGGCTAGACGAGAAGAACTAGACACACCAGAATTAAAAGCATTAAAACCATTATTTGACCGTCAAAAGGATCTATCAGTTCTACCGAAAACGAATCAGCTGTTAATCGAAACTTGTCAAACACGCGAGGGGAGCCATCTATTTGCATATCCATTTGAAGGTCGATTTGTTCACGAAGGAATCGGATTTTTGTGGGCATCAAGACTCACAAAGCTGAATCGCGGCACAATCACAGTATCTGTTAATGATTATGGATTTGAGCTATTAGCACCAAGAAGTTACCCAATGGCAGAGCTCGTTGAAGAACATTCCGACCTCTTACTTGATAAAGACAATCTCGAGAATGATTTACGGAATGCACTCAACCTTTCAGAACTGCAACGACGACGTTTTCGGGCCATCGCACAAATCGCTGGTCTAATGAATCGAGGCTTTCCAGGATCAACCAAAAGCACCGGCCAGCTGCAAATTAGTGCATCTCTTTTATTTGATGTGTTTAATCGTCATGAACCAAGCAATCGATTACTTCAACAGGCTTATCAAGAAGTGATGCATGATCAACTTGAGCTCAGCAGATTGGAACACGCTCTTACTCGAGCCTCTAAACAAGAATGGCTGCATGTAAAAACACCACGCCCTGGACCACTAGCCTTTCCATTGTTGGTCGAGCGCCTCAATTCACGTATGTCAAACGAGACTGTGCTCGAACGAATCATGCGCATGCAAAAGGATGCTCTGAACAAAGAAGCTTAAGAAAAAGCAAAAACGTTAGGGAGTTGGATCATCAGATAGTGTGAACAAGGATCAAAGTCTCGTTAATCTTCCTCCATGGCAGTCCATTTATATCTTGTTGTGTTAGGGGGGAGAATGAAGGGCTGCAATATTGAACTCCATGACGTCAGGTGGGTGGTGGGGGACTCAATTCAGGATACAATTAAGACACTTAAAAGTGAATGGTTTGGTGATAAAAAAGGGCTACATATTGATAGCTATCGCCAAATTCTGCATGTCGATGGAATGTCCGTAGCTGTAGTTCATTCACCAACCATAGATGAACCTACTGATGAATATGGCCTTTGGTTTGTGAATCTTGGAGGATATTCAAGCCAATCCATGGCCGAGCAACACGAATTTGGCATCGTCGTTGCACAAACAGCTCAATCAGCAAAAGCCATCGCCAAGAAACGCTGGCTTAAGGGCATGACTCAAATCCACAAGGACGATCTCCACCAAATCAATGGAAATCCGCTCATTGATGATCTCTTGCCGATCAATGGCAATGGTCGTTGGCATATCCAATTAACACCCAGCACAACAGAGGTCTCAGCATCCGAGACACCAGACTGGACCGGCTACTGGCTGATCTAGGAACAGGCTGCGCCGGATCATGAGCTATCCATCGCAAGTCACATCAAGACACAATTCGATGGAACAACACGGACAACTCATACCCACCCAAAACATGGGCATCATCATTGGCATACTTACAAAAACCAATATCAATACTAAAATCAAACACCTATTTATTATCAACGAAACCTTCGACCAAGCCCGATCTCTAAGGCATGGAGGAGATCACAGCCCGTCATCTAGTTCATCGAAGCTACTATCAGTACTCGCCCATGCGTTAATTTAGGCTATCGTTTTTCACTCTAAAACACAATTCGAATCCCAAGCATGAACACTGAGTCAATCAGTCAAGAAGCAATCAATGCCTGGCGTGACTATGTACTCAAGCAGGTTGTCGAAAATCTTGAGATAAATAAAGAAAAGATTATTGAACAGTTTGAAAATGAGAACTCTCATGGCATTACACGCAATGAGATCAATCAATTTGGATTGCTAGATTTTGACGTCTCGATCACCCTTCATCGCGACAAAAAACAATCATTTGGCCTAGGACTAGGGTTTTTCAAAGCAAATATTTTGCGGTAACAGAGCAATCAAGCAGGAACAATAAATAACCCATTCTGAGCAGCAATCTAATTAGGTCATTAGCAATAAGGCAACATACAACTCAAGCAGACTAAGTAGGATCTGGATTAAAGCCTATGAGATATCAATCGATATCAAATAATTGACAACGGAGGGGAATTTCAGAGAAAATGTTGTTATTCGAACGTCGTCGATGGACACTCAATCGATTTTGACCATCGCAACACCATTTTTGGTATTTGGTGCTTTGTTGGCAGTCCTCATATTGGTTTGGGATCGGTGAATCATTTATACGCTGGAATGTTTTGGACCCCCTATGCCGACTGGATCTATACGGTCATGAGCTTGGGAGGAGTCCTTTTGATTTGTTGGTTGGTACTTGGTCGATCACCCAAGTCGTGATCGAGGACTATTCAGCAGCGATACTGTCCATAACGGGCTCAAGCAGTGCATCACGGGCATTATTGAAGCGCGTCATCATCTCGGGATCACCGCCTTTATCGGGATGATGTTGAACAGCAAGCGATTTATGAGCTTGTTTGACCTTCGCCACACTTAAGCGACCTGTCAATGGCAAACCAAGACTCTGACGAGCCTTGATGGCATCAATATCGGGATCGCGACCTAGTGGGCACTGCTCTCGCCGATGGTTCGATTTACCGGGCTTACGCCTCGCCTTTGAGGCCTTGGACCGCTTGGTGGTTGAAGCGCCAAACCCACCCGCTCCACTGTCGCTGCTAGTCACACGTTTGTTGGTCACTGACTGATGAGACTGCAATGTTCCCTCACAATGCCTGAGCGCCTGACAGAAAAGACAAAAGCAATGTCATGGGCATCGCCGTGGAATGGTCACAACCTCGCCTCGTGGCAACAGATCGATGCAATGGAGCCAAAGCAACAGGCTGGGTTTGTCAATTTTGCAAGGTATGAAGGATCAACCAAGCAAAAAAATAATTAAATCCAACTGAGATCATTAATGGCATACAGCCCGAGAATCATGAATCAATGCACATTGGGGTGATTGAATTAATTCATATCCCCGTCGTATACGGCTGCTAGTGGGCTCAAGAATCGTACTGAAATACTGAGTCTCAGATAATGCTTCTAGCACCACATGCTGACCGATTATCACAATTCGAAAATGCCATGGAAGAAGACCAGGAAGGGTGAACGGCATGGACTGGCAGCGAACTCGTAAATGCACATTGCCAAATAAATCAAAGGAGTCCATCCCCATCCTTCACAATCATCGATACAAAACCTGTAACTCAACCAAAATCAAGAATACTTAAGTATAAATACTTTCAAATCCGCTGCGATAACGCTTCCCTACAGACAAGAATAAAAGCGAACAA
>QCVC01000016.1:0-29369 GCA_003210515.1 Synechococcus sp. AG-683-B21 | reverse complement strand
CAAAACAGCTATTGACAGAGCAGATGCTTTTCTTCTTTGACGAGACCCCCTTGCTAGCTCTTCCTTTCTGTCCAGTGACCGTGCTGAGTCAGGGCAAATCAAAGAAGGCAAGTACGCTAGCTGTTGCATGAAATATGGTGTCGTTTGATACATACTGCACGTAACATATTTCTCTGAACTGATTTAAATAGCTATGTTTAATGGGATCAACCTTTTCTTTTTTAATGTTTTTCAAGGCGTTAATTGCCTCAATTCCTGATTGATTATTGCAGTTCCGGCTGCAATAGCTGATGGGCATGGAACGACTGCAGATGGCCCTGCCGTTGAAGTTAAGCAGATTATGGGCACATCTAAAACACTTGAGGGTGATTCCTTTTCTTATCCAGAAGGAGTTTCTGAATTACGTCTCTATCGTGTTTCATTCCCGCCTGGCACTGGTTTCCCGCTCCATACCCATCCAATGCCTTTGACTGGATATATCCAGCAAGGAAAAATTGCTCTTGTGAAGCCAGGTGGCAAAAAATATGTTTTCCTGTCTGGTGAATCATTTGTTATTGCTGACCAAAATCCCCGCTCACACCATGGAGAATGTGGGGGAGGGATATGCAGTAATGCTTGTTAATGCGGTAGCCGCCGAAGGTCTTGAAACTGTGGTTATGGCAAAGCCATAGAGACGGCACTGGATAAGAATTTTAATATTAATTCCCTAACCTCATACAGTTCACCCCATAGCAAGGCGGGGTTTTTAGTGACTCATCACGCTGCGATCCAATACCTGTCGCATAATAAATACCACTACGACGCCTGATGGTGTTTTTGTTTTGCAATTGATGTCATAGGCAAATGAGTATCTGCTGGCTCTTGATATCTCCAACATCTACATCGGTTTGATTGAGATTTACCTATTGACTGTCACCACTCCAACCGTGTATTGAATTCCAAGTCTCATGATATTCGAAATCAGATGATGGTGTTTCTTCGATTATTTCAAGCTCTAAGCCATTTTCAGCAATAATCATTGCAAGTCTTTTTTTGATTTTATCCCATTTGTCTGTATGGTTCCAATAATGAACCTGCTGCTTTAGATAATCCAACGCCTCATTATGAGTAGGGAATGATTCCAGTTCATTGGCTTCATCACCATCGTCCATTACCACTGTGAAGAGGGTGCTCATGACAAAGGACTTCCTTCAAATATTTTAGTCATCTTTCAAGTAAAGACCAGTATTGAACAGTTCTAATAAAATAGCTTTATTCATCCTGGCGGGAGAAGGTAGAGTTCACTGTCATCCAAATAGGATATGTGAGAAGAAGTAAGGCTGGTGATGTTGTGTTCTTAAATAATTAACTGCCAGTGCCGATACCAAAACATACAATATAAGTATTTATTCTTGTCAATATATGTAAGCGATGATGCGGTAATTAGTCTAGTCCTTGATTTATATAAATGATAATCTAATGACCATGTCTTTTCTTCTAGCTCATATCAGCGGCCCCTTGAACTATTCACTGAGTCAGTAATAAAGCAGATTCTGAGTTGCGAGCAAATGCTGCTACCAAAAATTGTTTCGCAGAGCTAATGGAGATACGTCAGCAGCGAGACCATCAAGCTGCTCACCACTAGCTTTTGTGTAATTCAATCGTTCTACGCGTTGGAGCTTGTTTGATGGATCCATTGAGCTTGCCTCTTTAATCCCATACAGATAATGCAGGAATGCTCTCTTCTTTTGATATTTGATACCAAGACGCACGAATGGATGAATGACCAACCGACAAGGTCAGGCCGCTTAGCTCCTATGTACTGACAACGATCACGCTCGCGCGTCGAGGTGTAGCCCCCGAGAAGGTAGGGGCTACGGCCTCCAACTGATCCACCGCAGAGACTCCTACATATCGCGATGGATCAAGTTCATCGCCTGGAATCGATGAACTGAACCAACTTTGATCAACCCTTCGCCCCGCTTTGGATCACATTCGACGAATCGGTGCATCGAATGAAACCAGGGCCGCGATCACTCAGCGATCCACCAATTCTTGATCGAAGTCTTCTGAAAAGAACCCATCCATTTCGAGCCCCGCAAGGCTGATCAGTCTGCAGCAAGGGTCCCACTCAGCTAGCACAGCTTCCATGGCATTAGTCACAACGGAAGTTGTGAGCATCTATGGGCGGCATCGACACATGAGGCCACAATATTCTCCGATTGGAAGTAGTGCAGCTGCCCTGAGAAACCCGTCAGGCATAAAAAAGCCCAGTCAGTGACTGGGCTTAAAAGCGGAGAGGGTCGGATTCGAACCGACGGTGGGCTTGCACCCACGCTGGTTTTCAAGACCAGAGCCATAAACCACTCGACCACCTCTCCAGAGAGGTCGTGCAACACAAGACATTGCACGACCATTGTATTCGGACGCCGTTTGGCAGCTAGTTCGGTTTCGCCAGTGGAAGCAGACATTTGTCTGAATCACATCCGGCTGGGCCAGCCTCGGTGAGTTCCCCTTGGTCGTAGCGCTGTAAAGCGTCAAAGAAGTTGCTGCTCACGCGCCGTTCCACAACCTCAGACTGAAGCCTTTCATAGGTTTCAGCGTCGATCGGTTCGAATGGAAGCCGAGGGAACGTGGCGTTGGCGTCGAAACGCGCCAGCAGTGCAGCAGAGATGTAACCCTCGCCGTCGTTCATCGCTTTGAACAGTGCCTCAGCGATCGGTTCAATTTCGTTCTCGCGAAATTCGATCGTGGCTGAGGTGTTGTGGGCGGTGTAATGACGTTGAACTTGCATGTAGAAGTCAAATTGCGCCATTGCTGAGAAGCCATTGATATCAACGGCATCAGCACCGGGGAGGTTGGCCCAGCTCACTTCAGTTGGAATTTCAACCAGCCATTCCGTGCAACGCGGGTCAAAGGGATCGTTGAGCAAACGACCCTCATCGTCTTTATCGGATTGGGAGGGAACGATGGTGTAGCCGTAATCCATGCAGGCCATTGCGACGGGATCATCTTTTCTGAAGGTGATCCGACGAATGAAGCGTTGCGCTTTGGGAGGGTGCCAGCCAGGTGCAGCACCGGTCAGCAGGCTTTTTGTTCCAGCTGGCTGAACAGTTGTGCAGCGATTAGGACGGCGTAGACCTTCGCGATCGCAGTATTCCCAAACGGTTTCATTAACGATGGCTTTCCAGCGAGCCAGATAAGCAGCCTCCTGGGATTTAAAGGCAAGCCCTTGCTCGGTATCCGGACGGCCGGCTTCCCACCAGTTCAGCCATTCGGTGCCGAAGGCATGCACAAAGAAGTCGAATAACCCGGTGAAGCTCACTCCCACGATGGGATCCCACTCCCGGCTCTGGCGGTAGCGCTCCACTTCGAAGCGGTGGTTCAGCAAGCACGCCACGGAGAGAGCACCAGCGCGGAACGCATCGGCTTGACCCTTTTCATCGCTGGGGTCGATTTGGTTGAGGTGCACTTCCGCAAGGTTGCAGTGGAAGTCGGCACCAAGAATTTCGCCACAGGGATTGAGTCCATAACGGCTCAATCGGTGATCGAGCTCAGCCTCACTCATTTCACCGTGGTTTGTGCAGAGCCAACGGCCCGCTTCGTCCCGGCCTTGATCGCAATAGATCTCGATAAATTCCTGACGCAATTCAGGCGTCTTAAGGAGATCGGCGTTCGAGCGTGCGATCGCTTCAGGGGCGAATTGAATAGCCCCTTCCCCAGACATAAATTGTTTGGTGACGGCGGCGTGAACAACCTCTTTGGTTGGGCGAGTGTGATACACGCGGGTGTGGTTTGCCATGCGAAGCGAATCCCGCTCGGGGTCGATTCGCCAATTCCCCTCACCATCCTGCTGCCAAAGATTGTCCTTCGCTGATGCAGCAGCGTGGTCGTCAGCGGCAAACTGGCGCATTCCTGCACTGCGGCGGATGTTGCCCGCCACAATCGTGACGGCGGCTTCATCGATCAGCAAGCAACACTCGACTGAAGACAGACGCCGTCCAATCGCTTTATTCAGCAGTCTTGCGACGCGCCCGTAGAGATCCTTCAATTTGACGGGATTTGCCATCCCACCGAAGCCCTTCAGGGTTTCGCCGACGGGACGTACATCATTCAGATCAACTGCAATCTCAACAGTGCCGCCGTTGAATTGGGGGTCGCTGCTCAGTTCGAGGAGAAGCTGGTAACTATCGACCCAGCCCCGCCGAGTGTCACCGACCTTGATCTGGACTTTATTGCCGTCAATGCTGTGCGTGCAGGCGTCTTGGCGAGACTCGGCTGGAGTAATGCCGATGTCGCTCACTGAAACAACGTTCAGGGTGTTCTGGACGATCGGAAGTTGATCAATCAGCCGCGGCTCGATGATTGCTCCAGTGCCGCAACCCATCATCGCCAGGTCCATCATCAGACCAAAGGCTTCCCAATCCACAAGGTTGGTGGAGGTGCAGTTGTAAGAGCCAGAAAAGTTCTCGGGCTTTTCAATCCACGGAGTTCCGCCGATCCATAGCCAACGACCAGACGGCAAGGCCTTCTTTTCGGCCTGCATGCGGGCCATCAACGTGAGCTCGTCCTCCGTGAGGTTGCCAAGCTTCTGAAGGCCATCGAGGTTTCTGGAGCCAACTTGGCTCCAGCTTTCCCGTCCGTTGGGGGTTCGTCGGCTGTAAGTCCGATAAAAAACAGGGTTTGCTGCTGGAGCCGTTGCTGGAAAGTCCCCGAAGCTGAGGAACTGTTCTGCGGTGGGCTCCACACGATTGGGGGTCAGGGTCACGTGCGGTAGGGGCACAACTAATGGTCGAACCCTAACGCCATAGATGGGGGGAGCAAGTTCTCTTTACCACCATCTGCAGTGTCCAGTTCAAACTAATTTCAGAATTGGCAGCCATTGATGCAGCGCATACCTGAGCCGGAGCTCATGACCACCCAAGAACAGGTGGATGCTTACGCGGATGCTGATTTCAGCAGTGGTGATTCCAGAACGGTTGCCTTGGTTGAACAATTGCTGGATGAGACAGGTCCCCTGCCAAAGGATCCTCTGATTGTCGACCTCGGCTGTGGCCCAGGGAACATCACCATTCGTTTGGCCGAGTTCTTGCCAAACGCCCAGGTGATTGGGATTGATGGTTCCGAGCCGATGCTTGCGGTGGCCAAGCAACGTTCCATTCGTACTTCAAACAACTTGAAGTTCATCCGTCTTCAACTGCACGACATCGAAGTTGAACTCAAGGATTTGGCAGATTTGGTGGTGAGTAACAGCTTGTTGCACCACCTCAAGAAGCCCGATCTGCTTTGGTCTGTAACGCAATCGATTGCCAAGCCTGGTTGCCGCGTCTTGCACCGAGATTTGCGTCGTCCAACGAGTCTGGCTGAGGTGCATCGCCTGCAGCAGCAACACTTGCCTAAAGCACCGTCGGTTTTGATTCAGGACTTCACCGCGTCTCTCGTGGCCGCATACACCACGGATGAGGTCAATCAGCAATTGCGTCGTGCTGAGATGAATCGCGCCAAGGCACGGTCTGAGGACGATCGATATCTGGTGGTGTCAGGCTTAGTGGGTTGAAGAGATCCGATGAGTAGAAGCCAAGCACCCCTAGATATTGATTTGGCCAAGCAATTGGCTGATGCCGTGGATCGACGTCGCAATTTCGCGATCATCTCCCACCCCGATGCTGGTAAAACAACACTCACCGAGAAGCTTCTGTTGTATGGCGGTGCCATTCAGCAAGCCGGTGCCGTGAAGGCAAGGGGGGAGCAACGCAAGGTGACGTCCGATTGGATGGAACTTGAAAAGCAGAGGGGAATCTCGATTACCTCAACTGTTCTCCAATTCGACTACGGCACAACAACGATCAATCTGCTTGATACGCCTGGACACCAGGATTTTTCCGAAGACACCTACCGGACCTTGGCGGCTGCAGATAACGCTGTGATGTTGGAGGATGCTGCGAAGGGGCTTGAACCACAAACGCGAAAGTTGTTTGAGGTTTGTCGAATGCGACAGATCCCGATTTTCACGTTCATCAACAAAATGGATCGCCCCTGCCGCGATCCGCTGAGTTTGCTTGATGAAATTGAATCTGAACTTGGCCTGATTCCTTGGGCTGTGAACTGGCCCATCGGTAGTGGTGAACAATTCCGAGGTGTCATCGATCGCCGCACCCGCGAGGTGATCTTGTTTAGTCGTGCCGGTCGAGGTCAACAGGCCACGGAACGAAAGTTGTCGCTGGATGATCCGGCCCTACGTGAACTGGTCGAGGAGGACCTTCTCGATCTAGCCGTTGAAGAACTCGAGCTGCTGGAGGCTGCAGGTGCCGATCTGGATTTAGAGGCGGTGCATTCAGGCGATTTGACACCGGTCTTTTTTGGTTCGGCCATGACCAACTTTGGTGTTCGTCCCTTCCTCGACGCATTTTTGGAGCTCGCTCAACGACCGATTGGTCGTTCAAGCAGCGACGGAATGATTGATCCGCTTCGAGAAGATTTCTCAGGATTTGTCTTTAAGTTGCAGGCCAACATGGATCCGCGCCATCGCGATCGCGTCGCTTTTGTCCGTGTTTGCAGTGGTCGTTTTGCCCGCGATATGACGGTGAAACACGCTCGAAGCGGTAAAGCGATTCGCTTATCGCGTCCCCAAAAACTTTTTGGACAGGATCGTGAAGTCGTTGAAGATGCTTACCCCGGGGATGTGATTGGTTTGAACAATCCGGGAATGTTCGCAATCGGCGACACCCTTTATGTGGGCTCAAAGGTGGAATTTGAGGGAATTCCTTGCTTCAGTCCAGAAATCTTCAGCTGGCTTCGTAATCCGAACCCCTCCGCTTTTAAGAATTTTCGGAAAGGGGTTAATGAACTGCGTGAGGAGGGTGCTGTACAAATTCTCTACGACACTGATGAAAGTAAGCGGGATCCAATTCTTGCTGCTGTGGGTCAACTACAACTCGAAGTTGTGCAGCATCGACTTGAAAATGAATATGGCGTTGAAACACGATTAGAACCGCTTGGATATCAAGTAGCTCGTTGGGTAACAGGGGGCTGGCCCGAACTCGATCGTTTGGGGCGCATTTTTAATTGCAAAACAGTTCGCGATGCGTGGAATCGACCAGTGCTTTTATTTAAAAATGAGTGGAACCTCAATCAGCTGAATCAAGATCACCCCGAGTTTGAATTAAGCAACGTTGCTCCTGTCGTCAGTGGTGTTGAGCCCATCAGCCTCTAGCAACTTGTACTGCCGAAAGTGCATCTTCGGGATCTTCAAGATCGGTCCACGGCGAGGCTCTGGGATCGCCAGACTGATCTCAGTTCAGCGATCGGTTGTGGATTCCCTCTGGCTACTGCGTCGCAGCACCGACGGTGGTACCGATTACGTTCTTTTCCGAGGGGGTGATGAACCTGTGGAAATGTTGGAGGGCTATCACTTGCCCCCACAAATGCCTTTTATCAAACGTCGGAAGTGGTTAAACCGTGCCGATGCCCAATCTTGTCGAAGGCGCCTCGAACGAAGTGAGGGATATCGACATGGAGCACCTCTTTTTTGAGCAATCCTCGATATTGTTTTGATAGTGAGTTGATTTAGGCCATGGTCGCGGTGGGCGAATCAGGTTCAGAGTCCGGTTCTGAAGATCCATACACTCGGCTTGGCCTTAGTCAAGATGCCACTTTTGAACAGGTCCAAGCGGCGAAAGCTCGTTGTATCGCCGAAGTTGACGGTGACGATCAGGCACGTGCCCGTGTTGAAGCTGCCTACGACGCTGTTCTGATGGCCCGGTTGCGAGGTCGTCAGCAAGGTCAGGTCAGCCCAGCTGCGGCTACCGCGTCTCAACGTGAAGAAGGTGTTGGCTCTGCTTCCTTAACGGGCCCTTCCTTTCCGGGCACCAGTGTTCTGCAGAAATTACGCACCAATCTCCCTGATCCAAGCCAATCGTTGGCCTCTTTGACACCTGAGTGGTCGTTGGTGGAAGGCCAAGGTCGGCTTGTTCGAGTCATCGCCGGCATTGTTGGGCTTGGCTTGCTCCTGGTCTCCGTCGCCAGTGTTCAACTGGTCCTGGCGTTGGCCTGCATTGGGGTTTTCCTGAGCCAAGTCAGACGCGGACGACGCCCTTTGGCGTCATTGGGATGGACCCTTCTCGCCCTACTGGTGGGGCTCGTGGTGGGATCGTTGTTCACGACTGCATTGTCTCCAACAGCTCTTCAGCAGTTGTCTATCACTCCCGCACAAATCCAGGCATTGCCTGCGGCGGTATTGCTTTGGCTTGCTGCACTGTTTTTGGCTTAAACAGCTGCGGGTAGTCCTTCAATAATCCCTATTAATTCCTCACGCTCAACGACATAACGGTTGTTGCAGAAGTGGCATGTCAGTTCAGCTTGTCCGTCAGCATCCAGCATGTCAGATAATTCTTTTCGACCGAGCAATAACAGTGCCCCGATACTCCTCTCACGGGTACAACGGCATTGAAATCGGACATTCTGAGTGGCCTCCGTATCTGTTAACGGTTGTGGGTCAAGGTCGGGAAATACATCAATCAGTAGATCTTCAAGATTGTTACTGCAAGCGGCAAGGCGCTCACTGAACCCCTCGATTTCACGACATCGTTGTTCAATTAGCTCAACGAGTGCCGGTTCTTCTGCTGCCTTGGGAAGAATCTGGACGAGTAACCCCCCGCTGCATAAAATCCCATCACGATTGATTTTTTCACCAACAAATACACCAGACGGTGTCTGTTCGGAATGAAGCAGGTAGGAGGCCACATCTTCGCCAATGGCACCCCCAACGAGTTCCACGGTGCTGTTAAACGGCTCACCTTTGCCGTCATCGCGCATCACATGCAAATATCCAGTGCCCGCAGCGGCTTTGAAATTAAATCCATAGTTCCCTTTTTCATCGGCGATGGGGTCGAGCTCTAGGGCTGGCTCCCCGACGTAGCCACGAACAGTTCCGTCACGACCCGCATCCACCATCAATCCTTTAATCGGTCCATCCGATCCAAGCCGTAGGTTCACTCGGCCGTGTCGCACTTTCATTGAACTGGCCAGCATCAATCCCGCGCTCATGGCCCGACCCAACATCACTGCGGTGAGCAAGGACAACCCATGTCGGGTTTGTGCTTCACGCAGTGTTTCGGTGGTGGAGACTGCAACAAGCCGGATGCCACCTCCAGCGGCTGTTGCTCTCACCAGCCGGTCAGCCATAACATTTATCAAGCTCAAATCAATGTAGTCATCGAAGTCAGCTGGCCGTTCTCCAGTCGTAATCGATCCGAATCCCATCGATTGAATAATTCAGGCTCATGGGTCACCACGATCAGAACTTGCTCTTGCGCGAGGTCTGACAAAAGCTTCAACACCTCAGAGCGGACCGACCAATCCAAGCCAGCAGTGGGTTCATCAAGGAGTAAAACCTCAGCACCGCGCAACAGTTGAACAGCCAAAGCCAAGCGGCGTTGTTGTCCTCCGCTCAGTTGTTCAGGAGGCGTCATACGCGAGATCTTCTGCAACCCAACCCGATCAAGCACCTGATCTTGGCGATCGCTTCCCAAGCGTCGGTGCCCTAAACGCAGTTCTTGGCTCACATTCAATCCAAGAAAGTGGCGTTCAGGGAACTGAAACACCATTCCGCAAAGCCCCCTTCTTTGTCGCCGGTTCATCACCTTTCCTTTCCAGGAAATCGAACCAGATCGTGCGGCTGATAAGCCACTGATCACCTCTAGTAAAGATGTCTTTCCAGACCCACTGGCTCCTGCAATCAATAGCGGTTTTCCTCGCTCAGCATGGAAACTGGCACCCCGAAGCACGGGCGACGCAACCGTCGCGGGTGCGTAGGTGACATCAGACAGTTGAAGCATCAGCTCAGCTTGAACGATGATGAGGTGTGTGCCTTGGGTCTATGGACGTTCGATTCCGTGAAGTGGATCCTTTTAATTGTTGGGTTTGGCTGCGTTTTGCAGACGTTCCGAGTCAAGGGGAACGTAATTATGTGGATGGAATTTTTGACAGCTGGTACGTGATCGGTCGTCTCGGGGGTTTTAACGCTGAGAATCTGCAGGTGCATGACGAAGGCGCTGATATGAGTTGGATGGGATACAACAACGAGGAAGCCGATTCGGTCATGCCGGCGCTGATGCACAACATGGGGCAAATGGAATACCAAGAAGAATGGGCGAGGTGTTGGATTGACCTGGGTACCAGTGATGGCGTATCGCTCGATATTTTGATTAATGCATTACGTCAACTCGATGCTGATGTAGTTCAACTGGTAGAGCTGGTGGTGGGTGGAGTGAATGAAGATTGGCCTGTTGAAGATCATCCCGACAGCGTCTTCCCTGCCGGTGCGTGAACTCAGACGTCTGTTGATTCCGCCTGACCGATTCGTTGGATCGGAGCTGTTAACGCTCCAGAACGATGAATCCCACTACCTCCGACGTGTGCTTCGCTTGCGGATTGGTGATCCCCTGGCGATTTCCGATGGCTGTGGCCAGCTCTGGCAGGCAGAACTGGTCGATGAACACACAGTGAAGACCCAACCCCATCCATGCGAGCAGGTCGTTCAACCTCATCCAAGATTGGGACTTGCTGTGTCGATCATCCGTCGTGGTTTTGACGATGTGGTGAGGATGGCTTGTGAACTCGGCATCGACGCGATTCAACCGCTTCGATGTGAACGGACTGTTTCGCAGGCTGAGTACCGCCCAGATCGCTGGAACACGATTGTTCGTGAAGCGGTCGAACAGTGTGAGCGCCTTTGGAAACCAACAGTTTTGGAGCTCAACTCCCTTGATTCGTGGCTGAATTCCTGTTCAGGCCAGAAAGCTGTTGGTGTAACGCGGACGCTCAACGTTGGCCCATTGAAGGATTGGTTTAAGCAGAAGGCCGCTCCAGGGCAAGCCACATGGTTGATTGTTGGTCCCGAAGGAGGCTGGACGGTGGCTGAACTCGAAGCACTGACCGATCATTCAGTCGCCCCGATCCATTTGGGACCTTCAATTCTTCGAACGTCAACCGCCGCAGTGGCTGGGGCCGTTGAACTAATTCGTTGGCGTGAGCATCAGCTCAACTCCTGAACAGATCTTCTGCCATGTTGCGGAAGTTTTTCACTGCAGCACCAGGTGCCCGCCTGCGTTGATTCAAAACTGAGCCTGGCGTGAGATTTTCAGGGGCATACGTGCTGTAGGTCATTTCAGGCCGAGCAGCTTCGGCGACTGCCAGATCCGCGGCGATGGCTTCTGCTGTGGTGAGGCCATCGCTGTTGGGTGTAACGACAGGCTCTGTGCTCTTGGGCTCTGAGGCCTGGACGGTTGCGTTCTGATTGTTTTGAACTGCAGGAATGTCCGTTGAAACCGTGGTGGAAACGGGTGCAGAAACAGGAGTCGGTGCGGAGGCTGGAGCACTACCTGGATCAGCAGGCGCGACGAGCAGCGTTGGCGCTGATGCTGCTTGTGGTGTGTCTTGGCTCTCCTCGGTCTCAATCGGCTCTGTGGGCAGATCGATCTTGGCCGGTGCAGCTTCGCCATCAAGAGTCAGGAAGAAACTCTTGTTGTTGTTAAACACCATCCGCTCGACCCATCCAATGAAGACTGGATGATTCTCCTCCTCTATTTGTCGATCACAAGAGATGCTTAGAGCACTGCAACACGCGTGATGCTCTGGATGTGGATTGAAGCCCTGTTGGTAAATGCTGTTCTAATCAGCTTTGCCCAGCGGACTCCGCTCCTAACGACGCAGGGATGGATCCATGCCGCAGCCCTTGGAACGATCTTGTGGGGGAGCCTGGGTTGGCGTGGTTGGTTGGCCGTTGTTGTGTATTTGGTTGTAGGAAGCTTGGTGACGCGCATTGGCTTCAAGAACAAGCAGCGCCGTGGTTTGGCCGAAGCCCGTGAGGGACGACGTGGCCCTGAAAACGTCTGGGGCTCAGCAGCGGTCGGTGCGGGTCTGGCTCTCGTTCTTGCGGCTTCACCGGAAAACGCCATTCTTTGGCGCCAGGTTGTGTTGATTGGATTTTCGGCAAGTTTTGCCGCCAAACTGGCCGATACTTTTGGCAGTGAAATTGGTAAGCGCTGGGGACGTACGACCCTGTTGATCACCACGCTCAGGCCGGTCGCACCTGGAACCGATGGTGCGATCAGTCTGGAAGGAACCATGGCGAGTGCTGCTGGCAGTGTGGTGATGACCTTTGCGCTTTGGGGGCTCAGTTCGTCTCAACTCCCCCTGATCCCCAACGCCATGGCCGCTGGAGTGGTGATGGTGGTGGGTCTACTGGCCACCCTTGCTGAAAGTGTCATGGGAGCCGTTGTTCAAAACCGCGTGGGGTGGCTGAGTAATGAGCTGATTAATGCGCTGCAAACGCTTCTGGCAGCTGGGTTGGCAATGGGCTGGACGGCACTAGCAAGCCATCTTGTGCTGCCAACAATCGCAGGCTTGTAATCGCATCTTCCAGCATCTGCTTCAAGCGTCGTTGGCTGATCCGATGGGATAGCGCAAGTTCCCGAAGACGAACCCCCTCAATCCAATGTTGCTTCAGCAATGTCTGATGGATTGGGGCGAGCTTAGGGAGAACACCTTGAAGCCACTCCGCTTGTGGATCTGGATTGGGGCCGCTAAGGGGTTGTAAGTCCAGATCCTCAATCCCCATCATTTTTTTACTGACTTCCGCGGTACAGGCATCCAGCCATCGTTGGGGACTCACTTTTAAGCGCACCGCAATGGATCGATCGCTCAAAGGAGGTAGACCATTCTGCGTCCGTTGTTGTTGCAGGCGTTGACCGGAGACGTAAAGGTCTTGGAGTCGCCAAGGAATGCGCACCATGCGCGATCGGTCTCGCCGGTAGTGCAAAACCTGGCCGTTCGCTCGGCTCATCAAGTAGCTGCTGGGGCGCAAGCCACGGGACGGGTCAAACTTTTGCAGACCTTGAATCAAGCCAAGGCAGGCTTCTTGGAGGAGATCGTCCCGTTCTTCCGGTCCACGATGACGTTGACGCATCGCCACGCAATGGGCCAACCCCAAGTGCTGAAGAACCTTTTGATTTCGTTCATTGGTGCCAGGCGGTAAGCAGCGCCGCTCTTCATGGCGTTTACGGGCATTGAGAACCATGCAATCGAAACAACTGCTTTCACGGTTGCCTGGCAATCCGTGAAAGCCTGCCCACCGCAGGACCTCAATCCGGCACAAATGTGCTCGATGATGAGTTGGAGCTGTGGTTAATGAATGGATTGGCAACCAGAAGCGCTGTCAGCGCTCAAAAAAGATGTGCCATTTTTTGTCCGCCCTGCGGTGCGACGCCGCGTCGAATCGATGGCCATGGAGGCTGGTCGAGCGGATGTATGCCTTGACTTTTATCGCGAAGCCAAGGCGAGCATGGCGCCGAAATAGAGCTTTTCAGGACTGATCCAATTCACAGCGATTCAGCTCAGGTGTCGTTAACCGATCAATGATGCGAGCCATATCCACCGCTGTGAGGTCACCATTGTCATCCCACTTCAGAGTGGTTTTGCGTTGAACGGGTGGCTTTTTGTTGGTGATCTGAAGAGAAGGATTGAGCTCCATACTGATCCCACTTGTTAGCGAATTCACACACTAGCTGGGGCTCAGGTGCCCTACCCATTGATCGGGGTGGGTGTGTTCAGTGGTGAAAGTCCTGCCCAATTCAACAGCGGTGGCCAGTGCTGGAGTGTGTTGTAGATCCAGGAATGGCCGTTCGTATTGAGGTGAATCCCATCGGGCTCGATCCATTGCAACCAGTCGGTTTGCGCCTGGATTTCGGCATGAAGGGCATAGAACGGCACATTGGCCTCACGACACTGTTCCGCTAGAGCTGCTTCCGTCGCGGCAATTGCCTTGTTGCTGTACCAAAGGCACTCCGCAAAGGGCATCACATGTTCATCCACTGGCGTGAGCCCAAGAACGAAAACGTTCGTTACGGATCTCATCTCCGCCAGAAGTTGGCTGATGCCAAAGGCGAAGGCGTCTGGCTCTAGTTGGGGGCGGCCATCACTCCGACCGATTCGGGCTGTGTCATTGAGGCCAACACTCAACAGCAAACCGTCGGGGTGTTGTCGGCGAAGTTCGCCGCGACAAGACCATTCATGCCGCCATCGCGCTGCAATCCGTTCAATTCCATCGCCTCGAACACCGAGTGGATAGATCACCGGTGCGGAAGGAAGTTGCATCCAATCCATCCGTAATCGCTGGCACCAACCACCACCGTCTCGATCCCCCCAGCCAAGAACGCCGCTATCCCCCAAAACCACGAGTTGTCTCGGCCCCATGGTTGCCGCCTTCACAGGCCTACAGCCTTGCAGTTCAAGCGTTGTTGCAACTGGTCCGTGATGGTTTCTCCGCAGAGTGTCAAAACAATGAATGCCAGGACCAACCAAGCAACGAGCCACCAGTGAAAGGACGACAAAGCATCGATTAATTGCCAGCCCAAACCCGCACTTCCCACAATCCCTACAACCACAGTGTCTCTGAGGATGACGTCGCACCGGTACGACGCGTAGGCGAGATAACTCCGACTGACTTCGGCCAATGGGCCGTAAAGCCAGCTCATTCGAACAGTCGCTCCAGACCGTTCCAAGATCTGGGCCGAACCAAAACCTGTTTCGCGGATGTCTTTCATCAGCACACGACCCATCACCCCGCTGTGATGGAGCCCTAGGGCCAGAGCTGCGAGGGGCAGGCTCGGCTTAGCCATCACTAGGAGTAACAGTGCAGTCAAAGGAGTTGGCACTAAGCGCAATGCGGCCCAGATCAAGCTTTGAAGCCGAAGGCTGCTTTGGCTCGGCGAAAGCAAGAGAAGTAATGGAGGAACTGCTGTAGCGATGCAGCTGGCCATCAGGGTGATGAGAAGTGTTGAGCCGATCGCAGCTCCCCAATTGATCTCAAACAGTGCCGCAGTTGCTGCGTTGCGGTCAGCCACTAACCCACTGAACACAGACCCAAAGCTTCCGCTCGGCCAAGAAAGATCCAAATTCAGAGAGGCGCTCCAAACCACTAACAACACCAGCGCAATCCCCACGACAAAACCAATCCGTGGCCTGCGCGGAATGGTCTGAAGGATGAAATCAAGTAACACCATGGCTATGGCTAACAACCACAACCCACTCCACATGTCTCTGAATTGGAGGGATTGAAGGCTCAACATCAAATCGGTTCCTAGTCCCCCAAGCCCAAACACGCCCAGGATCAAAGCTGATCGAAGAGCGCAGTCGAGGCGATGGCCAATGTGATGTTTGATCGAGGCAAACACTGCTGGAAAGACAGCCGTCAGAAGCACTGCCATCGCCGGCCCTCCGCTGCCTTGAAGCACCGGTAGGGCTGGCGAATCATGGCAATCAATCTGATCAGCCAGCACCCTTGCCATCAAGGCGCTGTAGGGGATAACAATCGCCGCAATAGCAACCCAAGCGTTGAGTCCATAAACCTGAAGTAAGAGCAACCCCCAAATCAACTCATGGATGGCTCGGAAGGGGGACAACAGTCGCCGAACAAGCTCTGCTGGCCATGGAGTTCCCAAGACGGTTCGCCAAAGGGTGCGTGAACCCAAAAAGCCGAAGATCAATCCCAGACCACTACTAATGGCCCAGGAGAGAACCGCTGTCACGCCGGTGATCTGAAGTCCTTGCCAAAGGCTCTTGAGAAGAGTCGGATCGAAGGACGGCTGAACAGCACCTTGAGCAAACTGGATTAACAACGGGAGCCCACCACCATGGCCATCTCGAACGAGGATGGCCACCACAGGAATCAGACAAAGTCCCGGTAACAGGGTGAGCAGCGGTAAAGCTGGTTTTACGAACGTCCGTACAACCATTCCAATTGCGTCTTGCTGATCATGTCTGGTGCCGCGTCAAGAACAAGGGCTCCGTTACGTAGCCCCAGTACGCGTTCAAATCGATGAATGAGATCAGGGCGATGCAAGCTGATCAGACACCCCGGAAGTGAAAGTAGTGTGTCCAAGACATCCCTGGCGATGACAGGATCCAGGGCCGACAAAGGTTCATCAGCGAGCACCAGTTCAGGGCTTTGGCGCAGCAATCGAGCCAAGGCAACGCGTTGTCGCTGACCTCCTGAGAGTTCGGTCACGGCTCGTTTGAGCAGTGAAGGGTTTAGGTGGACCTCTTGCATCACCGCAAGACACGCGTCCTTTTCCAGGACACCAAGCAGATTTCTCAAGGCCCAGATCAAGCCATGACGCCCGAGGGCACCGCTATTGATGTTTTGGACCACGCTCAGCTCCTCAACCAGTCGTAAGTCCTGCCAAAACGTGCCAATTGATCGCCGTTCATGGCGCGGCAATCTCTTGAGCGGTTGACCACGCCATTGGAGGGCGCCCCGCGAAGGTTGCAAACTGCCGTTGCAGAGTTTGATAAGGGTGGTTTTTCCTGCGCCACTGGCTCCCAGTAAAACCACCCGTTCATCAGCCCTGATGGTGAGACTGGTGGTTTGGAGTCGTTGGTCCAGGCTCACCTGGCTCAACTCCAGGAGCGCTGTCAACGGATCTTGCCGAGTTGACGACCCACCGCTTCGATTTTGTCGTAATCGGAGTTCTGAGCCGGAATGAACTCAGCGGCACCAAACAGTTCAAGGATGGTCTCACCTCGAGGCGTATCCGCAGTGATCGCTAGCAGAGCGGTTTGGACCTTGTTGGTAAAGCCATTACCGAATCGTTCATCGAGATCGGGACGAGCCACCCAGTGGTAGTCGACGTATGGAGGCGTTCTCCAAATGACTGAGACCTTGTTGGGGTCAACGCGACCATCCTCAACATTGCTTGTCCAAACCTGTTCGTTTAAGGCTCCGACCTCGTAGGCACCGCTCTGCACCACGGCGATTGTGGCGTCGTGGCTTCCGCTAAACCCAGGAGCACCACCGGCGAGCTCATCGGTGCTTACACCGTTTTGGCTCATGAAGTACTGAGGCATCAGCCGACCTGATGTTGAGCTCTCTGATCCAAATGAAAGGCGTCGTCCTTTCAGATTTGTGAGCTGATCATCTGTGCTGAATGGGCGAAGTCCGCTGGCGCCATTGGCAATGAAGACGCTTGTGAACTTGGCGTCGATATCGCGTTGCGCCAGAACCTTGGCCCCCGGGGTTTGCAACCGAGCCTGTACGCCCGTGAGGCCACCGAACCAAACCAAGTCGAGGCTGCCTGTTCGAAACGCAGTGACCGCAGCGGGGTAATTGCTCACAGGTACGTACTCCACCGGAACCTTCAGCTGATCACTGAGTTCGGCTGAAAGTGAGCTGTAGAGACGGTTGAGCTTCTCCGGGTTCTGATCCGGAATTGCCCCGATGTGAAGGACTGGAGACTCTTTGCCTACAGGACCTGAACCACAGCTCACCAAGGCGGTCGCAATGGTGATGCCAGTCAGAAGACGTGCAGCCAAAGAGAGCCGAGGTTTTTGAGTAGGCGGCATTGGATGTGATGTCTTTCGGTTAGTCAGAACTTGCTGAGCATCCGCTGCAGTCGTTCCAAACCATTTGTGATGCTCTCATGCGAGACAGCACACGACAGACGAATGCAGCGGTCGTCTCCGAAGGCAACGCCTGGCACAACGGCAAGGCCTTCGTCTTCTAAAGCACGACGACAAAATTCCATCGAATCGGTAATGCGCTCTGGCAGCTGCGGAAAGGCATAAAACGCTCCTTTGGGAGGAATCAAGGTGATGCCTGGAATGGATTGCAGTCCTTCGATCAGAAAATTTCTCCGCAAGTTGTAGCTGCAGGCCATCTCTTCAACACACTCCCGCGATCCACGAATGGCAGCGAGCGCTCCTTTTTGGGCAAAACTGCAAACATTGCTGGTGCTTTGGCTTTGTAGTGCTGAAGCCGCTTTGATCACCGTCGCGTTGCCAGCGAGGTAGCCCAGGCGCCATCCAGTCATGGCCCAACCCTTGGCGAAGCCATTCACCGTGAAGCAACGGTCCTTGATCGCTTCCGATATGGAGGCAAAACTGATGTGTTGTTCTCCCTCAGCCAAAAGGTATTCATAGATTTCGTCGCTCATCACCAAGAGATTGGGGTGTCGAGCAACCAGCTCAGCCAGAGCCTCGAGTTCTTGTCGCTGCATGACGCGACCCGTGGGATTCCCCGGACTGTTGATCACCAAAAGTCGGCTTTTTGGGGTGATCCTTGCTTCCAAAGCATCGAGATCGAGTCTGAATCCATCAGAAGCTGAAGATGGAATCAACACCGTGCTGGCACCAGCCAGTGCAGCCATTTCTGGATAACTCAACCAATAGGGCGAAGGGAGTAAAACTTCATCGCCGGGGTTCAGCACCACCTGGAAAAGGTTGTAAATCGCTTGTTTACCGCCGTTGCAGATCAGAACCTGCTCAGGCTTTGTCGCAATGTCGTTTTCATGGGTGAGTTTGTCGGCAAGAGCCGCTCGTAACTCAGGATCACCCGCCGCCGGGCCGTAACGGGTGATGCCCTGGGATAGAGCCTCCCGTGCCGCCTCAACAATGAACCCTGGGGTATTGAAATCAGGCTCCCCAGCACTAAGGCTGCAAATATCTCGGCCTTCGGCCTGAAGCGCTTTGGCTTTGGCGCTGATCTCGAGGGTCAGCGAGGGCTTAAGGGCAATCGCCCGATGGGAGAGTTCTGGGGGGCGCAAGATCATCAACGCACCTCCCCGCGGTGCGTTTAAAAATCTCATCCTGCCTCAAGCAGTGACCCAAACAACCCTTTGTTCACTTAGGCCATGAATCCAATGCAAATCAGCTTGGTTCTTGCGGCCCACGATCCCAAGGCCTTAAGCCATTTTTATGGGGCTCTTTTTAACGCGACAATTTGTGCTGGAAAAGCAGACCACCACAAAATTCTTGACCTTGGCAATGGCTTAAGGCTTGAGATTTATCGGCCATCACAACATCGCCCATTCCCGGTGGCAGGTCGGGCGTTATCGGTCTGTCTAAAGCGTTCTGCCCACCACACTCCTTTGGTTGAATTGGAGCACCACGTCAGCCATGCGCTCAGTTTGGGAGCCTCTGTTGTGGAGCCGGCTCGGTTGGAACCTTTCGGTGCTGAATGTTGGATGAATGATCCAGAAGGCAATGCTTTTTTATTGCTGATTCCCCTTGCACGATCGGAAGGGAGTGCATGACGTCATTCGATCTGGATGCATGTTTGCGCTGCTCAGCCTGTGAGTTAGCCACAACGCGCCAAAAGGTGGTGGTCTGTCGGGGCAATCCAAAATCACCACTGATGTTGATCGGAGAAGCTCCCGGTGCGCAGGAAGATCAAACCGGTCTGCCGTTTAAGGGCCGATCCGGACAAGCCCTCGATCGTTTGCTGATCGAGGCGGGCTTCAACATCGAGAAGGACCTTTACATCTGCAATGCGGTGAAATGCCGGCCACCGAACAATCGCCGCCCAAAAAAAAATGAGCTCACGGCATGTCGTCCCTGGCTTGATAAACAAATTGCCGAAGTGAATCCTGCTGTGATCGTGCTGACTGGCGCAACTGCGGTTCAGGCTGTGCTGGAACTGAAAACTGCAATGACAGAGTTACGAGGGAAGTGGCAGACCTGGCAAGGTCGTTCGGTGATGCCCATCTTTCATCCGGCTTATCTGCTCCGTCACGCGGCGGCAAAGGAAGGCGGACCGGTTGAACTCACACGCCAAGATCTCTCCGCTGTGCGCACCAGGCTGTGCGAACGTTGATGTGCATCTGGAACGGCTACACATGACCGCCCTAGATCGGCGTTACGACACCCAGATCCATCGTCGAGTCACACGGACCGTCATGGTGGGACGTGTCCCGATCGGCAGCGAGCACCCGATTGCGGTGCAGTCGATGATTAACGAGGACACCCTCGATATCGATGGATCAGTCGCTGGAATCATCCGTCTAGTCGATGCTGGATGCGAGATCGTTCGAGTGACGACCCCTTCGATTGGTCATGCCAAGGCCATGGGGAAAATTAAAGCGGAACTCTCGGCCAAGGGTTGCAACGTTCCCTTGGTGGCTGACGTTCACCACAACGGAACAAAGATTGCCTTAGAGGTCGCTCAGCACGTCGACAAAGTCCGTATCAATCCTGGACTATTTGTATTCGATAAGCCTGATCCAAATCGTCAGGAATTTACAGAATCTGAATTTGCTGAGATCGGCACACGCATTAGAGAGACATTCGAGCCTTTAGTAAAACTCTTGCGAGAGCAAAATAAAGCATTGCGTATTGGTGTTAACCACGGCTCGTTGGCTGAACGCATGCTGTTTACCTACGGAGATACACCGAAGGGAATGGTGGAGTCGGCGATGGAATTCGTCCGCATTTGCGACGATCTAGATTTTCACAACATCGTTATATCGATGAAAGCTTCACGGGCACCAGTGATGCTTTCGGCCTATCGATTAATGGCCGATACCATGGATCAGGAAGGATTCAATTATCCACTTCACCTTGGGGTTACTGAGGCTGGGGACGGCGATTATGGCCGAATTAAAAGTACGGCCGGAATTGCCACTCTCTTAGCAGAGGGGTTGGGTGACACCATCCGAGTTTCTCTTACTGAAGCGCCTGAAAAAGAGATCCCTGTTTGTTATTCAATTCTTCAGTCTCTCGGCTTACGAAAGACAATGGTTGAATACATTGCCTGTCCGAGTTGTGGCCGCACGTTGTTCAACCTGGAGGATGTCCTCCATAAAGTTCGTAATGCTACATCTCATCTAAAAGGTCTCGACATCGCTGTTATGGGATGCATTGTGAATGGTCCAGGCGAGATGGCTGATGCCGACTATGGCTATGTGGGTAAAGGACCTGGCATCATTGCTTTGTACCGAGGTCGAGAAGAAATTCGTAAAGTTCCAGAAAAAGAAGGTGTTCAAGCCCTGATCCAATTGATTCAGGAGGATGGTCTCTGGGTCGATCCTGATGAAACTCGGTAATCTGAACGAACAGACTTAAGACAAGACGGATATGGCTAAGTCAGTGAAATGGCGATCGTTTCTTCGCACAACTCCTCTACTGCTAATCCTCGGTTTAGGTGGAATTACCACAGCCGTCACTCTGGGGGCGCCGGGGTTCACCCTTCCGAGCGCTAGCGGGGGATCAATTAGTGATAGCCCAAAAGAGGTGATCGATCAGGTTTGGCAGATCGTCTATCGGGACTACCTTGATTCAAGTGGTGACTACGATGAGGCCTCATGGCGGCAATTGCGTCGCGATCTCCTAAAAAAATCTTTCGCCGGCAGCGCTGAGTCCTACGAAGCAATTCGTGGAATGCTTGCCAGCTTGAATGACCCATATACCCGTTTCCTTGACCCGAAACAATTCAAGGAAATGCGAATTGATACGTCCGGTGAATTGATGGGTGTGGGCATTCAACTGAGTCTTGATAAAGCAACCAAAGAATTAGTTGTTGTATCTCCAATTGAAGGAACTCCTGCATCACGAGCAGGGGTTCAATCTAAGGATGTGATTGTTTCTATCGATGGTAAGTCCACAGAAGGGATGAACACTGAGGATGCTGTTAAGTTAATTCGTGGGCCGGAGGGATCAGCAGTCATTTTAGGCCTTCGCCGTGGTGATGAACTGATAGATGTTCCATTGACGCGTGCCAGGATAGAGATTAATGCTGTTTCATACAAACTAAATACCACGCGAGACCAACATAAAGTTGGATACATTCGCCTCAAGCAATTTAATGCAAATGCAGCCAAGGAAATGCGCGAAGCCGCAAAGGCGCTAGAGGCACAAGATGTTGATGGTTACGTACTGGATTTGCGAGGCAATCCTGGAGGATTATTAGAAGCAAGTATTGATATAGCTCGCCAATGGTTGAACGAAGGAATCATTGTGAGTACACGAACGAGAGAAGGCATTCGTGATGTCCGACGAGCTACAGGTAGTGCCATCACAGACAAGCCCTTGGTTGTTTTAATTGATCAAGGCTCAGCCAGTGCTAGTGAAATCCTATCTGGCTCCTTGCAAGACAATGGTCGAGCTCAATTGGTTGGTCAGAAAACGTTTGGCAAAGGGTTAGTGCAGGCTGTGCGGGGATTATCTGATGGGTCTGGCTTGACGGTGACAATCGCTAAATATCTCACTCCTAAGGGAACGGATATTCACAAAAACGGCATCGAACCGGACATCAAATCTGAAATGAGTGAGAAACAACTAAAAAGTTTTACGATTGAAAAGTTAGGCACAAATCAAGATCCTCAATATATTGACGCAAGGGAAGAACTAGTTAAAAGAATTAGTTAAATATACAATAATAATTATCAGAACATGAAATAGTGATGACAGGACAAATCATCGCTACCAACAACTAGGAAATTGGCTGCATTAAGCCACCGCCACCGCCGCCGTTGGAATCATCATCGTCGGAAGCATCGGGTTGCATCAAGGCATAAAGGCCTAAGGCTGCTGCGCAGAACACACCACTAACAACCTGCATTGACGCACCATTGACACCGATTTCAATGAATTCGCCCATGGATGACCTGAACCTGACGCCAATGTAACGAAGAATTGCGGGTCTGTGAAGTTTTTCTCAGAAATGCGATTGGGCCATCGCTCTACACCCTGATGACGGAATCGTTTTTCTCAGCTTTTTGGCGGTCCCGCTGCTCGGCCGTAAGCCCGTCTGTGTCTGGGATTTGTGCTGCCATCAGCTTCAGCCATTCCATCAGTTGCTCCAATTGTTTCTCCATCGGCAACACGCCAAGGCCACGCGCCAATGCTTTGTGCTGAAGACCACTGCCGGGTTGGTACACAAAGCGCCCGTGGAGATGCTGAGGGAGTCCTTGCCGCAGAAGCCGGAAGGCTGGTTCTTCCATTGGGGTTTCCAGCACGATGTTGGGTTTCTCCGGCTTGATCCTGGAGAAACCACACCGCTTCGCCAGCATCTTCAGCTCCATGAGCTGCAACAGCGACTGAACAGCCGCGGGAATGGCGCCAAAACGATCGGCCCAGCTTGCTGCCAACTCCACCAGTGCTTCGGAGGATGTGCAGTCGGCTGCTGCCCTGTAGGCCGCAATTTTTTCATCGGGATCAGTAATCCAGTCGGCAGGTACAAAAGCGGTGACTGGCAAATCAACCTGGGTGTCGTCAACCGATGGGATGTCTTGACCCTGGATCTCGGCTAAGGACTCCTGCAACATTTCCATGTAGAGGTCAAAACCGATCGTTTCCATCTGACCGCTTTGTTCAACACCTAGAAGATTGCCGACACCGCGAATCTCCATATCTCGCATCGCTAGTTGATAACCACTTCCAAGTTGTGCAAATTCCTGAATAGCACGTAGTCGTTGCCTAGCGTTATCACTAAGTGACGCATTTCCTGGATAAAATAGCCATGCATGGGCCTGAATACCACTGCGACCTACGCGACCACGAAGTTGATACAGCTGCGCTAAGCCAAATCGATGTGCATCTTCAATCAAAATCGTATTAACACGCGGTATATCAAGACCACTTTCAACAATCGTGGTACAAAGCATCACATCTGCTTCACCAGCATTGAAGGCCACCATGGCACTTTCCAACTCTCCTTCGGCCATTTGACCATGGGCAACAAGAAGTTTGAGTCCAGGAAGCATGGTTCTTAGGCCATTAGCAACATCTTCAATCCCTTCTACCCGTGGAACCACATAAAATACTTGTCCACCACGATCCAATTCCTGACGGATTGCACTTCGTACCGCCTCTGGGTCGAGGGAGGCTAAATGCGTTTTAATCGGTCGACGAAGAGGCGGAGGCGTTGTGATTAAACTCATCTCCCGAACACCCGACAAACTCATATAAAGGGTGCGGGGAATGGGTGTTGCTGAGAGAGTTAAAACATCAACATCCTTACGGAGAACTTTTATTTTTTCTTTCTGATTAACTCCAAAACGCTGTTCTTCGTCAACAACTAGGAGTCCGAGCTGTTGAAAGCTTGTACCTTTACTTAATAGTTGGTGAGTGCCAACTACCGCATCAATGGTTCCCTGTTTTAAACCCTCAAGAATGCTTTTACGTTCCGTCGTTGTACGAAAGCGATTCAGGAGTGCCACTTTGATCGGATAGGGGGCAAATCGTTCGGAAAGGGTCCGCCAATGTTGTTGGGCCAAAACTGTTGTGGGCGCCAACATGGCCACCTGCTTTCCAGCGGTAATGGCTTTAAAAATGGCTCGAATCGCCACTTCAGTTTTGCCGAAGCCGACATCTCCACAGACCAGACGATCCATGGGTTCGGCCCTTTCCATATCGCGCTTGACGTCCGTGGTGGATTTCAACTGATCTGGGGTTGGCTCATAGGGAAATGACTCCTCCAGTTCGGTCTGCCAGGGGCCATCAGGTGGAAATGCAAATCCATTCGACTGTTGGCGTTCGGCATAGAGCTTCACAAGATCAAGAGCCACCTTTCGAACGGCCTTCTTGGCCCGGTCTTTGGCCTTCGTCCAAGCTGCACCACCCATGCGACTGAGTTGAGGCGGTGATTCACTCGTCGCCCGGTAACGACCCAGGCTGCCTAATTGATCTGCCGCAACTCGGAGAATTCCATCGGCGTATTGAACGACCAGATAATCGCGAATATCACCGGAAAGAGCGAGTTTGTCCATGGCTTTGAAGCGACCAATTCCATGGTTTCGATGAACAACAAAATCACCTGGTCGCATCTTGTTGGGATCGACCGTGCGACTGGCGGCTTTGCGTCGACGTCGGATATACCCCGTGGATGTAAGAGTTTGCTGGCCAAAAAACTCTCGATCTGTAACCAGGGCGACGCGCCAAGCGGGCAAGAGCACTCCTTCAAGCTCAGCGTTTCCCTTTGCTTTGAGGGCAACTGGAGTGTTTTGCTCGATGAGTCGCCCTATGGCAGGAAGATCACCTGCGTTGGGAATAAATCGACTGATGCAGTCATGTTCTTCAAGAAGGGCGACGGCACGACTTGGCTGAGCCGAAATCAGCCAGACAGACATCCGATCTGTCTGAAACCCCTTGATTAATTCACCGAGTTTGCCGAATTGATTTGGGTAAGCAGGAACGGGTCGACTGGCGAAATCGAAGGAGTTTGGGTGGTTGTCCTCCTCGAGAAGTTCTGCGAGATCGAACCCTTCAAACCCTTCTGCCAAGCCATAGGCAGCAACAACGTCGCGATGAAGAACTCCGGGCCAAAGCAAATCTCGATCCTGCTCAGATAGACCAACTTCGATGGCCATTTCTTTATGGTGCTCAATCGCGTGATCCAACCAAAGCTGCCCATGGGCAAGACCCTGGCTCCGTTCGTCGATCACAACGGTGGTGACATCGGGGAGATAATCCAATAGGGAAGCGGGCTCATTCCAGGCCAATCCCATCAGGCGACGCATCCCCTCAGGGGTGCCACCCTCTAAGAGTTCATCGGTGGCTTGCTCTCCAAGCAAGGAAGACAGACCATCTGGCATTGTTGCGCGAAGTTGGTCAGCAATGAGTGGATTAAAGCCAGTAGGTGTAAGCCTTAGTTGATCAATAGGATCAAGAGATCGTTGCGTTGACGGATCGAACTCACGTAGCTTGACTAGCTCTTCTCCAAAAAATTCAAGACGAACAGGCAACTCACTACTGACTGAAAAAATATCAACAATGTCCCCCCGACGACTCCAAGTACCCTCCTGATCAATCGTCGATACACGCTCATATCCGAGTTTCGCAAGTGTTTCAGCAAGTGAGTCCAGCTCAACCTCATCGCCGCGAGTCAATACACGACAGGTCGCCTTTAAAGCGTCCGGTGGTGGTAGGTGAGGTTGCAAGCAACGTTCAGTCGCAACAATGGCGCGTCCACTGGATTCAGGGTCATTGAGGAGGTCGCTGAGAACCTGTAACTGGCCCCAGATAATTTCACTCGTGGGGTCAAATGGCTCATAGGGAGACCCTTCACTTGTTGGGTAAAGACTGGCGAGTGACCAGCCCATTAGCTCGAGCAGAGCTGACCAACGCCCTGCTTCTTCCAGAGTTGGAACCACCACAAGCAAGGGAGATCCATCCCGTTGCGCCATAGCGCTGGCTACGAGAGCGCGGCAATTGCGACCTGCACCCCGCATCAAGAGCCGTTCTGATCGTCGGCTGCGCTCTAACAATTCGCCCGTTAGCGCCCCGTCCCTCAGCTGACGCACCAGGGAACGAAGAGGCATGGGCTCACAACGAAGTTGATTGATCTTCGCAACGGGCGAGCATCAACTGTTGACACATGGGGAATGTCAGCAGATTTTGAGAATTATCGTGTCAGTTTCGTGTTAATAACAACACGAATACGTACTGATAAAGATCGTAGTCAAAACTGTTAAGTCAGGCGCAAAGTCGTGTCAGGAGATTTCAGTCTCTGTAAACAATGACCATCGCGCCATGCGGAATAGCAGGGAACGACAGCATCTTCAATGCATGGTGAATTTGAGTAAAAAACGCGTATCGCAATTATCAGAAAACTTTTAATTCTGAAACCCGTTATTTAGGACGTGAGCATGGATTGTTAGAATTTATTGTTCGACTCGTCAAATATAGAATGACTAACTTATCACCGCTCAAAAGGCCCTTACTAGAAGTGACCAACTTTAATAAGGCGCTTGCAGAAGCATTGCTAACGAATGAAGAAGAATCAATCATAGAATATATTCGATATACGGGGGTTTTTGATGAACTCAAAATGAGGAAAGACCTTTCACTTCCATCTAAGCCACCAGCGCTATGGCTTTTAGCAACTGCATGCGAGAAGATCGGAGAAAAAATTCCTGAGTATTTTTTAAACATACGCTCATGGTCGAAATCTCGAAGTGCAGATGCAATAGCCTGGGATGGAAATCTGGTCTGTAGCATCGTCTATAATTGCGATGGCGATGAGATTTCTCCAGTTTCAGGTACAGCGCTTTATCATACTTTTGCTGTTCATAGAGAGCTATTTACTGGATTGGAGTTTTAGGCTTGGAATTGTAATATCTTAAATATTCTTGTTTTTCTCAATCAATTCTTTGGGCGCTTGGAGGAGTTGAACGTCTGCTGAACTTGAATAATTCATTTAAGATAATGTTTAACGATTTTGTTGAGTAGATGCCTCGATACCGCTGCCCTTCCTGCTGCTGCGGTTCAGCTCTCGTTTTGCACCCTCCGAAAGGGGCGATTCCGATCTGTGCAAGCTGTCGAACACCATTAGAGAAACAGCCTGTTGTGAAGGCGATTCCGCTGTTGGTACTTCTCGCTGTGGGGAGCGTGTTGGTTGCATCCTCAATCCCACTGCTGTTCGATCCGAATCCTCAACCACCGTTGAGGCGTTCAAGGCAAATCACCTAGGCAGAGAACTCGAGGTAAAAAATTTAGTTGGACTATATCGAACAAGCATGTAAAGCATTGGGTACATCTGATCGTTGAGTTTATTCTTGCGCTTCTAACCCTAAAAATTAAAAAAATTAATTTTAGATGCTGAAATAGGAGGCCAACAATATAAATTCGATTTAACCAAATCATAGTCTCTGGCTGTATCTGAAAACTACGCTGGTGCCTCATGGCTGAGAAATGAAGATACATAATGTATGCCATTGAGAACTAAATCTAGAGTTGGGGTGTTAGAATTATCATAAGGATTGAAGCATTTAGCTTTTACTTCTATCCTTGGCATTTAAAGGAATTCCACAAAGGTGCATCAATGGAAAATGATTTTGATTACTCAGGTCAAATATTATTCATGGATGTCCGGGAATACCTTCCCACTATTGATCCAGAAAGCTTGTCCAAAAAACATACTTTACAAATATTGCTCTATATCATGAATCAAAAAGAGAACTTCCACGATCGGGGACATGAAGAAAATAACGAAGAAACCGCTTGGGTCAATGGCTATCTTCTGAAGCTCGTACCTGATATCGACCGAGATGGGATGCAGCGATTTTTAGTTCAATGCATCGGTTCAAGTGTGGATAAAATAGCTATGCTCAAATAAGCGACGATTGGAGTAAATCAAGAAAAGCATAAGTACGTAATCATTATTCAACAATAATAAGCTAGTGCAGTTGATAAATTAAGCAATTTAAAGCAATCGGTAACTGCTTCATTCGCTAAGAGCAAAGAAAGGAGCTCAGCATCTACAGTTAAACGTAGATGCTGAGCAACTGATGCCGAAGATCGCTCACTTCGGAAAGGTGTCTTTCGTTGACCATTCGTCACGACACTGTTCGCAATGATCTTTATGCAAATAATGCAAAATATTGGAGCTGTAGTGCGTTGGTCTTGAACAAACAGGAATTCAGTTCACTTCTTGCCACGATCCAAGAATTCAGTACATACCTGAATATATGACGGAATATTCATCATTATTTCTTGAGTGTTTGTTCTTCAAGAAGCATATTGAATTGTAATAACTGCTCGTCACTTAACTGCTGTCGACTTGTCGAATTTAGATTTTGCTGAAGGAAAGATCTCGCCTGTTCGCCTGTCCAACCAAGATTCGACAACATTTGATCCCCTTGCGTAATCAAATCACTTCGACGGATCGGAACCGCCGATTGATCGGGGGTGTCACCGGGTTGGATCTGTCGTAGTTGTCGAAGGAACGCCACTAGGTCGGCATATCGGGTTAAACGATGACGACTGCCGTGCCCAAAGGCGCGCTCGAGATATTGACGTTCCTGCTCTCTGGTCCAGCCAATGCGCTTTAACTCAAAGTCAATGGCAGTCAGTTCTTCACTCCAGTCGTCTGGATCTGTGGGTGATTCAGATGGTGTCTCGGTCACGGTCCGCACGTCTCCCTCAACCTGTTGATCAACAGAACCTGCACCTGAAGGAGAGGTCAACGGTTTTGTGGGTTGCTCGGGGAGTGGCACTGGACTGGATTGCTGCGGATTTTGAGATTCCTTTCGTATCAGCTCTGGAGTGGAACTTCGAGATGTCGCTGCTGATGCCTTTGACGATGGTTCGTGCTCCTGTGACTCATGCTTCTTGCTCTCAAGGCGGCGACTAAGTCGTAGCCATGCACGATTCTCTGCTTCTTCAGCCGTTGCAGCTTCTCCAAGTGATGAGCCAATCAACTGCGAATCGTTCCACGCCTCAACGCGGACAACGCAACGCAGGGTGTCGACGTGACACAGTTCAACCCGGATATTCATCCCCATGGATCATCGCAAGCTCTTTCTAGGCTGGCGGGATGGACATCACAGCGCTTCCTTCTCTATCGGACTTGTATGAGGGGGCTGACCAATGGCGGGAGGTGCTTTCTCTATTGCCAGTGTTGGTTTTATTAGAGGTTGTGCTTTCAGCCGACAATGCTGTGGCTTTGGCTGCGATCGCTCGAAGTGGTAACGCCCCAGAGAGAGAGCGTTTATCGCTCAATATCGGCATAACTTTGGCACTGGTCTTAAGAATTGGCCTCATTGTTGTTGCACAATGGGTCTTGCAACATCCTTGGGTTCAACTTGTTGCTGCAGCTTATTTAATGTGGCTTGTTTTTG
>QCVC01000015.1:0-30735 GCA_003210515.1 Synechococcus sp. AG-683-B21 | reverse complement strand
CGCCACGTTGTAATCACCGGCGTCCATCGCCTTCGCCACCCTTGAGTTGGCTCCATCGGCACCAACGATCAGATCCACATCGAGGGTTTTAGGCTCACCTGTAGGACCGCCACTGCTGTAATCGGCGTAATGGATGCAGTAAGGCCCTTGACGATTTTTGCCGGTGTCGATTTTTTGCACCAGGCCATTGATCAACGTGGTGCCAAGGTCCGCCGCGCGGTTCCGTAAGAAGGCATCAAACACCTCCCGTCGGCACATACCGATGTAGGCATTTTCGTCGTAACCGAGGGGATCGAGCTGAATATCCACCTCTCGATTGGAGGGGGAAATCATTTTCATGTTCCGCACCTTTCGATCGATGATCGAATCAGGGAGGTTGAATTCCTCAACCATGCAAAGCGGAATGGCACCACCACAGGGTTTGGCGTTGTCCAGTTTTCGCTCGAACAACCAAGTTTCGATTCCAGCCTTCGCGAGAATTTCCGCCGCGCAAGAACCACTTGGTCCTCCGCCAATCACTGCGACTCTCAACATCTCAGCAAAACTCCGCTGGTCTGTTTTTTAAAGCTACTACCGAGAAATCAACTTGTCTTGGTAGCACGGGCTTACACCCTTACGATCGAAACAACATGCATCAGCGCTGTGGTTCGGCCATCCTCTGCGCGACGCTCTGAGCGCGATGACATTCCCGTTGCACAACGCTCTCGACCGCCCCGTCAACGCAAACAAAACAGCGGGCTTGGTCTGTTAATGGGATGTCTTTTCGTTGGCGGTGGGAGTGTTCTGGCCGTGATGGTGGCTCCACAGTTGTTGATGGGCATGGCCCCAAGTGAACCGTTTGAAATTCATGGATTCCGTGAACGGCCTGATGCAGATGGTCGTTTGCTTGGTCACTTCCCTTACCGCGAGGCGTTAATTGAGGAGCTGATTGTTTTTCAACCCGGCGTGGAATTGCATGTTGATACGGCAGCGGCATTGAATTCGATGATGAATGCCGCCATTTCTGATGGCGTTGATCTTCGTTTGCTCAGCGGATATCGCTCGCAAGCACTTCAGGAATCAATCTTTTTCGATGTGGCATCGGAACGCAATCAAACGCCTGAAGAGCGTGCGCAGGTTTCAGCTCCACCTGGGTATTCCGAACACAGCACTGGTTATGCGATCGATCTCGGCGATGGGGAGGCTCAAGAAACCAACTTGTCCACGCAATTCCAAAACACCCAAGCCTTCCGATGGCTTCAAGATCACGCTGCTCGTTATCACTTCGTTCTCTCGTTCCCTGATGGAAACGATCAAGGGGTGATGTATGAGCCGTGGCATTGGCGATATGAAGGCTCCGCAGACGCCCTGCGTCAATTTGAAGCTGCTCGTCGCTACTCCCGTCCTCGCTCGTGAATTCTCCTGAGCTGTTGTCTCCAGCTGGCGACTGGGCTGCTCTTAAAGCGGCTGTTGCATCCGGCGCCGACGCGGTCTACTTCGGCGTTGATGCCTTCAACGCAAGACAGCGCGCCGAAAACTTTCGTTTGGAAGAACTGCCGCAACTAATGCATTGGCTGCATCAGCGCGGTGTGCGGGGCTTTCTCACCTTCAACGTGCTGGTATTTAGCGATGAGCTGGAGTCGGCAGCCCAGTTGCTCCTTGCCGCAGATCAAGCCGGTGTTGATGCGGTGATTGTTCAAGACGTTGGCCTTTGCCGATTAGCCCAACGGTTAGTGCCGCGATTAACCCTGCATGGTTCGACGCAGATGTCGATCACCAGCGCCGCGGGAGTGGCCCAAGCCGCTGCTTTGGGTTGTGAACGGGTTGTCTTGGCTCGTGAGCTCTCTTTGCAGGATCTTGAGCGGCTTCAAAACCAGCTCACCCAGAGGCATTTGCAAATTCCTTTGGAAGTGTTTGTGCATGGCGCGTTGTGTGTGGCCTACTCGGGCCAGTGCCTCACAAGTGAATCGTTGGGGCAACGCAGTGCCAACCGTGGTGAATGCGCCCAAGCCTGCCGCCTTCCCTATGAAATGGTCGTGGATGGCACGTCTCATTCCCTTGAAGATCAGCGTTATTTGCTGTCCCCACAGGATCTTGCCGCCTGGGAACTGCTGCCTGATTTGCAGCGGATTGGGATTGCCAGTCTCAAGATTGAGGGTCGCTTAAAAGACGCCACCTATGTCGCTGCGGTGACGGAGGCCTACCGCAACCGGCTGGATCAGCAGGAAGAAGACCCTTCAGATGTGCGAAGACAATTGGAGCTTGCCTTTTCCCGCGGCTTGTCCACCGGTTGGTTGAGGGGGGTTAACCACCGTCAATTGGTGCATGGGCGTTGGAGTAAGAAGCGAGGCCCGTTGGTGGGGCAACTTTTGGGTGTTGAGCGGGGGGGATGGCTTCAAATTCGAAGTCGTGAGCGGATTCGGACAGGCCAAGGCGTTGTTTTGGAGGTGCTGTCGTCTGATCCGTTAACTCCACCCCGTGAGATTGGTGGCCGTGTGATGGCCTGTGAGCAGATCGGTCGAGAGCGTTTGAAACTTCGTTTAGGACCTCACCGTCTTGAGACCGAAGCTCTGAGGGCCGGCGCATCGGTATGGCTGACAAGCGATCCGGCTTGGCAAGCCCAGTGGCAACGAGCCTCCCGTCGCGTTGTCGAACCCGTATCCACCCCTTTGGTGCTTGCGGTGGTTGGTGCGGTGGATCAGCCCCTAACGATCGAGGTCCTGCAACCGAGCACCGCAGGACTCAGCGTGCAAAGCGCGATGCCTCTGCAAGTCGCAAGCCAACGGCCACTGGATCACCAGCGACTGACTGAGCAACTGGGACGGCTGGGGGGTACGGCTTGGCGGTTAGAGCGCCTTGAGCTCCATCTGGAAGGGGATCTCTTCTTGCCTGTAGCTGAACTGAATCGGATGCGTCGTCAACTGCTGGATTCGCTTGAAACCCACGCAGAAGCTGAGGAAGCCCCAACGGCAGATCCTGCGGTGACTGTGGACAGTGGGCTGAATGTGCATGACGTCCTCGTCCCGATGCTCAGCTCCCTCGGTGGCTCTTCCACCCCTCTAAACCCTGTGGATCCTCAGGCGCCAGGTTTGGTGGTGCTCGTGCGCAGTCTTCAGCAGCTCAAGGCCCTTAAAGCTTTGCCTACGTCAATGGCTCCGATTCGATCGGTTGTGGCCGACCTCGAGCATCCGCGTGATTTGCGTGAAGCCGTTGCCATTGCACGTGGGCATTGGCCAGAGGGGATTTGGCTAGCCGGTTCCCGTGTCACACGCCCCAATGAACGGTGGACTTTGGAACCCTTAATTCGGGCCCGACCCGATGGCTTTCTGGTTCGCAATGCCGATCAACTGGAAACCTTGTCTCCACTAGCACCTTGTATCGGTGATTTCTCCTTGAACGTCGCCAATCCCCTGGCGATGTCTTGGTATCGCGAGCATTGGGGTCTGAAACGCCTGACAGCGAGTTACGACCTCAATTTGCAGCAATTGCTTGATTTGACCTCCCATGTCGATGCATCGGCGCTGGAAATCACGCTCCACCAGCACATGCCCTTGTTCCACATGGAGCACTGCTTGTTTTGCGCCTTCCTTTCCGATGGACATGACCACACAGATTGCGGTCGTCCCTGCGAGACGCACACGGTGACATTGAGGGATCGCAGCGGCGTTGAACATCCGCTGCGCGCTGATTTGGGATGCCGCAACACTTTGTTTAACGGCACGGCCCAGACCGGGGTTGAGGCTCTCCCCGTCTTAAGAAAAGCAGGTGTGACCTCTTTCCGTCTCGAGTTACTGGATGAGGATGCTGAGTCGACGCTGAGGCGTGTGCGTCTTTATGCCGATGCGTTGGCGGGTCGACTCGCTTCTAAAGACGTTTGGCGCCAGGAACGCATCCACGACCAACTTGGCGTCACGCGAGGGAGCCTGTTGGTGAAGGGGCCGGAAAAGACCAGTCGCGTCTCACGTTGAGATAACCTTTCGCAGCGCCGTCGTGGCGTTCTTCACAATTCCTGACGAATATCCCGTATGAGCGCCCAGCAAAAGGCGATTCGCAATATCGCGATCATCGCCCACGTTGATCATGGCAAAACGACCTTGGTCGACGCCCTGCTGGCGCAATCCGGAATCTTCCGCGACAACGAAGCTGTTCCGACGTGCGTTTTGGACTCCAACGATTTGGAGCGTGAGCGCGGCATCACCATTCTTTCGAAGAATGCGGCTGTTACTTACAACGACACGCGGATCAACATTGTTGATACCCCTGGCCACGCTGATTTTGGTGGTGAAGTGGAGCGGGTGCTCGGCATGGTTGACGGGTGCTTGCTCATCGTTGATGCCAACGAGGGCCCGATGCCCCAAACCCGCTTTGTGCTCAAGAAAGCATTGGAGCAGGGCTTAAGACCGATCATCTTTGTGAACAAGATTGATCGGCCCCGGGTTGATCCCGAAACCGCAGTCGACAAGGTTCTCGATCTGTTTATCGAGCTGGGTGCGGATGATGACCAGTGTGACTTCCCTTATTTATTTGGTAGCGGTCTTGGTGGTTTTGCCAAGCCAGATATGAAAACAGAGAGCGAAAATATGCGTCCTCTCTTTGATGCGATTCTCCGTCATGTCCCGCCCCCAGTTGGCGATGTAACCAAGCCACTCCAGCTTCAAATTACAACTCTCGATTATTCAGACTTTCTGGGTCGAATCATCATTGGTCGAGTTCATAATGGTGTGATTCGCAAAGGGCAAAATGCGTCCTTGATCAAGGATGATGGAAGTCTTAAAAAGGGAAGAATTAGCAAATTATTAGGCTTTGAAGGCCTTCAACGGGTTGATATTGATGAGGCTTCCGCTGGTGATCTTGTTGCGGTTGCTGGCTTTGATGATGTCAACATCGGCGAAACGATCGCCTGCCCCGATGAACCGAAGGCTTTGCCTCTGATCAAGGTGGATGAACCTACCCTTCAGATGACTTTCGTCGTCAACGATTCCCCTTTTGCTGGAAAAGAAGGAAAGTTCGTTACGAGCCGTCAGATCCGAGACCGTCTGCAGCGAGAATTACTCACGAACGTTGCGCTAAGAGTTGAAGATACGGACTCTCCAGACAGCTTCGCTGTCAGCGGACGGGGAGAACTCCACCTGGGAATTTTGATTGAAACGATGCGCCGGGAGGGCTTCGAGTTTCAAGTGTCCCAACCTCAAGTGATCTTTCGCACAATTGATGGAACACCTTGCGAACCAGTTGAAACCCTCGTCATGGATGTGCCTGAGGCTGCGGTTGGATCCTGTATCGAAAAGCTTGGAACCCGTAAGGCAGAAATGCAAAATATGGAAACAGGAACTGATGGTCGAACCCAACTGGAATTTGTTGTTCCTTCACGGGGATTGATTGGTTTCCGTGGTGAATTTATTCGTGCCACAAGAGGAGAGGGAATTATGAGCCATTCCTTCTTTGAGTATCGCCCAATGTGTGGCGACTTTGATACTCGTAGAAATGGTGTTTTGATCGCATTTGAAGAAGGAACAGCAACGTTCTATGCATTGAAGAATGCCGAAGATCGCGGCCAGTTCTTTATCACACCTGGCACCAAGGTCTACAAAGGAATGATTATTGGTGAAAATACCCGTCCGCAAGATATGGAAATCAATATTTCTAAGGCAAAGCAAGTCACGAACATTCGCTCCGCAGGTGCTGATGTCTTGGATACTCTCCAATCTCCAATTCAGATGACCCTGGAGCGTGCACTGGAATACATCGGACCCGATGAAATGCTTGAAGTCACTCCCGAGTCGATTCGTTTACGCAAATTGCCCGCCAAAAAGATGGCAAAACGTTGATGGCCGAGGAGCCTCAGGCAGATCCCCGCTTTCAGAAAGCTGTTGAACTCTTCAATGATGGTGAGTGGTACGACGCTCATGATGTCTTTGAAGAGCTTTGGCATGAAACGGCCGATCCCCATCGACGAAGCTTGCAAGGTGTGCTTCAGGTCGCTGTGGCTCAACTGCATTTGCAGCGTGACAATCGACGCGGAGCAACGATCCTTTTTGGCGAAGCTCTCGGACGTTTAAAGCGTCCAGGAACCCCTGATTTGGGGCTAGATATCAAAACTCTGTGTACCTCTGTTGAGCAGCGGCTTCGATCTCTGCAACGCGATGAAGATCCCGAGTTGTGCACTGTCCCTGTTTTGCGGGTTGTCGACTGAAAGAAGGTTAAAATCAGTTAACTTGCTGTATGAGGCGTGATCGCTTTAGGGCCGCTCCGATTAAAAAATATTTATTCACTTAGCCTTATGGCTTCTTTATCACTTTGTTCTGCAATTGTTAATGCTCAACAATCAACTGAGACTGGACTAATTACGATTGAATCGGATCATCAAACAGCAGATAATTCGATTGGTGTTGTAACAGCTCAAGGAAATGTTCGGCTTGTCCATGTTGATCGTGGCATTGTCGCCACAGGTCGTCAGGCTCAATATTTTATGAAAGAGGAGCGCATTGTCTTGAGTGGAGATGTCGATATCGTGCAAAAGAATGGCGACTTACTTCAAGCCGATAAGATTGTTTATTCCTTGGCCGACGAACGAGCACTGGCGACGCCATCTGAGAATCAACAGGTGTTCAGTCAATGGAGTTTTGGTGGTAATGATGATGATTCCACCCCGGGAATTCCATGAGTCTGGAGCTCCAAAATATCTCCATCTCTTTGGGTGGACGGCAGCTGGTTAAGTCCGTCAACATCGACCTCTCTCCGGGAGAGGTTGTTGGTCTGCTTGGTCCGAATGGGGCTGGTAAAACAACCACGTTCAATCTTGTCATTGGATTGCTTCGTCCCGACGTTGGTCAGGTTCTGTTGGATGGACAGGATGTCACTGAGCTATCCATGCCCGAACGCGCGAGATGCGGTATCGGTTATTTGCCACAGGAGGCAAGTGTTTTCCGACAACTCACAGTTCGTCAAAATCTTGATCTTGCCCTTGATCAAACAGACTTAACGACTAAAGATCGTCGTGATCGACGCAACCAACTCATCGATGAGTTTCACCTGAGTGAGTTTATTGATCGTCGCGGTTTCCAACTGTCCGGTGGTGAACGCCGACGCTGCGAAGTTGCAAGGGCATTAGCAGTTGGCCGTGATGGTCCTCAATATCTTCTTCTAGACGAACCTTTTGCCGGTGTTGATCCTTTGGCTGTGGCCGATCTGCAGAACTTGATTCAATCGTTGCGGCAACGGGGCATGGGAATTTTGATCACGGATCACAACGTGAGGGAAACGCTGGCGATCACTGATCGAGCAACAATCCTCAATGATGGTGCAATTTTGGCGTCTGGTCGGGCTGAGCATGTGTCTAAAGATCCGTTGGTACGTCGCTATTACCTTGGCGAGGACTTTCAGTTGTGATTAGAACCTATAGCCGTTGGATTCACAAACTATCTCTTCTGGACCGATGGTTGCTTGCTGAGATCGCTGCCCCCCTTCTTTTTGCCGTTGCTGCTTTTACGGTGTTGGGGCTCTCCATTGGAGTGATGTTTGAGCTTGCAAGACGTCTTGTTGATGGTTTGCCGATCTTTGTGGCGTTACAGCTTCTTCTGCTCAATATTCCAAGTTTTTTAGTCCTCTCACTACCGATGGCAACCTTGTTTGCAACGCTGCTTGCTTACAGCAAGTTGTCATCGAACAGTGAGCTTACGGCACTTCGTAGCCTTGGTGTATCAACCATACGCTTAGTTGTTCCCGCGCTTGCTTTATCGATACTTTTAACAGGTCTTACTTTTGTTTTTAATGATGTCATTGTTCCAAGGGCTAATACCCAGGCTGAAATAACGTTGCAGCGAGGTCTTGGCCGAGCCCTTGCTACTGAAAAAGGAAAAGATATTACCTTCAATAGTTTTGGCAAAATTTATGATCCAAAAACTCAAACAAGTTCAACCGGTTTGCGTCAGCTCTTTTATGCAAGACGTTATGAAAATGGAGAGATGTTGGATGTCACACTGCTCGATTTTTCACGCGCTGATTATCGACAGATGTGGATTGCTGAGCGTGCTGTTTATAACGAATCGAAGGCTATGTGGGAATTCTTTAATGGACAGGTTCTAACCCTGAATCCAAACGGAAGTACAACCCGGTTGGCATTCGATGAAAACTTTTATCCACTAAGCTCCGGCCCTCTTCAAGTCGCAGAATTACCAGATGATGCTAACGATATGACTTTATCTCAAGCAATATCGGCGGAAAAAATTGAATCGGATGCAGGAAATATTAAAGCAGCCCGAAAGTTAAGAGTCCGCATCCAAGAAAAATTCTCATTTCCAATGGCGTGCATCGTTTTTGGTTTGATTGGCAGCAGTCTTGGTGCACGGCCTGGATCTCGCACCAGTCGAAGTCAGGGGTTTGGTGTCAGTATCCTTCTGATTCTTGGTTATTACGCTCTGAGCGTTAGTTTTAGTTCATTAGGCGTGAGTGGAATTATTCCACCGTTTTTGGCCGCTTGGCTTCCGGTTCTGATCTCCCTTGGAGCTGGTGGCTTGCTTCTTCGCCAGGCCAGTCGTTAGCGTCCGCGCCAGACTCTCTATCACCCCTTGATTTGGTTTGTTGAACGCTCCGTTTGAACTAGTAACAAGCCTTGGGTTTGCGGCTTTTGTTCTTCTGTTGATTGCCCTGCCGATTGCCTTCTGGTCGGTATCCAGCGACTCCAGGCCTGGTGTTGTTCGCTTGTTGGTTGCGGTAGCGAACCTTTTGCTCACGGCTCAACTTGTACTCCGTTGGTGGCAATCGGGTCATTTCCCCATCAGCAACCTGTACGAATCGCTCTGTTTCCTTGCCTGGGCATGCACCCTGACGCAGTTGCTTGTTGAGCGTGCATGGCCATCACCCATTGTTGCTGCTGCGGCTACGCCGATGGGATTGGGGTGCATCGCTTTTGCGAGCTTTGCACTGCCGGATCAATTGCAGTCGGCGGCCCCATTGGTGCCCGCTTTGCGCTCGAGTTGGTTGGTCATGCACGTCAGCGTGATCATGGTGAGCTATGCCGCATTGCTAGTGGGATCGTTGCTGTCCTTGGCAGTCTTGGTGATGGATCGAGGCGAAGCTTTGCAGCTTCGAAGTAGTTCGATTGGAAGCGGTGGATTTCGCCAAGCAGTCACAACTCCTGATTCAGGTTTCTTAGAGCTTCAATCTCTCGAGATCAGCACTAATGAGCAGCTAGATAGCTTGAGTTATCGCACAATAACGGTAGGATTTTTAATGCTTACTGTTGGAATAATTAGTGGTGCTGTTTGGGCGAATGAAGCCTGGGGTAGTTATTGGAGTTGGGATCCAAAGGAAACTTGGGCTTTGATTTGTTGGTTGGTCTATGCCGCTTATTTGCATACCCGTTTGAGTCGCGGCTGGCAGGGACGACGACCTGCACTTGTTGCAGTGGTTGGCTTGATAGTGATTGCTGTTTGCTATATCGGTGTTAATTTACTAGGTATTGGTTTGCATAGTTATGGGTGGTTCTTTTAACACTTAATCAAGCAGCTTAGCCCTTTCGATAAAAAATTTTTGTAGTTGTACGTTGTTCTAGATTTATTTTTACTGCAATTAAGATTTCTTGGTTAAGCATTCTTTCTCCATTGGTGAGCTTGCCAAAAATCTTATTCTAAATCCTTGCTTCTGTGTAGCTGTCGCACTTTCTTGAGAGCTGATGCCTGATGTCTTAGGTTTCAATTTTTGTTGTGTCAACCGGCGTGATGTTTGCGCGAGCCACTAAAGTTTCCGATTGAACATTTCCCGAAGGTTGAACTGTTGGCTAAGTAATGTTGAAGATAATTTGTTTTCGCTGTAAACTTTGAATATCTTTTAGTAATTTTAAGTAAAAACCCATGATCTACGCGAAGGAACAAATTATTGAAGCATTGTGCCATGAATATAAAGCTCTATTTACCCAGGGAACTTTTGATCCAGCATCTGACTTGAGCTATGACGACTATCGTAATTCCATGTTGAGCAAAACTTTGCCAGAGCTGATCAAGGAAACATCAACAGATTTAGAATATTATACCCTCGATGCATTCATGAAAAAGTATGGCTAATAGTAGAAGATTTGTTTGTAATTTTTGCGGCTTAAGTCCCAGAACTGTTCTGCGTATTAATAAATAATAGTTATTAAGTTTGATTCAATGCTTTTAAGTTGAGCCGAATTATTTTTTAGTGATAATTCGTAAGGACGTAGAGTGACCTTCGGTGATCAAATTGAAAAGTTTGATTGACTAACTCGACCAAGGCTGTGCAGCCCTAAGCAAATTGATTGTTGGATTTCAGCGATATCTCTTGATGTCGTATGGGCATTCGTCGAGAGATGTGTCGTTCTGCCCTAATGATGTAAGGCAGAACGAGTGTGTTCTCTTAAGGCTGAGTGATGCGATTAACGCTTGCTCGTGCGAATGCCCTCGATCGCCTTGGCGTAATCGGGTTGGTTGAACACACCGGAGCCAGAAACTATTGCATTGGCACCAGCTTCGATCACTTTCCACGCATTCGATCCTTTGATGCCGCCGTCGACTTCAATCCAAGGATCTAAGCCCCGTGCATCGCACATCTTGCGCAGATCACTGATTTTTTGCACCTGATTCTCGATAAAGCTTTGTCCGCCAAAACCTGGGTTAACGCTCATGATGAGCACCAGATCACAAAGCTCCAGGCAATATTCCAGTGTGTCGAGTGGGGTGCCAGGATTCAGTACGGCACCGGCTTTCTTGCCTAGATCTTTGATCTGGCCCAGGTTGCGATGAAGGTGAGGGCATGCCTCGACCTGAACAGAAATAATGTCTGCGCCAGCCTTGGCAAAATCCGGTACGTATTTTTCAGGCTCCACAATCATCAAGTGAACATCGAGGGGCTTCTGTGTCACAGGGCGCAGAGCCTCAACGATCAACGGGCCAATGGTGATGTTGGGCACAAAACGACCATCCATCACATCTACGTGAATCCAGTCAGCACCTGCCTTGTCGACGGCCTCCACCTCAGCACCGAGTTTCGAAAAATCGGCTGAGAGAATTGACGGAGAGACGACAAGACTTTTGGCGGACATTGCAGCGCTATTTTTATTACGCTGCAATGTAACATCGATTACAGGTTTATTCTGGAGCTTGCAGCACTTGTCCTGCCTGCGCTTCTTGTGCAACTCTCCGTAAATCATCACAACCTTCCTTCAGGGTTGGATAAGCAAACATTCCACTTCCCGCAATAAAACAGTTTGCTCCGGCGGCGCAACATTGGGATATGGTCCAATTGGCTTTAATTCCGCCATCAACCTCTATATCTATATCGAGATTTCTTTCTACAATTGTTTTTCTTAATTCACTTATTTTTTCAAGCATTGTTGGGATATATGCTTGGCCGCCAAATCCTGGATTAACTGTCATAATCAAAACATGATCGACCATGTCTAAAATATTTTTGATCATTTCCATTGGTGTGTGCGGGTTCATGGCCACAGATGGGCTTCCCCCCATCTCTCTGATTTGGCCAAGAACTCGATGTAGGTGGGTATTGGCTTCGACATGGGCTATCACCACCCCAGGTTCCCCATTGGGCCCTTTTGTTGCTTCTACATACTCTCCAAGCATTGTTTCACAGTTGTATTGGCTCACCATTAACTGAGTTTCAAAAGCGACATTGCAATATTTCCTGCACGCCTTAATGAGCTCTGGTCCGAAAGTGAGATTTGGCACAAAGTTGCCATCCATTACATCGAACTGGATGCGGTCAACTCCTGCATTCTCGAGGTCTTTGACACATTGACCCATGGCGGCCCAATCCGCTGGAAGAACAGACGGAATGATCTGAATCGGTCTGTGTGTCGTAGCCATTACTAGTGATAAAACTGGCGAAATTTTATAGAAGCTCCGCCCCCCTCAAGAGGCTTGCGTACCGCTGATACAGTGAGCCGCGCTTCTAAGCCGAGATCGACTGCGGCATGGGCCAACTGCCCTGTCAGCACGCCTCGCTAGCCCAATTACCCTCATTATCCGGAGTCCCGTGGATCAGTCGCTTATTCAGGAAATTCTCGAGATCGTCGAGCAGGCCGCCATTGCTTCCGCCACGCTCTCCGGCAAAGGCCTGAAAGACGAGGCTGATGCTCTTGCAGTTGATGCCATGCGTAAGCGCATGAATCAGATCAATATGCAAGGCAAGATCGTGATTGGTGAGGGTGAGCGCGACGAAGCTCCCATGCTTTACATCGGAGAAGAAGTTGGAACGGGCAACGGCCCTGGCGTTGACTTCGCAGTGGATCCCTGCGAAGGCACCAACCTTTGCGCCTACAGCCAGCGTGGCTCGATGGCAGTTTTGGCAGCTTCCGACCGTGGTGGTCTGTTCAACGCTCCCGACTTCTATATGAAGAAACTCGCAGCACCTCCAGCTGCGAAGGGAAAGGTTGATATCCGTAAATCAGCCACCGAAAACATCAAAATCCTTAGCGAGTGCTTAGGTCTTGCTCCTGATGAGCTCACCATCGTTGTGATGGATCGCGCCCGTCACAAGGATTTGATTGCTGAAATTCGTGCCACCGGTGCTCGGATTCAGCCGATTTCCGATGGCGACGTTCAAGCGGCGATTGCCTGTGGTTTTGCTGGTACGGGTACCCATTGCTTGATGGGTATTGGTGCCGCCCCCGAAGGTGTAATTTCCGCTGCTGCCATGCGCGCGTTGGGTGGTCACTTCCAAGGACAGCTGGTGTACGACCCTGCCATTGCTCAAACCTCTGAGTGGGCAGACATGACGAAGGAAGGCAACTTGCAGCGTCTTGCTGAAATGGGCATCACTGACCCAGATAAGGTGTACGAAGCCTCGGAGCTCGCTTGCGGCGAACATGTTGTTTTTGCTGGCAGTGGCATCACTGATGGGCTTCTCTTCAACGGCGTCAAGTTCGAAGCCGATTGCACACGCACGAGCAGCTTGGTCATCAGCAACATGAACAACACGTGCAGTTTCACCACCACCATCCACATGAAGGATGGAGCTCAAAGCATCGCTTTGAACTAATCGTCCAACACGGTTGAGAGGATCATTTCCATGCACATAGCCGTCGTCGGCCTCAGTCATCGCACGGCTCCGGTGGAAATCCGGGAAAGGCTCAGTATTCCTGAGCAGAGCATGGAAATGTCTCTCAAAACCCTTCGGGGAAACGACCAGGTGCTTGAGGCGTCAATCCTCAGCACCTGCAATCGACTTGAGATCTATACCTTGGTTCGCCACCCTGAACTCGGAGTGGGAGCTGTCAATGAATTTTTGAGCAATCACTCTGGTTTGCAAACTGGAGAATTGTCTCCTCATTTATTCAACTTTCATCACCAAGATGCGGTTGATCATTTGCTACGAGTTGCTGCTGGTTTAGACAGTCTTGTTCTGGGAGAAGGTCAAATCCTTTCCCAGGTTAAAAAGATGATGCGGCTTGGGCAGGAACATAAATCCCTGGGCCCGATCTTGAATCGATTGCTCACACAAGCTGTTACGACTGGAAAAAAAGTTCGCAGCGAAACGAATTTAGGAACTGGTGCCGTATCCATCAGTTCGGCGGCCGTTGAACTCGCACAACTCAAGTTGGGTCAGTCGCGCGGCGTTGACGACTTGGTCAGCCTTGAAAGTGAGCAGATCGCTGTTGTGGGGGCAGGTCGGATGAGTCGACTACTTTTGCAGCACCTCCAAGCGAAAGGCGCATCAGGCGTAGTTCTTGTTAATCGAACCGTTGAAACTGCTCAGCGTCTCGCCAACGATTTCCCGGATTTATCTGTTGAGTGCAGTCCCCTAACTGATCTCAACACCTTTCTCAGCACGTGCTCTCTTGTCTTCACCAGCACGGCTGCTGAAGATCCAATTATTGATGCATCGCGACTCAAGCCCCTCAATCGCCGAAGTCAGCTTCGCTTAATTGATATTGGTGTGCCCCGCAACGTTGCTGCCGATGCAGCGACCGTTGATGGCGTTGAATCCCACGATGTTGATGATCTCGAAGAGGTCGTAGCACGCAACCAGGAAGCGCGGCAGGCCATCGCCCGTGAGGCTGAGCATCTGCTCCAGGATGAAGCTCAACAATTCCTCGACTGGTGGGACAGCCTTGAGGCGGTTCCCACCATCAATCAATTGCGGTCGTCGATGGAAACGATTCGCACTGAGGAGTTGCAAAAAGCGCTGAGCCGTATGGGACCAGACTTCTCAGCCCGTGAGCGCAAGGTTGTTGAGGCTTTAAGCAAAGGCATCATCAACAAAATTCTGCACACCCCTGTGACCAAATTGAGGGCTTCACAAGCCCGTAGCGAGCGCCAACAGGCGCTTCGTGCCGTCGAGCGACTCTTTGATCTAGACCCTTCCTGACTCATGAGCTGGGGCTGTCCAGAGTTGATTCCCAGCAATCTCGTCCGATTCGTGCTCCAGGTTGGTTTTCAGAAGGAATTCTCCGGTAAGTTCTTGCGGCAACGCCGATTTGGGTAGCGGCATGAAGAGAGTTCTGGCGATTATTCTTGGCGGCGGTGCTGGTACCCGCCTCTATCCCCTTACCAAGATGCGGGCGAAGCCTGCTGTTCCTCTAGCAGGCAAATATCGACTGATCGATATCCCCATTAGTAACTGCATCAACTCCGACATCCACAAGATGTACGTGATGACGCAGTTCAACAGCGCATCGCTGAATCGTCATTTAAGCCAAACTTTTAATCTATCTAATTCCTTTGGCGGAGGATTTGTTGAAGTGCTTGCTGCTCAACAAACCCCCGATAGCCCTTCTTGGTTCGAGGGAACTGCCGATGCTGTTCGTAAATATCAGTGGCTTTTTCAGGAATGGGATGTCGACGAGTATTTGATTCTGTCCGGTGATCAGCTGTACCGGATGGATTACAGCTTATTCCTTGAACATCACAGACGCACAGGTGCCAATCTCACCGTTGCCGCTCTCCCCGTTGATGCGAAGCAGGCTGAATCATTTGGATTAATGCGCACGGATAGTGATGGCAATATTCAAGAGTTCCGTGAGAAGCCCAAAGGGGAATCCCTGCTTGAGATGGCTGTCGATACATCTCGATTTGGATTAACTCCCGAATCTGCTCAGGAGCGTCCATATTTGGCATCAATGGGGATTTACGTGTTCAGTCGCGACACCCTGTTTGACCTGCTTGACAAGCATCCAGGCCACAAAGACTTTGGAAAAGAAATTATTCCCGAGGCTTTGAAGCGTGGGGACAAGCTTCAAAGCTATGTCTTTGATGATTACTGGGAAGATATTGGAACCATTGGTGCTTTCTATGAGGCCAATCTTGCCTTAACTCAGCAACCCACTCCACCATTTAGTTTTTACGATGAAAAGTTTCCTATTTATACCCGTCCCCGCTATTTGCCCCCTAGCAAGTTAGTTGATGCTCAAATCGTTAATTCTATTATTGGTGAAGGTTCTATCCTCAAATCTTGCAGCATTAATCATTGTGTATTAGGGGTCCGGAGCCGTGTTGAAACCGACGTTGTGTTGCAAGACACTCTGGTAATGGGCGCTGATTTCTTTGAATCGAATGAGGAGCGCGAAACTATCCGTCAGCAGGGGGGGATTCCTGTTGGTGTGGGCCCTGGCACAACTGTGAAGCGGGCAATCCTCGACAAGAACACTCGTATCGGCTCAAACGTTTCGATCATCAACAAAGATCATGTGGAGGAGGCTGATCGTTCCGACCTCGGCTTCTACATCCGTAATGGAATTGTCGTTGTTCAGAAGAACGCCACGATCCAGGATGGAACCGTGATTTGATCCCGATGTTGTGATCTGGAGCTGAAGGACATCCATCCTCCATCCCTGACACAACCCTCTGAATGTGCAGCGGACCACCGTCTAGATGCTCACACTGGCATCAGTCGTCGACAGCTCTCAGAGCATGACCAAGTCCCACTTCGGTTTAATCGGTCTCGGTGTTATGGGCGAAAATCTCGTCCTTAATGCCGAGCGCAATGGTTTCTCAAGCGTTGTATACAACCGCACGTATTCCAAAACCGAGGATTTTTTAAAGGGGCAAGGCGCCGGTAAAAACATTCAAGGCGCGACTGATCTTCAAGATTTCGTCGAAAAGCTTGAACGTCCACGTCGAATTTTGATGATGGTGAAGGCGGGTCCTGCTGTAGACGCCGTTGTTGACCAGCTTTCCCCTTTGTTGGATGAGGGTGACCTCTTAATTGATGGTGGCAACTCCGATTATCAAGACACCGAACGTCGTGTGAAGCAGCTGGAAAGCAAGAGCTTTGGCTTCATCGGTATGGGTGTTTCTGGAGGTGCCAAGGGGGCCCTCGAAGGTCCCAGCATGATGCCAGGTGGAACCAAAGCGTCCTACGACGCCATTGAGAGCCTTGTGACCAAGATGGCCGCCCAGGTTGAAGATGGGCCTTGCGTCACCTACATCGGCCCTGGCGGTTCAGGTCACTTGGTGAAAACCGTTCACAACGGCATTGAGTACGGCATTGAGCAGATTTTGGCCGAGGCCTACGACCTGATGAAGCGGGTCAAAGGAATGAATGGAGACCAAATGGCTGATGTTCTCGGCCAGTGGAATTCCACAGAAGAGCTGGCGTCGTACTTGGTGGAAATCACCGAAGTTTGTTTGCGCACCAAAGATCCCAAGGATGGCGGCGACTTGGTTGAAAAGATCATGGATCAGGCCGGACAAAAAGGCACGGGTCTTTGGACTGTGGTGACTGCGTTGCAGATGGGCGCTTCTGTTCCCACGATTTATGCCTCTTTGAATGGACGGGTGATGAGTTCAATGAAGCCCCAACGTGTGAAGGCTGAGGAGGTGTTGAAGGGTCCGTCGATCAAAGATTTTGATCTTGGTCAGCCGTCCGATGCAATGTCTCCATTGATGGATGCCGTTGTTTTGAGCTGTGTGGCCAGTTATGCCCAGGGTATGGAGCTTTTGCGCATTGCTTCCAACGATCTTGATTACGGCTTGGACATGCCGTCCATTGCTCAGATTTGGAAAGGTGGTTGCATCATTCGCTCGCGCCTGTTGAAGCGCATCCAAGACGCGTTTAGCGCCGACCCCCAGCTTGAGAATTTGATGGTGGATCCTTGGTTTGCCGATCAAGTCAACCGTCGGTTGCCTGGTTTAGCGCAGGTAGTGGCTGGTGCTGCTGAAGCGGGTATTCCTGTGCCCTGTTTCAGTAGCACCCTCGACTACATCAACAGCTATCGCACAGGTCGGTTGCCCCAAAACCTTGTGCAGGCCATGCGCGACTGCTTTGGCTCCCATACCTACAAGAGGGTTGATGAAGAGGGGAGCTTCCACACCGAGTGGTTGGATTGAGCGGTTCATCGATGACGAACTACCGCGTTGTTCAAGCCAGTGATTCCGAGGACCTGGCTCGCCAGGCCTCTCAGACCATTGCTGCTCAGATTGCTCTGACTCTCGATCAACGGGATCGTTGTCAGATTGCTTTATCAGGTGGATCAACCCCGAGCAACGCGTATGCGTTGCTCGGGCAAGAACATCTGCCTTGGGACAGGGTTGATGTTGTTCTTGGAGATGAACGTTGGGTTTCAGCCAACGACGACTCCAGCAATGCCCGCATGCTTCGACGAACATTGTTGGCGGAGGGTCCTGCCTCCGTGGCGGCCTTCCATCCGGTGCCCACTGTGGAGCTCGAAAATGCTGAGGCCAGTGCCGTCGCCATGGCCGATTTGGTGTCGCGACTGTGTCCGGCTAACCCGCCCATCTTTGATGTGATGTTGTTGGGCCTTGGCGATGATGGCCACACCGCTTCCCTCTTTCCAGGTACGGAAGCCCCCGGCGTGACCGACCATTGGGCAACCGTTGGACGGGGGAAAGGTCTTGACCGCATCACCCTCACCGCACCAGTGCTCAGCGCTGCACGCCAAGTGATCTTCCTGGTAAGTGGTGCTAACAAACAAGAAGCGCTTCGACGACTCTTGGATTCAACGGAATCTTCAGAGCGGACTCCCGCTCGACTGGTTCAACCTGCTAGTGATGTGCTGATCATTGCGGATCAGGATGCAACCGCCGGCCTCTGAACACGTTTTATTCCAAGGCAGCGATTTCGCTGAATGGGCAAGTTTGAACGACACCATCATGGGAGGAAATTCCCGGGCGGGGTGTCGAAGCACTACCGATGGTCTTCTGCTTGAAGGCCAGCTCGTCGAAGCGGGGGGTGGATTCGTCAGTTGCCGATCACCGCGCTTGCAGCCTCCCCTCGACCTCTCCCCATACTCTGCCCTTCAGATTGATGTGGATGGTGCAGGTCGCACTCTCAAAATTGCCCTTGGTTGCAGAGATGGTGCCATGGGACTCACCGAATTAATTCCTGGTGGTGTGCGTTGGGTGATTGATGTTCCAACGCAAGCTGAAGGAACAACCCGCCTCACGATTCCGTTTTCTGATTTACGTCCCACCATCCGTGCCAAACCTGTGGGGCTGCCACTGAAATTTGATACCGGCGGCATTACGCGTTTGCAGGTGCTCCACTCCAAGTTTGGCGATGCTGGTGCGCTCAATCCTGGTTTCAGGCCAGGGGAGATTCGCCTCTTAATTCGTTCGATCCGAGCGCTGCCATAACGCCATGGATCTTTTGATGCTGATTGCGAAGTCGGCAGATGTGTGCCTCAAGCCGTGGGTCCATGCGGTTGTGCCCATCGACCCCTCCGCCCCCGCTGTTCTGGATGAGCTGAATGTGCGGATTGAGAGCCGCGATCCCCAGGGAGAGCGCTGCCCTGAACGAGACTTGGAGCTAGAGATCTATCGCAGCGGAGACGATATCAATTTGATGCTGAGTTGGTGGGACCAGCCGGAACGGCCGATGCTTTGGCAGGGCCGTCATCCCGTTTGGATGCATGGCGAAAATGGCCAACGGCTCTCAGCGCCCCAGGACGCAGGCCCACTTGAAGCGCTTGGACGCCGTTTGCATTCCCTTCTGCAACCCAGTTAATTAATCCGGTTGATCGGTGACAGCCCCCTTGCTGGATGTGGAAACGAGTCGGGCATATTTACCCAAAATACCAGTGGTGTAGCGAGGTTTCGGTTTCGACCATGCTGCTCGTCGTTGGGCCAACTCGGTTTCATCAACGTTGAGCTGCAGCAGGAGTTGATTGGCATCCACGGTGATGCTGTCTCCCTCTTGCACAAGGCCAATCGTTCCACCAACAGCAGCTTCTGGAGCAACGTGACCCACCACGAGTCCGTAGGTGCCGCCGCTAAACCGTCCATCGGTGATTAACGCCACTTTGTCGCCGAGTCCCTGGCCGACGATGGCTGAGGTGGGCGCCAACATTTCGCGCATGCCCGGTCCACCGACTGGCCCTTCGTAGCGAATCACAACGACGTCTCCCGCGTTGATCTTTTTCTCAAGGATGGAAGCCAAACAGTCTTCCTCACTTTCAAAAACCCGAGCCGGACCGGTCAGCACAGGTGTTTTAACACCGCTGATTTTGGCCACACTCCCCTCGATGGCCAAGTTCCCCTTGAGGATGGCGAGGTGTCCCTTGCTGTACATCGGATTTGTCAGAGGTCGGATCACCTCCTGATCTGCGGGCGGCTCTGATGGCACATCTGCCAACAATTCGTTGAGGCTTTTCCCTTCCACTGTTTGACAATCGCCGTGGAGCAATCCGGCATCAAGAAGCAACTTCATCACCTGAGGGATTCCTCCGGCGTTGTGGAGATCAACGGTGACGAAACGACCGCTTGGTTTGAGATCGCAAATCACTGGAACGCGCTGACGAATGCGTTCAAAGTCGTCAATGCTCAAATCAACCCCAGCAGTGCGAGCAATCGCCAGTAAGTGCAAAACAGCATTGGTCGAGCCCCCAACCGCCATGATCACGCTGATGGCATTTTCGAATGCTTCTGTTGTGAGGAGATCGAGTGGCCTGATGTTGGCTTTCACGGCATCGACTAACACCTCTGCTGATCGAGCAGCGCTATCCGCTTTTTCCTGGTCCTCCGCCGCCATGGTGGAGCTGTAGGGGAGGCTTAACCCCATTGTTTCGATGGCGGCACTCATCGTGTTGGCGGTAAACATGCCGCCGCAACTACCAGCACCAGGGCAGGCGTTCTTTTCTACCGCCGTGAGTTGTTCTTCATCGATTTTGCCGCTGGTGATTTGACCCACGGCTTCAAAGGCACTCACCACAGTGAGATCACAGCCACCGAGTTTTCCCGGCTTGATCGTTCCCCCATAAACAAACACGGAGGGGATATTCATCCGTGCCATGGCCAACATCGCACCAGGCATATTTTTGTCGCAGCCACCAACGGCCAAGACCCCATCCATGCTCTGACCGTTACAGGCCGTTTCGATCGCATCGGCGATGACTTCACGGCTGACCAGGGAATATTTCATCCCTTCAGTCCCCATCGAGATCCCATCACTCACCGTGATGGTGCCAAACATTTGCGGCATTCCTCCAGCCAGACGTGCTGCTTTTTCGGCACGTTTCGCTAAAATATCAAGCCCGATATTGCAGGGCGTAATCGTGCTGTAGCCGTTGGCGATTCCCAGGATCGGTTTGCCGAAATCAGCATCACCAAAACCAACGGCCCGGAGCATGGCGCGGTTGGGGGATCGCTGAATCCCTTTGGTAACGGCGTCGGATCTGAGCATGGCGCGAACTGGGCCTTCAGCTTTCTCGCCAACCTACTGACGACTCAGTCGTTAGTCCCGAGACCCTCAAGTTGAGCGCGAACGCGGGCGATTTCGGCGTTGAGTTTTTCAACCCGTTCCTCGAGTTGACCATTATCGGAGCTTTCATAAACCTCTGATCCGTCTTGCATTCGGGGGACGTAGAGCATTGCTTTTTGTCCACCGATACGACGGCGACGATCGGCTTCGTTCAGTAACCACCAGGCAAGACCCGCTGCACCGATGACGGCTCCTGTCACCAACGATGTGAATGTGCCTGAGCCGCTGTCGTGGTTCTGCACCATGGCCGAAACAATTGGTTTGAAAAACTATTTTTTAAATCTAGACACGGCCCTTCAACCTGAGGTTGAGCCTTTGCAGAGGGTCACCAATTCCTGGAATTGCGAGCCCGGATGCGTCAAGCCCCTCATCGATGCAAGTGGTGTAAATCGTGAGGTCCGGTACGGCTTCTCCCAGGGATTTCAACCCCGGGTTGGCACAGAGAGCCGTAACCAAGCGAATCCGATTGCCACTTACCCCTTGATGCTGCAGGTCTTGCAGCAGCCGTAGCACCGCATGTCCATCGGTGATTTGATCGATAAAGATCACCAACCCTGCGTTGGTTTCGATGCTGTCAGGAACGCCGTTTAGGCAAAGGGATGCCTCGGGGAGGACCTGTCGTCCTCCTTGCCATAACTCCAAACCCCCAGGCATTACAGGCATGGCTAGGAGGGGAGCTCTCGACTCCACCACGAGCCCTTCGGTGTCTCCATTGGCAGTGGGAATGGGTTCGCGACGATGGGGCAACCAATCACGAAGCGCCTCATAGGTGAGCCAGCGACCCAGCTCTTGCATGGCTGTTGCGTACAACGCTGGCGGTGTCTCGCGGTGCCGCAGCATCGTGAGCCAGTGACCGATCAGTGGATGCGGGGGCACCACCACCCGAAGGCTCATGGCCATAAGCGACGCTCAGTTGGGAACTGCCATAACGTGAGCGATCAAGCTACCCGTCCAGATGCAAGCTCTCTTCCGCCCAGTCTCAATTCTGGCGGCTGTGTTGATTGTTTTCACCACACTGTTCTGGACTGATTCTGTCGCCGCGATTACGGCTCCTGAGTTGCGCGGCAGCAGCTCTTATCAGGGGATTACAGAAGACATGCATGGCATGGATCTCAAAGAGAAGGAGTTCCTCAAGGCCAACCTTCGCGATGTGAACCTCAGCGGTGCTGATCTTCGGGGTGCCGTGATCAACACCACTCAATTGCAAGGTGCTGATTTGCGAGATGCCAATCTTTCTGATGTGGTGGGTTTTGCAAGTCGATTTGACGGTGCAGATCTGCGTGGGGCTGTTTTAACCAACGCAATGTTGATGCAAAGTCGTTTTACGGATGCACAGATTGAGGGTGCTGATTTCACCGATGCAGTGATCGACCTCCCCCAACAAAGGGCTCTTTGTAGCTCTGCCGATGGTGTGAACCCTCAGAGTGGGGTCTCTACCCGTGAAAGTCTCGGGTGTCGTCCTTGAGTACTTGGTCATGGCGAATCGACTTCCTGTCACGGTCATCACAGGGTTCCTTGGTGCTGGTAAAACCACTGTTCTGCGCCACCTGTTAACCAACAGCGGCCAACGCTTGGCGGTGATGGTGAATGAGTTCGGTAGCGTTGGTTTGGATGGTGATCTGATTCGGAGTTGTGGTTTCTGTCCGGACGAGGAGGTTGAGAACCGCTTAGTTGAACTCAACAACGGCTGCCTTTGCTGCACGGTTCAGGACGACTTTCTCCCCACCATGGAGAAGCTGCTCGAGCGTTCGGATCGATTGGACGGAATCGTTGTGGAAACGAGTGGTTTGGCCTTGCCACGCCCCCTGCTGCAAGCGTTGGATTGGCCCGAGATTCGCAGTCGGGTTCACGTCAATGGTGTCGTCACCTTGGTGGATGGCGAAGCCCTCTCTGAAGGGAGTCCTGTGGCGGATCGAGAAGCGCTGGAACGACAACGGGCGGAGGACCCAAGCCTCGATCACATCACGGCCATTGATGAATTGTTTCGGGATCAATTGCAAGCGGCAGATTTGGTGCTGATCAGCCGTGCTGACACGTTGTCTGCGGCGAAACTCGAGTCTGTGCAGGCGGCCGTCGCACCGAAGGTCAGGCCGGGAACCACCCTGTTACCGGTGTCGAACGGTGTTCTGGATTCCTCCGTCGTGTTGGGCATTGAGCACCACTCCGTGGGCCATGCCCACGACGAGCATGACCATCACCACGATGACGACCACCACCACCATGACCACCACCACCATGACCACAGCCACCATGACCACAGCCACGTCGAGGTCATCGGCCAAGGCGTGCGAATGGAGGGGGATTGGGATCGAAAAGCGCTTGAATCACTCCTCCCCGAGCTCGTGCGTCAACACCAGGTGATTCGCCTGAAGGGGCGTGTGTGGCTCGCGGGTAAGGCTCTTCCGCTTCAGCTGCAAATGGTGGGCCCTCGCTTGAACAGCTGGTTTGAAGCAGCTCCCAAGGACGCTTGGCGTCCAACCTCTGGCACAGGCGTTGATTTGGTTGTTCTTGCTTTGAATGATGCGGCGAGTTCAGCCCTGGAATCAGGGCTTCAAAGGCTGCTTAATCCCACGCCCGATACGGCTAAGAGTCCCGCAACGACCCCCTGCCATTGAAGTGATTCCCCCTCCAGACGATGGAGAAAAAGGGCCATCACCGGTGCCGTACTCATCAAGGTGATTCCCTGGCCAACGGGAAGGATTTGAAAGACAATCTGCTGAAGAACGATGCCGAGGTTGGTGCCCAAAAGGGTCGCAAGGACGACCTTTGCCACCACACCCTTTGGTAAATGTTTGGGGCATAGACGTCCGCGAAGCAGTGGTAGCAATCCAAGCCATCCCCCTAGCAGGCGAATGGCAGCCGTTTGCATTGGGCTGAGCGAGCTCGTGATCAGAACATGCCGCGACAGAAATGCACCGCTTAGTCCACACATCACCGCCAGCACACACAGCAGAAGACCAAAAGCTGTGCCGTTGGTGGCTGACGACGCTTTGGATTGCTGTGCCACCAAAACAACGGCACAACTCACCAGCAATGCCCCCGCCCAAGACGCTGGTCGAACCGTGTCTCCCATCATCAACACGCCTCCCATGCTGGCCAAAACCGGACCAATGGCCTCAACGGTGAGAGCCCGCTGTGTACCCAGCCGTCGTAGTCCACCTAGATAAAAACTATCCCCTGCAGCAATCCCAATCACCCCGCTCAGCAGCAGCACGACGATGGCGCCGATTTGATCGGTCCAAGGCAGGGTGAATAAAAAGGGCAGAAAGAACAGGAGCGCTAGCCCGTTCTTCAGGCCATTGAGTTCGATGGCCGTCCCGAATTGAGATAGGGAGCGCCAAAGGGCACTGGCCGTGGTCCATGCCATGGCTGCGGCTAGTGCAGCTTGATGTCCAATAAACAAGGGCTAAGACCCCTCAGGCTGGGGTTTGCAAACTGGTTTTGATCAGGTTTTCGCTGAGTTGCCAAAGCGTGCGGGCTAAACCCATGTCCGTTGCTTCTGGCGAGGGTTCAGTCGATTCAAAAATGTGTTTCCCAGGAGCTACAACGTGATTGCTCATGTAGCGCATGCCCGTTGCATCGTGATCACCCATTACCAGGGAAACAAGAAGGTTCCCAGCCCGTTCTGGTTGTTCCGTGAGCCGAAAGAGATCTCTTGCTATGAAGCCGAACACAGCTTGGCCCCAGGGATTTGCTTTCCGACTCTCGCGGAAAAAACCATCCTTGCTTCGTGGAATAACGAGTCCAGGACTCCAGCACAAAACATGTAGTTGTGGTTGTCGATGCGAGAGTTCAAGTCCCATCAATAGATTGCATAATTTGCTGTCTTTGTAGGCCTTGTCAGCACTGAAGGCGCTGGTGCCATCAACCATGGATGCACCTTTTCCTTGATCCAGTCCTGCCAGGGTGCCAAGACCCGCAGGCTGTCCGACTCGACCACCTCCCGTCGTGGGGTTATGCACTTCCGACGCTGTAATCACCACACGCGGCGACGGACTGTCTTGCAAGAGGGGTAAGACCAGCTGAAGGAGACACTGGTGCGCCAGGTGATTGACAGCCCAGGTGAGTTCAAATCCCTGTTGGCTCCAACGGGGTGTATCAACCCCGGCGTATTGAAGACCTGCATTCAAAACAAGAACATCAAACTGCTGGCCATCCAGAGCAAGCTGATCAACCATCTTCTTCACAGCGATCAGATCTGCGAGATCTGCAATCAGGATTTGGCTCGGGTCCTGAAGCCAATCCAAGCTCTGTTCAGCGCGTTCGCGACTTCTGCAGACGACAGTCAGGGCATGTCCGCTTTCCTGGAGATGGCGTGCCGCAGCTTCACCGATGCCACTATTGGCACCCGTCATCAAAATTCGTAGCGGCTTCGTTGTGGTCATGCAGTTGATAAATGTAGAGCTCGCAGTCCCGTTCACTCACAATGTAAAGACGCTGATTGTTGGGATCAAAAGCAACTCCTTCCGATTTGGTAACGCGTTTGGATTGAGTGTCTGACTCACGGGGTAGATCTAGGCGGCTTAAAACTTTCTTATCATTAAAGTTGAAATGAAAGAGGCATTCTCCTTTGTCACTGGTAATCCAAATTGTATCGCTGGTAGAATCATAACTTAGGCCTGAAAAATCGAGCTTTTCAGATTTAATCCTTGGATGTTTGAAGCCGTGTTTTTCATTAAGCTTGCAATAATTGATGATCGTTTCGCATTCTGAGTCGAGTTCGATGAGTAGGCCGGGCGCCCCCTCCTTGACGATAAATATATGATTGTTGTTGAAATTTATAGTGATCCCCTCCAGTCCTTTGTTTTGATCCGCATGAGTAAAATACACCGCAATTTTATCATAGTTCTTCAGGGTTGCAAGCGGAATTTGTTGGATTTCCTTCCTGGTAAAGATGTCAAATTGAATGATTGAATTTGATTCCTCTTGAACCGCAAGTATCGTTTTGTCGTCTGCTGTAACCGCAAGCCCCTCTAAATCTTTGACGTTAATAAGAAATGATGAATTAGGGATAATCCTCCCCTGGAGGTCTAAATTAAAAATAATCCTTGTATCATCACTAACGGTATAAAGGCTTGTTCCTTGTCGATCGAGTGCGAGGCCTGATGGTTCATTCAGGCCGCTTGCTGCATCTCTGATGGGGTGGTGTTCAAGAAGTTCGAGCTGTAGCTTGCGAGACATATTAAATAACGCAGTATTGTCTAACTATTATGAACCATGTCATAGAAAGAATGCATGCAAGCACTCACTGTTTACTGCGGCTGCTATTCAGGAAATCATCGGTGTTATGTAGAAGCGGCCCAACGGCTTGGCACCTGCCTTGCTGAACGGAAGATCACCCTTGTCTACGGGGGTGCTCAAGTTGGACTGATGGGAGCATTGGCCGATTCTGTTCTCGGAGCAGGCGGTGATGTCGTTGGAATCATTCCCAAACCACTCAATCAAGCCAACCTTGTTCATCAAGGACTCACGCGCTTAGAAGTTGTGGAGTCGATCCAACAACGTAAGTCCAGGATGCTGGAGCTAGGTGATGGTTTGATGGCCTTACCGGGAGGCTTTGGCACGTTGGAAGAGCTATTTGAAGCTCTGGCCTGGTGTCAATTGAAGTTGCATCAGAAGCCTTGTGCCGTTCTCAATGTCAACTGCTACTACGACCCATTGTTGTCGTTCCTGGATCAAGCCACAAATCAAGAGTTTTTGTCGATGGCGAATCGCAATTTGTTGCTTCAAGCTGCAACACCTGAAGATCTTCTCGCTTTGATGATGCAGCCAAGTAATGACTAAAACAATTCTGGTTAGCGGTTCTAGCCGTGGAATCGGTCGCTCGATTGCGGAGCGTTTGCTCTCTGACGGCTATCAACTCAGCTTGGGTGTTCGAAATCCCGAGGCCCTGAATGGAACCTGCTTCGATTGTGACCAAGTGCTCTGCCACCCCTATGAGGCAAAGGATCCTGATAGTGCATCAGCTTGGGTCAACGCGACAGTTAAGGCATGGGGGAGGGTCGATGGACTCATTCATTGCGCTGGCATTCTTCGCACTACACCACTTCTATTTCGCGATGGGGAAGAAGACGATCTTGACGACCTATGGAACGTAAATGTGATGGGACCTTGGTGGCTAACGAAGGCGGCCTGGTCTGAGTTGTGTCGTTCTGGTGAAGGTCGAATTCAAGTTTTGGTGTCGATGAGTGGAAAGAGAGTCAAAGGTCAGATGGCCGGCTATCCCGTAAGCAAGTTTGCTTTGATGGGTCTCTGTCAAAGCATGCGAAACACGGGCTGGGATCAAGGAATACGTGTGACGGCGCTTTGTCCGAGTTGGGTCAATACAGATATGGCCCATGAAGTGAGTCGTGTATCCGCTGCGGAGATGACGCAACCGTCTGATCTTGCGGCTCTTTCCAGCCAACTTTTGGCACTGCCCAATGCATCAATCCCTTTTGAAGTGGCATTGAATTGCGCTTTGGAATCTTGAGCGATGCTCTTGAGCTGAGATGTTCTAAGCCGTTTCGACTTTGGCTAATTGGCAGCAAATGTGGCTAAGCATGAATTGGTTCGACGTCTCCCTATGTGCCTTTTTGCTGCTGTTGGTTTGCTGGCGCCCCGTTTGATTCTTGTTTTGATGTGGTTTTTCAACAGTGTCTTCGTACTTCAGCCATTTGAGGGATTTGGAGTTCCAAACCCCGTGCTTCCGATTGCGGGATTGGTCTTTCTCCCAACAACTACATTGGGTTTCTGTTGGGCAACAGCATCCTTTGGCGGTCTATCTTCATTTAGTGGAATACTAATTGTGGCTTTTGGCGTAATTATTGATCTTGGTTTGTTGGGAAATGGGAGAGGGATAGCTAAGCGATAAAAATAATTTGGAAACACCTCATTGCTAATCTATTTGGAAGTCTGCTATGACTCTTATTTGTCCAATCTGTGATCTGCATCGCAATATTGATCAAGAGAAGAAATATGAGATTTACAGGGATGATCTATGGGTCTTGCGTCATCATCCAGCACCAGCTCCACTTCTTGGCTGGTTGCTTTTGGATTCGTTACGACATTGTTCAGGGCCCATCGATTTTTCGGCTAAAGAGTCATCAAATTGGGGAATAGCTGTTCGTGATGCTTGCACTTTGATAAAACAACTAACCCAGTGTGATCGGGTTTATACAATTGCTTTCGGTGAAGGTGCACAGCACTTGCATCTTCATCTGATCCCTAGATTAATTTCTAATCCAGCGACAAAAGCTTGGTGCATCGCCGATCATTACCGATCAGTTGATTCTGGTAAATCTCCACCAGTCATGCCCGATCAACTCAACGAGTTTGTTGTCAAGGCTCGAGAGATCAAGGGGACAGTTTTGCATTACTCATGATTTTTTTTCATGTAAGGATTGTGTTGTCATTGTTTTGATCTCTCCAACAGGCCAGTTTAAATTGATAAGATTTTCAATCAGATCGATATTCGCCGAAAAACAATTTTCATTATAGGTTCCTTGGATATTCAAATCTTTAAGGGTATGCAAAAGTAATCGATGCTCTCTTTTGGTTCCACGACGTGTGCCCGTTGTAAAAAAATTCCGTTGCCTAAGACTTAGTTGTTCCGCTGGTAAGTCTTCGCTGTATCCAATCAAAAGTGTTTGATCAATATCTCGATATGCAGTAAAAAGTTGTCCGTTGGGCCTTAGCTCCAGTGTCTGAACATGCTCCGTCAGGTTGATGACCACGTCCATGGTTAAACCCTGGAGTGCATGCTCAATCAGGGCTAATTCAACAGTCATGGCCCACCAATGGCGAGGCGCTCATCGCAGGACGACTCGTAATGACGGATCGCAGCGCCTGGTATTGATCCATTGCTTTTGAGTTGCCGCACTGAATACTCAACGCACTGGAGCACCACACTCGTAAGTTCACGGCCTTCGCATATGGCCCAACTGCGCAATAAAACATGAAGGCTGGGCGGCACAGAGACCGTCAGCTTCACCTGATTTTCCCGAGTGGTCGTTTTGACCATGGCACGCGCCTTTTGGGTCAACTTAACGTGCTTTTCTACTTGAAGCAACTTCAGGGTATCCCGGCAGTATCTCCGAGGTTGCTTCGGGGTTGCATCTGATTCTGGTGCCATGCAGCAACAGGGCCTAAAAAAACCAGGCCCTGCAAAAGGCCTGGTGGGGAATCAAGTTGGGTCGAAGCAGTGAGACTCGGTACCGCAATCGAATTGAGCTAAGCAGCGCGTTTGTCGTCGCCATACCAAATGCCACGTCGGCTGTCGGGAAGACGCTCGACGGCTCTTTCGTAGCGCTGTCTGCAATTGCGTTGACGAAGATGTTCCTCTGCCTCCTGAAGGAGTTGAGCGATTCGTGCCTCTGACATACAACGCGAGTTGGGCTCTCTAATTCAGATGCAGGACCACAGCTTCATCAACCCCTTGAGCTAATTATTAAGTATTTATGCTTACAGGCGTGGCATTTGCTTTCGCAATCTCTCCACTCCAGAGGCCTCGAGCAGAGGCAAGCTGGCTAGGCGTCGAGCACACGTCCTGAGGGTCCTCTCGTGGTGAAAGATCTAACTATGGAGTTTATTGGCTAATACAACTAGCCGTTTGTTGAATGGAGTAACGTAAGTGTCGTTGAACTCAGCTCTACGTGATGCGTTGGTGCATTCACTTCCATACGTCTCTCGTAAATCACCATAATTCACGACAAAATCCTGCCTAACTGCGACAAGTTGTGATGAAAAATCTGAGTATTTCTTCCGCCAGTCAGTTGGGTTATCTCCTTGGATGTTCTCGAGCAGCTCAGCTTTTAAAGCGAGAACATCGTTTAATCCATTTTCATAGCCCATCCCTGCGATTTTGATTGCTGTCTCGGAGTCTTCACAGGCTTGAGCCATGGCAGCTTTTGCCTCCGCTAAGGCCACGTCTTGTTTTGAAGGACCACAGGCTCCGAGCCCAAGGGACAAAACGCATGCGGACGATGCAGCGAGAACGGAGAGTTTCAAGAGTACTTTTATTTGAAGTTTGATCCGATCAGTTCAACCATGCAATCAAGACTGTTCGATTCGTACCATTGCACGATTTGAAGCGGGGTTTGATCCTTATTCCTATTATCCTCATTGGGCGAATTATTGATGCATATGATTCTTTTGTGGATGAGCATAATGTGTTTAGGCTAGGCAATTGGCTGGACTACTTTGAGCCGGTTCGCATTGCAGCTGATCATTCTTTCGAGCTTGGTTTGGCTTGGGCCGTGGACGAAGGCGCAATCGTTTTTCCGCCGACCACCTATTCATCTATCGATCCATAACCCCTCCTCGATCCAAGGTGAGCGAAACCGGACCACGATTTGTATTCGTGTCCCCTCTGATGCTGGGGCAGAACTTGAAACAGTTGTGTTGACTCAGCTTCCTAATCCTGATCAGTGGGATTGGGGGAAGCGTCCACCTCAGGTTTATAAAGGCAGTTATGCACTGCGAGGTGGCGTTAGCGCAGGTTTTGCTACATCGTCGTTTTCAACAGCAGGACCTGAGCTGAAGATCAATCTCAACCCTCCGGTTCCTCCCGGTGAACAGGTCAATATCGTGTTTCGAAGTTTCAACCCAGATGAGGGTATTTACCAATGGGCTACCAGACTGATTCCCAGTGGTAGCGATGCCCTGGCCAGCGAGGGGCCAACCTTACGTCTTCACGTCTACCGGAATGACACTTTTCGATAATCACTCCATAGTGGTTCGTTCACCCTCGTCGCGACGAAAGGGACTGCACTGCTCGGTTAGCGCCCGGGTTCCAAACCCATAAAAAATGCCACTCAACGAGTGGCATTGGGTGTGTGAGGTGTTGATCTCTTGTGTGAGGAGAACAACTCCCTATGTTTAGCAGCAGATAGCCTGAATGAATCCTAAACTCGAAATAAGTGGCACTGTGCCAATCATGAGCTGCCGTTGATGGCTAATCGATGCGAACTGATTTGATTTCAAAATATTCATTCGGATGAAAATCATCCTATAGCTTTTCTAGCTTAATTGTCTGCTAATAGATTAAACATGTGACAGAAAAGCCAGTATTCAATTTCATATATC
>QCVC01000014.1:0-30927 GCA_003210515.1 Synechococcus sp. AG-683-B21 | reverse complement strand
AACACCACAGGAAGAGATTGAAGTCCGAGGGCACGGTCGCCCTCAACGCTTTTGAAATCGTTGACCACCGCAATTCCCAGTCCCGCCAAGCTGTAGGCCAGGGTGAGCAATGCTGTCGTCCAGGTGAGCTGCCCAAATAAGGCTTGGCCGGCCCACCAAGGCAACGCGATGTAGCTCGCGCCGAGGGCATAGTTCCCGAGCCAACCGTTCTGCTTCAGCTTCAGGGGAGGGGCTGAGTAGATAAAGCTCACAAAGGAGCCACCCAGCGCCAGCAGGAACACCACGGGTGTGGAGTGTTGGGCCCACACATCGAGCCCGTAGGACACACCGAGGCCAGCCAGCAGCAAGATCCAGATTTGAAGTTTGACCTGCCCTAGGGAAATTGCTCCAGAGGGAATGGGCCGGTACGGCTCATTGATCGCGTCGATGTCCCTGTCGTAGTAGTCGTTGATGGTCTGGGTGAACCCAGCCAGCAGCGGACCACTCATCAGCATGCAAGCGAATGCCGCCAGCACGTGATCCAACTGCCAGTGGTAGTTACCGCTGGCTGCCGCGCCGCAAATTACCCCCCAAATCAAGGGAATCCAGGTGACTGGTTTCATCAGCTGCAACCGCAGCTTCCAAATATTGGTGGTGCCTGAGGCACCTTTCATGCCCAGCAGCTGACGTGCGTCGCTCACAGAATCCGAACTCAGGCAGCGGTGATTTCGTCTTCAAAGAACCAGCTGGTGGAGCCGTCGCTCAGGTCAACCACCACGCCAATTCCTTTGCCGTCAACGGTCCGGAACTCCTTCACGGTTCCAGTGGGGTCTTTCTTGAGCAGATCCACCAAATTTTGGGGAATCCGATCCCGAACGCGGGAAATTCGGATTTTGGATCCGATGGTGATCGATGCAGCCTGGGACATGGCCTGCGAGGCTTGGAGAGTGGCGCAACCTTAACAGTCGCTTTTGCGCTCAGAACCATGGTTGCCCTGCGTCTTATCCCTTGCCTCGATGTTGCCCGTGGCCGGGTCGTGAAGGGCATCAACTTCGTCGGCCTCCGCGATGCCGGCGATCCGGTGGAGCTGGCCTGCCGTTACAGCCATGCTGGCGCCGACGAATTGGTGTTTCTCGACATCGCCGCGAGCCACGAAGGACGAGCAACGCTTGTGGATTTGGTGCGACGCACCGCCGAGTCGGTGACGATCCCCTTCACCGTGGGAGGGGGAATTTCTTCGGTTGAAGGCATTACCGAATTACTGCGGGCCGGGGCCGACAAAGTGAGCCTGAACTCCTCCGCCGTGGGGCGGCCAGAGTTGGTGCGGGAAGGAGCGCAGCGTTTTGGTTGTCAATGCATTGTTGTGGCGATTGATGCGCGGCGTCGTAAGAGCGGCACGGATGGCTGGGACGTTTACGTCAAAGGCGGGCGAGAAAATACCGGTTTAGATGTTGTGCGCTGGGCACAACAGGTCACCGAGTTAGGCGCAGGCGAAATCCTGCTTACCTCGATGGATGGAGATGGAACACACGCCGGATACGACCTCCAGCTCACCCGGTCTGTGGCGGCTGCCGTTTCAGTGCCGGTGATTGCTTCTGGGGGGGCTGGCTGTCTGGATCACATCGCGGCGGCGTTGGACACCGGACCTGAGGGTGGGCATGCCTCAGCAGCATTGTTGGCGTCGTTGCTGCACGACGGTGTTCTCACAGTGGAGCAAATCAAGGCCGATTTATTGGCCCGCGGTCTCAAAATTCGACCATGAAACCTGGAGATGCTGCTGCTGTTGAGCAGCTTTTTGATGCTGTCGCTCCTCGCTACGACCGTCTCAATGATGTTTTGAGTTTGGGTTTGCATCGGCAGTGGAAGCGGCAAGTGGTGCGTTCGCTAAAGCCCATCGCTGGTGAGCACTGGCTTGATTTGTGCTGCGGTACTGGGGATTTGGCCCTGGAGCTTGCCCGTTGCGTGCGTCCAGGCGGAATGGTGATCGGTGTCGATGCCGCTGCCGCCCCACTGCAAGGGGCTGAGGCGCGTCAAAGGCGTCAGCCATGGTTACCGGTGAGATTTCAGCAAGGCGACGCCCTGGCGACGGGATTGCCATCGGCGACTGCCGATGGCTTGGTGATGGCCTATGGCCTGCGAAACCTGGCTGATCCCGCCCTTGGTCTTAAGGAAATGCGCCGGGTGTTGAAACCAGGTGGACGCGCTGCGGTGCTCGATTTCAATCGTTTGCTCCCTGGCACGGCAGCAGCTCAGTTTCAGCGCTTTTACCTCCGAGGCCTGGTGGTTCCGATCGCCGCTTCAGTGGGCTTAAGGGCTGAGTACGCCTACCTCGAGAAGAGCTTGCAACGCTTCCCGATGGGTGATGAACAGGAGGCGCTGGCCCGTCAAGCTGGGTTTTCTGAGGTCCAGCATCAGCCCATGGTTGGAGGGCAAATGGGCTGCCTGATGCTCCGCGCTTGAAACTCCGCGCATGAAGCTTTGCTTGTAGTGCTTGCGCTAAGCCATCAAAACGACCTAAAGAAGCTGAAGAAAAGATAAAGAAGGAGGGTCCCTCTTGGCTTTTCCTCTCCCGAATTTGTTGTCCGACATTGAGGATTTGCTGCAAGACGTGCAGTGGCTCGATGGCTTGATCCTGGTGACCGACTCCGAGCGAGCCAGTTTTGTGTCGTTCTCCCAGGTCGACCCCTTGTTGCGACGGTTGCGCCAGCGCCCCCGGGGGGCTGAGGTGGCTGAAAAGCTCTGTATGTCGTTGCTGGAGGCCCATGGCAAAGGGGCGGCAAAGCCCGTATTGGTGTGTCAGGGGAATGGCCGTTTTTGGTTGGGGATGATCGGCCTTAGCCCCATGCAGCGTCATCGCCACAACGCCATTGATCATTTGTATCGCTGCTTAGAGCTGCCGGCCTGAGTTCTGCGGAGCCCCGTTGGGGGCGGCAACGGATATGGAGCCGTCCGGCAACGACAGTCGCCAATTTCGTTTGGCACATCTGCGTCAAAGCGTCTTGTCGCGTCTGCGTGGATTTATCCCAAGACAATAATGTTCGCCAATCAACTAAAAATCTATAGTTCTATTTGAGATTGTTGCTTATCAATCATTCGGGCAAACACTTGTTGGCAAGACCATCGCAGTGGCTTCCAGTATGCGGAACTTGATAACTGGTAAAGAAGGTCTAATTGATCATAAAGATCGAGTTTTAAGCAAGCCCAGGCTGCTGCAACCCTCGACTTCGTGTATTGCGGAGTAGTCTCTGCAAGAGCAGATTTTACCAAGTAACTTTTCTCGGAGAATTGTCTTAATCCTACAATGCAAGTGAGGTAATAGTGTGTCACATAGTCCGACCAGAGTCGTTCTTCCATGCTGTTGATAATTTTCAGGCAATCCTCTGAATTAAGATTCATCAGGCTTAGTGCAGCTCCATATTGAATCGCTTCATCTCGATGGCTAAGGCATCGTTCGATCTCTTCAGGATTAGGTTTGCATTGCCATTCGGGTCTGATCTTTAGATGTTTAGGATTATCAGTTAAAAGAACTTCAAGTTGTGAGATGACATGTTTCTGCTGTAGTTGATTTTGATCATCAATAATCTGAAAACAACTATTCGCTCTTAGCGACATCGAGATCGGTGCGTCCACCAAGCTCTTGATTCGATTCGGATCACTCGCATCGCCTAAATCGATCACTGCTGAACGTCGTTTTCCTGCAGTGAGATCGAGTAACTGAGTTTCGAGTGGATTTAAAAGTTCATTTTTTCCATAGAGTTTTGCTTGATAAGCTCGTGCTGCGCCAGCGATCAAGGCTTGTTCATGATCACAAAGCTCAGCGATTAATTTTTCGGCTTTTGAATGTTTGATGTTGAGTCTTGTATGGGCTTGAATCACTGCTCGAACCAAGGTACATTCCCCATTCAAAAGTGATAAAAGCAGATCTTTATCCTCCTCACTTGGATCCCAATCGATGCGTACTAGAGCATAGATTGCATTGATAACGGCCTCTGTATCTGTACAGGTTAAAACATTAGTTAAGGCTGGAATTGCCCGTTTGTCCTTTCTCCTTCCTAAGGATTCGATAGCTTTTCTTCGTGTTATTCGATCGTATAATTCATCAATATTGAGTTTACTTGTTGCTGTTAATAGTGCATCTAGAGATTCTTCGGTCTGGCTCAAGCCAAGTCGAGTGGCTGCGAAATAGCGATCTGCAGGCCTTTGAACAGTTGACGTTTGAGCCATTAACAGGGAGAGTGCTTCTTGCTCACTTATTCCCTGGACAAGAACATCAAATCGTTCAGCCATCTTTATTTTATAGGCTTATGAGAATATAAAACAATTGATATCCTTCCATTTGATTATCTACATATAATATTTGCTCTAAACAGGTATTAGAAGTCTTCATTAGAGTTTTGCTCTTTTGCTCTCTTGCGCATCAAGTAGGCTTCACGGATCATATATACATCTTGCATATATGCATTAATGTAAGTTGCATAGATGTGCAGAGCTCGTTCGTAGCTATTGATCAAGGCTTTTAATTGAGCCCAACGTATAGCTCTTGCAAGCAAAGATATTGAATATTTTTGGTTAGAAATTATTTAAAAGTGATCAAAATATTAATCAAAAACAGCTTGAATCTTACGGACTACTTTTGCGACCTATTATCGATTAGTTCGATGAGATGTGCATCATGCTTATCGCAGAAATCTGATACGCATTGCCTTAAAATATGGCCAATCGACACTGATTCTGTGTAACAAAGAAGTTTGAGCTTTTTGTGGAGCTCATCACTTAGTTCAAAGGTTACTCTTTTCATTTTTCCTTCAGAAAGGGATGCAATTGGTCAACAGTTGCTCGCGTGAATTATGTGCTCATTTTACTTTCTTTGATAAGAAATGGATACTGCTTTACGAAGCTTAATCTAATGAAGCATTCAATGCGTCAAGCTGCTTGGCTCCTCTCTCAATCGTTGGCACCCAAAGTGGCAGGACACCTCCCGAGTTGTGCTCCAATCTCAAGCAGCACAGCTAGCGTTAAAGCTCTTTGTTTTTGTCCAGTGTTTGACTGGGGAGCTCGCCAAAACTGGTGAAATATCTCCTTGAAAACCGTCCTTGGTGTTTAAACCCGTAGCTAATAGCGACATCACGAACTGTCAAGGCATGATTTTTTTCATTTTGCTTGAGCATTAATAGTGATCTTCTTGCCTCTTCAAGTCTTATTTGCGTCATCATTTCAATGATTCCCATGCCGAAGTAATCTTGGCAAACTCTGTAAAGTGATGCTTGACCAGTATCTAGATACTGACATACATCTGAAAGTGTCATTGGAGATCTCATTCGATTGCTGTCATGTGAAAGCTGCACAATTTCGCCGAGCAATCGATAGTTTTTTGTCAATCCCTTCTTGTAACCTCGTTTGTGTCCACTTTCCAGGCATGCAACGATGAGGTCATAATATTTTGTCGGATTCATTATTCCCCTTGTCAAGTCCTTCCTTGTTAATTTCTTAAGTTGATGCAGAGACTCATTATTTATATCGAGGCCTCTTGCTTTAGAGAGGTTATCGATGGCTTGTGCTGCATTGCATTCTTTAAGCATTTTCATCAAAATATTCTTATCAAGCATGCATGCTGTCGATGAGCAACTATTTGAATATTTACCCCATGAGTTCCCTGGTGAAGTATTGAGAGTATTGAATCCCCCAAGACTAGCTTCCTTCATTTCATACCCTTCGCAATAGCCGAAAGGATCGTTCAATTGGCAGGTTGGTGTAATCCAATTGAAGTCAACCGACCAAGCTGTTCCCCAGCCCTCATATAAAAGTGGCTGTGTTGATTGTATTTCAGCTAAAGCGATTCCAGCAGATTGCTTGAACGACATCGTGTATTTCCCGTCACCCGGCTCAAGTTGAGTGATGCGGGTTGTCTGTCCCAACTCATTGAGAGATTCTGAGAGCTGGATATGATCTGAATAAGAGAGTTCTAATTTCATTAACTACGCCTCGTAAATAGATCTGTTACCAATACAGAGGCCTTGCTTGATTTATTAATAGTCTCATCGGGGCTCTCTTGAAATGTTTGATAGTAAAACTTCTGAAATGTTATCCAGTTTTTAAATCCATAGTACAAAGCATTTTGCTTCTTTGTGAAATTTTTCAGTCCTTTTGGTACGTGCGGATTTAGGTAGGACTTCTTGACTTGCTCTAGTCTGATGCTTTTGATTAAATCGAGAATGGGCATATCAAAATTTGTTCTACAGGCAATGCTTAATGATTCTCTTTCTGTATTCAAATATTTCGTGATCTCACTAATTGTTAGGGGTGGCATTCCTTCCCTATCTTCATAAAGTAGCTTAACAAGATCTTCTATGAGCTCTGTTTTGTCTGATCTTTCAGTCAGAATTTCTAGATCGCAAGGTTCTTCTAATGTTGCAATCGCTAAATCATAAAAAGCTTCTGACTCGCGCAATCCTTTTGTAAAATGACGTTCAAATAGGCTCTTTAGTTGAATGCTTGCTGAGCTATTGGAATCAATTCCAATACATTCTTCAAGCTTAGCGAATGCATTGTATGCATTCATTTGATCAATCTTTTCTTTCATCTTTTCCCACTTAAGACTCATACAGCAAAGCTGAGTATTTGCGCCAACGATATCCCATACGTTTCCTCCTGTTTTATTTAATCGATTAAATCCTGCAATACTTAAATCCATCATCTTATGGCCACTGATGATTGTATTGGTTGGAGCTTGTTCGCCGTTGCTATTTATCCAGCAGAAGGCCACAGAATTTTGGTTGGCTTCTTCTTCATATAGAATAGTTTGGTTTGATTTGAAAATTTCAAGATGCGCATCGTTGATTGGTGCACAAATTGAACTAGTGACTAGCTCACCTTTGCTTAGTTGTGTTACATTGCATGAAAAATTTGATTTTGAATAATAATCTGAATAGTGATTTATACAATAGCTCTCCATCGAGAGGAGCTCGTTGAAGACAAATTCTTTAGCTTTCCTTGCCTTCATTGTTGTGTATAGGTGAGTTCTTGGTAATAATTCAATTTATTTTAGGTTATTTATGCGGACGTGAGGAGTTGCTGTCGCGTGCCTTTACATTTCAACTTCCCAGAAGAATCACACTTCTCCCATATTTTTCGCATTATTTACTTGTCTTCATTGTCGCAGTTCTTACTTTTGCTCTTGCGCTATGTCGAGTTAGCAAAATTGGATATTAGCAGAGAACATATTTTTGAATGAGTCACTATATTAATCGAGAAAGATACTGTTTTGCCGCTTTTTTTGGAGAATCTGTTGTATTCAGTTTGAAGCGACACTTGTCCGATGTCTAAGTCTGCATTGCATGCATTCATCGATAGAGCTCGAGCTGATGAGGATTTTCGCTCAAAGCTTGCACACCTTGACCCCAATCAAATTATTGAATTTGCTGGGCAGCATGGTTTTATGTTCTCGGATGAAATTAAAGGGCGCTTTATCAATCGATGGAGCGGTGTTTACTTTTGCCCCCAGGCCATCGAGGTTGGACAGCTCTGTCCTGCTTTAGTTCCCGAGGGTTATAAAAATCTGATTCATTATGCTCAATCGACGTGCAGTTCTAGCAATCTTGCAGAAGAGGAGCGGGATTTTAGATCTGGAATAAAATATTAGATAATCTTAAATGCAAATGATTTTAAAATATCTAGAGGTACGACTTGAGTTGCAGAGAGATTTGTCGATTCAATAATGACGGGTGGTGCTACTCCGTCAATTCTGGCTTGTTCCCATCGTTCAGCACATAAGCACCAATGGTCTCCCGCTTTAAGGCCCGGGAATTCCATCAATAGGTTCGGATCAATCAAGTTATTACCTTGTGATTTTGTATATTTAAGAAAAGTATCTGTCACGATACTGCATATAGAATGATTGCCTAAGTCAGACGGGTCTGTTTTGCAGTAACCATCTAAATACCATCCTGTTTTTGGGCTGCATCCACATATTTTCAATGGTTTTCCTAGTAAGTTGACGAGCATTCTCAACGTTTTAAATAGCTTGGTTTGGTTGTCCAAGTCTGGCTTTGTATAAGCCTAATTTTGGCTAACCGCTATTTTCAATCGGCAATAATGCCCACAGTATTCATATATGAATTTTGCACAATGCTGCTGATGAGCATGGCTGTTATAAATATATGTAGGGTATTTGGTTGAGCCTAATGAGATTATTTTTTTGAGCTATGGTTTTTTAGGTTTGCTGTTCTGAGCCGCCAGCTGGTACTCCTCTAGTGGCTATTTCGTACATTCGTTGATGAATATTCTCTGCCTCAATATTAAACCAGTCGATATATCTTATCGCTTTAATCTTCTTCTCGCCTAAATTGAAAATTTTATATTCCAGTGTTATGAAATCACCTTTGTACGCTTTATATCCCAACTCTAATAAGATCTTGCCTTGAGTGGTTGGAAGATGAATGTCTGCATGATTTGTGCTTGTTGTCGTCTCGAGCGTCACAGAAGCGTTGGTTCCATCTCCTGATATATCTCTAACTCTTAGAAATAAAGCCGAATTAAAATTTTCGTCAATTAATCTTTTTGAGCTTTTTCTGATCGTCCAGTTGCATTGAATCGTTCCATAGTTAATTTTGTAATTAAGACTGTCCTCTCTGGCATTGATGCCGCTGGCGGTTAAATACTTCTTTAGAGCATGTAATTTAGATGTTAGCCATTTCATTTAGGATTTTAAGCTGAGTTCTTATGACATATTATGGCTTGATCGTCCGGATAGTTGTGTCAAAGCATACTATTTAAAATGTGATGATTGATGTACAAACGTGTAGTTAGGCGTGCTGCAGTTTTGAGGTATTTTGCGCTATTTACGTTTGTTTGTGGCAGATCATTTATACGCAAAGAAACTTTTCTTTTGTGGCCATTCGTCCCAGGTTTTTTTTGAAATCTTACCGATCGGTATGTTTTTTTCTAAGCAAATAAATTTCTTAGATTGCTTATCGTCTTTGCATTGACGTTTTTTTTCTTCTTGTTTTAGTGCTAAGTCTATTGTATCGACTAGGATTTTGCTGTCACTGCAAGCGTCGTCTCTTGTCGCGATCAGGTCTTTGTACTTCGCTTGTATTTCGTTTTCTTCAAAATTATCTGGTGGGACAGACCGTTCGAGATCTTCTATCTCCTGTGTTGCGAACTCACACTTATTGTTTTTTACAATTCGCTCTCGTCTCCACTGCGCTTTGATCTCATTTTCATTCGGTGGCGTTAATACAGTGACTGTCCCACCTTGTGCGATCCACGCTATTGATGCCTTTTGTGCCTCGTCCTTTGAACGATTTTGTCTGACGCAAGATGCCAATGTAAGTATTGCTAAAAGAAGAATTGTTCCTCTTGTTATTGCCATGTGATTCATGGTTTTGTAGCTGTTGATGCGAGTTTCTTGTTGAGAAATCTCAATTCGAATTATGTTTGTACATTCTCACTGTATCAGCTCCGGCTCTTGATAGTTTCTGGCTCACTCTCAATGATTCTTTTGATGTTGTTGTTGGTCTGTTTTTTTGCTCCGTTTTAAGACAGTTGAAAAGTTTTCAGGCTGGCTGTGGGTTGTCGTCCTGTGACGTGGTTTTGTTTGAAGGTGGTTTCCAATTCATCCTGCACATGATTTGGGAAAATAGCCTTGTTGTTCCAGCGGGATCAACAAGCACACAACAATGCTTGCCGCCCAAACACCCCACCACCACTTGAAAAGACCGACATATGCACTTTCAGGACATCATCGGCACGCTGAACAGCTTCTGGGCCAACGAGGGCTGTTTGTTGCTGCAGCCCTACGACACTGAAAAAGGGGCGGGCACGATGAGCCCGCATACGGTCTTGCGGGCTATCGGTCCTGAACCTTGGGCTGTTGCGTATCCAGAGCCCTGCCGCCGTCCGACGGATGGCCGCTATGGAGATAACCCCAACCGGGCACAGCACTACTTCCAATATCAGGTGCTGATCAAACCGTCCCCTGACGCGATCCAGGAGACCTACCTCGCTTCCCTTGAGGCGTTGGGAATCAAGGCAGCCGATCACGATATTCGTTTTGTTGAAGACAACTGGGAATCCCCCACCCTTGGTGCTTGGGGTGTGGGTTGGGAGGTATGGCTGGATGGCATGGAAGTCACCCAATTCACTTACTTCCAGCAATGTGGCGGACTGGATTGCAAGCCTGTTTCGATTGAGATCACCTACGGGTTGGAGCGTTTGGCGATGTATCTCCAGGATGTTGAGAGCATTTGGGATCTGAGCTGGAACGCCGACCGTAAATACGGCGACATCTGGCTTCCCTTTGAAAAAGGTCAATGCAAATTCAACTTTGAGGCCTCCAATCCAGATCGGCTCAAGCAATTGTTTGCCATTTATGAGGCTGAGGCGTCGGATCTAATCGATCAGCAGTTACCCGCACCAGCCCTCGATTTCGTGCTCAAGTGCAGCCACACCTTCAACCTGCTCGAGGCGCGTGGTGTGATTTCGGTGACGGAACGCACCGCCACCATCGGCCGGATCCGCAATTTGGCTCGAAAGGTGGCAGAGGCCTGGTTAGCGGAACGCGAGGCCTTGGGTTTCCCGCTGCTTCCCAGTAACTAATCAACAACTGGGGGAACACTTGCGTTAGCTGCAGGGATCGCTCTGCCAAAGCGCCGATCCATTGATTCCATCGCCCTCGGTCTGTTCCTGTTGTTGCTGATCAAGGGGCTGTTGTGGGGGGTGCCATCACCAGGAATCCATGATCCATCCCTGCTGAATGGCCGCACCGTTGAGCTGATCGGTCGGTTGCACGCTGATGCCCGGGTTTTCGACACCAGCTGTTCGGCCTTGATCGCTGTGGACCGCATCGATGGTCGTCGCTTTCGCGGTCGTACTGAGGTGGTGCTGCAACCCTGCCCAAACCCTCCCCAGCAAGGCTGGCAGTTGAAGCTCACGGGTGCGTTGAAAGCACCGCTGTCCAGTGTTCATCCGCTTGTGTCTGGGCCTGCAAGCCGTCTTGATCGGCTCGGCAGTTGGAGTCAGCTCCGGGCGGATCGGTGGCAGGTGTTGCACAAATCCTGGACTCCTATTGCGGATGCACGTCGGTCGATTGCCGCACGGTTTCAGCAGGTGGCGGGTCCCCAACGTGGTGGTCTGCTTGCGGCCCTTGTTCTCGGTGGAGCCCAAGTTCAACTTCCGGCTGAGTTGCGCGAAGCCTTCCGTGTTGCTGGCTTATCGCACGCCTTAGCGGCGTCTGGATTTCATTTGTCGGTTGTTCTCGGTGCGGTCTTGGCCTTTGCCCGTGGTGTATCCCGTCCGCTTCGGGTGTCGCTCGGATGTTGCGCCTTGCTCTTGTTTCTCACCCTCGCTGGGGGGCAACCATCGGTGGTTCGTGCGGTGTTGATGGGGGCGGCGGCATTGCTGATCCGCGAGTCAGATCAGCACAGTCGAGGAGTGGGCGTATTGCTACTCACGTTGATTCTGATGTTGTTGATTCGTCCCGATTGGGCCCACTCCGTTGGCTTTCAACTCAGTGCTGCTGCCACCGCTGGTCTTACCGTGTCGGCCCCCGGATTGGAACAACAACTTTTGCGCTGCTGTCCATCGCGGATCCGTTGGCTGGCTTCTGCAATCGCGGTGTCTTGGGCGGCCTTGATTTGGACCCTGCCGCTGCAACTGCTTCATTTCGGATCCACACCGCTCTACGCGCTCGTTGCCAATCTTCTGGCGGCACCCCTGTTGGCTCCCCTCACGTTGTCGGCCATGGGGCTGGCGGGGTTGTCCTTGGTTTTGCCCCACGATGTGCTGCTGGTGTTGGCCTGGCCCGTGCAGCAGCTGGCGGGACTTTTGATCGCTTTGGTGCAACGGATTAGCCATTGGCCCGCGGCTCAAGTGCTTACCGGTCATCCGCAGCCTTGGGTGGTGCTGCTGATGGCTTTTGGTTTAATTCCTTGGGTTATCAGCTCCCACCGCGGATTACGTGGTTTTGGCGTGGTGACTCTGTTCAGTGCCGTTCTGCTCCATGCCGTTGTGCAGCTGGGGGATGGCGTGGTTGTTGCGTCGCGCTTTGGACGGCACTGGCTGTTGGCTCGTCATCGCGGTCGGGCTGCTCTGGTGAGCACCCATGCCGATTCGCAAAGTTGTCGTGTTGCTAAGCAACTGTCCCATTCCCACGGACATCGTCGTTTGGATTGGCTTGTTCTCTTGGATCCTGTGGCTTCGGAGGCGATGGGCTGCTGGACCTTGATGGCGGAGCATGTCCAGGCTCCGCATCAGGGACAACTCCCCCTGGTGAAGGGACAACGCTTGCGTAGCGACGGCCTGGTGCTCTCGCTGCTGACTGATAAGGGGCAGGCTTTTCAGCTGCAAGTTGGTGAGCAACGATGGCGCCTGCTGCCCAAGCCACAAGCGCTTTGGGCTCTTAGCCATTCGGTTCTTGCTCGACCCGGGAGATGGACGCAAACATGGCTGGATTTCCAACCCACGAAGAGTCAGCAACGTTGGCTGCGTCGTCTAGAGGCCAAAGACGCCATGCGGATGGACCTTTAGGATTGTCGAGCGTCTCTTTGACGTTATGGAGAGGTGGCAGAGCCCGGTTGATCGCGCACGACTCGAAATCGTGTAGGGGTAACACCCTCGAGGGTTCGAATCCCTCCCTCTCCGTTTTAAAAAATGATCAGGAGCTCTTTCGCTACTGACAACACCAAGGCGTTTGGCAGTAAGCCGATGAAGGATTATTGATTTGCTTTGAATTAGATGAAATCAACCGCAAGAATAATTGCTTTTATTAGATGCTATGCCCTTGGTATTCGCTTGGTCTTCTGCTCTCCAGGCTTGAAGTACATCAGGAAAATGCTCTTCAATGCAGGTATCGCAAATCCCATGGCTGAAGTTTAAATTTGTTCGTGATGATAAATATTTATCGAGATGCATCCAGTGACCATTCGTGTCTTTTGCTTTTCTGCAGTAAGAACAAGTACTAATAATTCCTCCTGCCTCTGTTAGCGAGCAAAAGGATTCGATGAGCTTGATTGATCGCTTCCTTAATTCAAGGAAAGAAACCGCTTGCCTCGCGAGTGATTCCATGATTTTGCACTGAACATCTGTGAGGCCATGGGGCTTTCGATCAATAACGCAAAGGGTTCCTATGCGATGGTTTTGGTCATTTTGTAGCGGAAAACCTGCATAAAGTCTGATCTGAGGCTCTCCTTGAACGAGTGGATTATCGACAAAACGCTCGTCCTGTAGGGCATCTTCAACAATCAACGGCTCCGGTGAGTGAATCGCATGGGCACAGAATGACCAGTCTCGTACTGTTTCTTCAACATCAACGCCCACCTTTGATTTGAACCATTGGCGATTGGTATCGACCAGGCTGAGGAGAGCGATTGGTGTATCGCAGGTAAGAGAAGCTATTTTTGTAATGTCGTCATAGTTTTGTTCCGGTTTCGTTCCAAGAATCCTGTATTCACTAAGTGCTTTTAGGCGCTCTGCTTCATTTATGGGGATTTCTGGAGTCTTCAATGTTGCGATAGCCTGTATTCAACAATCTTGGGCTTAATCTCGTCATTGGGCAAGAATGGGAATAAAAATTTATTTGAAATTGTTTAAGTGTCGAGCCATGAAGCTGTGTATTGATTTAATGGGTATCACTTGTTGGCTTTAAGTTCCTTCAAATTTGTATGGAAAAATTTGAATGATTTTAATGTTTCTTGATCGAAAGAGGCTGTGCTGATTTCGTCGAATATTGCTTGATTCAATGCAGATACTACTGTGCGGCTCCTGCTCAGTCAATTTTCATTCATTGATGATTGGTATTCACTAGGCTTCAATGGTTGCTGTTCTGGCTGACAAGCCAAGCACTAAACGAAAGCATTAGAACGCATCCGCAATATTGAAGAACCTCAAAAATTGAATCGACTTCAAAGCTGATCATTAACTTAAACGCTGTAACCATTAAGGCGACAATAATAACGTTGGTCAGTTTTTGTTTGAGACTTTCGAGTGAATTGATGCTAAGGATGTTTCTTCTGTCGTCCGTTAGGTCTTGCAAGCGTGGGTCGATATCAGAGATGATTAATTCATAGACGCCATAGCCGAAAATAAGCAATGCTATTCCAATCACATAGTAATCAATTCCACCCACAACTTTGCCGAGAAGGAGGATGCTTTTATCGGAGTCGAAGTGCCCGTTAAAGAGCTTATGGAGTGCAGATAACTCTTCCTGTGTTCCTAAGATGAAACAGCTTATGCTGCCTAAAAGGCTCATTAGAACCGGAATGATACTGATCAGCCTGAAGCGCCATAGCCATCGTTCAAAGTTTGCTTCAATGCGATTTCTTCTGCTCTGTGAGGCGTTTGAAGTCATGGAGAGTTCGTTTCTAATTGTTGCTCTTTAGTGGATTATTGCTCATGCGTTGTTGTTTTGGGATGCTTGATGATTGTGTGAAATTTAGACCGAATTTCAAACCATTTTGCTTGATTGAATGAATTCTTTGTCGGAGAGACCCTCGTCTGGCGCTTCGATGGGTTTCACCCTGCTAGGCGAATCATTTTGTCCGGCTTACAATCTGGAAAAGTTGTTGATCTGAGATGGGGTTAAGGGCATCTGCGCGTCAATTGCTCAAACGTGTGATTGGGGAGTCGTCCTATGAAACCCTTCGGCATGCCTTGCGAGATGGCCCCGATGGTGTCTTAAAACGAGGGCGTCAAAGCCCACGGACCTTAAGCAGCCGTGTTCCCCCCTTTCTGGAGCGATTCAAGGGCTCCACTGCTGATCTGCCCAGGGTCTCGTCGACTCAGCGCAAAACAACTGAGAGTGAGGCGGTTAAGAACAGCCCGATCTGTTGCAATAAGTTTCTTGCCACAGACACTCTTCAGATCAATTATTTGAGCAAGACAGGCGAATCATCCTCTCGGATGATTCGTACCGAGGAGGTGTATGAATATGACGATGAAGTTTTCGTTGTAAGGGCCTGGTGCTCCCTCCGAAAAGACTACCGAACATTTGTTAGCTCTCGGATTCAGTCGTGTTGGGATGCATTTAGTCAAGAACCGATCGGTGACTTGCTGGGCCGTCTGAAGAAAGCCTCGTCGTTGGATCCTGGGAACGTTGCCCATGAGGTGCTAACTCACTGCTCTCTAGAAATTCCGATTGCGATTAACTCCCTGATGAAATCTTCAGGACACAAGAGCTATGACAAGCGATTTGTTCAAGGGGCGAAGAAGCGTGCCTTAGTTCGTTGGGTCCTTGGTAAACCAAGGGCGTTATCGCTTCTGCAAACATTGCCGTTGGAACAGCGCGGTGATGTTGAGGAGATTGTCGAGCGGGCGATTGGTGATACCAAGGTCACCACCAGTACATATCACTCTTGTGTGGGTGCTTTGCAAAAGACGCGATACACCCCTTATCTTGAGTTCAGGCGTGAAGAGTTGATTCTGTTTATCGCTGAGGCGATGGTGGGTGATCCCGCGAAAGATTCTGTTGTGAATGCATTAAAACAGGATTTGCTTGATCCTTCATTTCGAATCAAACCTGGCTTGGATGATCTTGAAGAGTTTCATAAAGAATTCAACAAACTCAAAAAAGATTCCGACAAAGCAAAGAAAAAATATAAATGTAAAAACAAACCCAAGACTGTTTCCTCGAACTACCGCCTCTATGAGAGAGGTCAGCCCGTGCGTGTCTTGGCGATTGATGAGGCGCTGCGCCAGCTGAAGGTTTGTGTTGAGTCGGAGCGTTTCCTTCTCGGTAAAGCTGAGTTTGAGCAAAGGGTGATGGATGCTGTCTCTGCTGAGTTCACGACCAAGGATGTCGAGGGTGAGATGTTTTCAAAACGTCTGGGTGAAGGTCTCAGTACTGCCTATTGTGCATTTGGACTTCGTAAATATAATTCATCGTGGTTTACAGATTCCTATGGTAAGGAGTGGCTTGATTTGAATACTCGCTCCAGTTCGTAGAATCTTATTGTGGAGTATTTATTGAAATTTAATCACTTATTGCTATTGCATAAAAGACTTTCAAATTTTGAAATTGTTTAATGTCAAATAAACCATTCCATCGGATTTATTTGCAACCAACGCAGTCTCGACTGTTTTTTTCATTTGTCACGTATACGCCGCAAACGAGGGATCAAATGATTCGCTGTGGCGACTTGCAGGATGATGAGGAATACATTAATCAAGTTGTTTGTGATTTTCTCCTTTTTATTGCAGAGGGGATTCTTGACGTGAGGTTTACAAGTGATTTCCCGATTCAATATGATGATGTAATGATTATTTGTTCTCGCCAGCGTGGTCGAGGAGTTCAACATGAGTACCTTCTTGGTATTCAAGCTGATCGCCTAACGAATGCTGGATTGGAGCTACTTGATCTTCTGAGAAGCGTGCTGTTAAGCCCACTATGGGAAGGATTCGTGACGCGTAGAAATTGAAAGAATCTACTTATCTTAAGGAGATGATCAGATAAAAAGTCAACATTAGTGCGGTGAATCCTCCAAGCCAAAATGTTGCAACAAAGAGCAAATGCTTTTTCATTGAATCTCAGGATTTTCAGTTCTGAGTGATGCGTTGTTTGTTTTTGCGTCGAACTCTTTCAGGGCTGGTTTTGTTGGCTGATCGATTGAGGCTGGCGGCTGATGGCGTTCTGTCTCTGGTGAGATCGTTTCGGCTGCACTACGAAGTAGGTCTGCGGTGATGCGTCTTGCTTGGGGGGACGTGAAGAGTAGATATCCAAGGACCAGTCCAATGAAAATTTTCAACATTTTTGCAGTTCTTCTGTGTTGATCATTGATGACGCTTGCCAGAGATTTGTCTCTGTTTGTCGACGCATCTATTGTAAATCTAGACTGTACTGGTCACAATAATGGTGTCGATCTTTTTAATGAAATGACTGCTGATTTGCCCAAGGGTAAGGAGTATTGGATGGATGAAATTGCTTTTCTTGAGGCTCGTCTGAACGGTAGTCAGGGGGATATTGATGCAGATGATCGCAAGGCCTGTGAAGAGGCTTTAAAATTGGCAAAAGTGAATCTTTCTGCCGGAAAGCAATGAATGGAATTTTTCACTGAATCCAATCACTGCCTCGATCGAGAGCAAGCCATTGCCTTACTCGTCTCGCTTGTGGCCTTCGACGCTAATTCTGAAAAGAAATGGAGAGGATTTTATAACTCTTTGACTCTTGATGAGCTGTTAGTGGAATGGAGTGAATGCTGGGATTGCTGGGTGGATTGAACAATGGCCCTTGATAAACCATTGGCTTGTACGGATTTGATCAAGAATGAAAAAGAAGCACAAGTCCCTGTTCCACTTGGTGAAATTCGCGTTCTTCGCGGCTGAGGTCCAAGCCCACTGTTAATCCTTCCTTGAGAGCATCCTCGAAGGGGGGAGTGCTCGGCGTATTGGTTTCCGTCCAAAGGGCAGCGATTCCGATGGCGGTTGCGTGCCATCGGAATCGGCTCGTTGTGCCGATGTCCGGTTCGTTCAACGCCTCCTCAAGGAGGGTGTTGATCGTTAGGTTCGAGCTGTACATGTTCACCAGCATCGTGAGCCTCTAAGGACCCTGCAACGAGCTGAGAGAATTTGTATGGATACTTCGTCAAAGATCATGTCGCCGGCCTCCGATGCGTTGCCCCGGCGCATTGCTCTTGTTCATGAATGGTTTACCCCTCGATCAACCGGTGGGGCTGAGCTGGTGGTTGAGGCATTGGATCGCGTGCTAACCGATCTCGAGCGGCAACCCATGCTGGCGGCTCTCGTTGATGGTGAAAGCAAACGCCGAGGGAGTTGGTTGTCGGGCCGTTCAATCCGCACCAGCGCGATTCAGCATTTGCCTTGGGGAGTGAGCCATGTGCAGCAATATTTGCCCCTCCTTCCGATGGCGATTGAGCAAATTGATCTTGGCGATGCTGATTTGGTGATCAGCAGTAGTCACCTTGTCGGGAAAGGGGTGCTCACCTCACCGGACCAACTCCATATCAGTTATGTGCACACGCCGGTCCGTTACGCCTGGGACCAGATGCATGCCTACCTCCAGCGCTCAGCCTTAGCTCGACGGGGGCTTGGCCCCCTCATTCGCTGGCAATTGCATGCGTTGCGGCAATGGGATCAACTCAGCGCCCAGCGTGTGGACCATCTCATTGCCAACTCTCGCTTTACCGCCCGTCGGATTCGCAAGTTCTGGGGACGTGAGGCTGAGGTGATTCATCCCCCCGTCGATGTGGCGCGCTTTCGTTGGCAGTCCCCCCGCGACGACACGTTTCTCTGTGTTTGTCGATTGGTCCCTTACAAACGCGTTGATTTGGTTGTTGAGGCATTCACTCGGCTTGGTCTTCCTCTATTGGTTGTTGGCGATGGCCCAGAGCTCACGCGCTTGGAGGCGCTCGCAGGGTCCAACGTCACCCTTTTAGGGCGTCAGTCCCAACACCAGGTGGAAACGTTGATGTCGCGCTGTCGCGCCTTTGTGTACGCCGGGCTTGAAGATTTCGGGATTGCGCCGGTCGAAGCCATGGCGGCAGGGGCTCCAGTCATCGGCCTCGGTCGTGGTGGCCTGCTCGATACGGTGCGTTGCGCTGCCGCAGGCTGTTCACAGCCCACTGGTGTGCTTTTCCCCGACCAATCGGTGGAGTCGGTGATCCAGGCGGTTCAGTGGTTTCAGCAGCAGCATCGGCTTGAGTCGTTCAATGCAGAGAGCATCAGGTCTTGGGCCGAACGTTTTCGCCCGGAGGCGTTTGCGGCCCGTTTTGAGGCGTCCATGCGGCGGTCATGGGCAGGCCACCAGATGCGCTGTGCCGTTGCGGCGAGTGACCCCGCCAAGGTGCCAGGGCTGTTCTCCTGACGTTGAGTGTGTTGAGACGCAAACTGAGCCTTTGACGACGGCCCCCCGGCCTTCTCTGCGTAAAACCACCGGTTTGGGAATCGGGAGGGGGGCTTATCGCCCCCATTTGGCTGTGATATCAGGCCCGCCTTCCACCCTCACCGCTGGATCATTGATTCGCCAGCAGAGCAGAAAAGGACGGGGACTTAAGCGCACTGGAGATGTGGTGTTTTCCCTGGCTGTTTTGGGCTTGGGTTCCCCGGTTCTTCTTCTTCTAGCTTGCTTCGTCAAACTCAGCTCACCTGGCCCCGTCTTTTACGTTCAGCAACGTGTGGGTCGGGATTATCAACGCTTTGGTTGCATCAAGTTCCGCACTATGCGTCCCGACGCTGATGTTGTGCTTGAGAAGGTTTTGTCGGAGGATCCCGAACTAAGAGCTGAATATGAACGAGATTTCAAGCTCAAGAGCGACCCTCGAATCACTTGGATTGGAAAGTTCCTAAGACGTTCGAGTCTTGACGAACTACCGCAATTTATCAATGTGCTGCGTGGAGAGATGAGTGTCGTTGGCCCACGGCCGATTGTCGATAAAGAATTGACTCGTTACGGCCCTTATATGGATGAAGTGGCGGCCGTGCGTCCTGGTCTCACTGGTCTTTGGCAGGTGAGTGGTCGCAACAATCTCAGTTACAAAAAGCGCGTCAAACTTGATTTGGCTTACGCCCGAGGTCGTTCATTCGTCCTTGATTTCGCCATCATCCTTCGCACCTTCGGAGTGTTGTTGTTGCCCATGGATCGCGGGGCTTATTAAGGCATTCGCCTGACACCTTGTTCGAGCTCACCAGATCAAGATCACTCCAAGAAGCCAGAGGAGCTCGAGCTTTAGGTTGAGGTTTAGGACCCGCATAATTGCTGTTCGATCGGGTGACGGGCAGTGTTCAGCCAAGATCGGTTTATCGACCCAGTTGGCTCCATAGCGATTCCGGCCTCCGAGGCGAATGCCGGCGCAATGAGCGAAGCTCGCTTCCGAGCGTCCCGCATTTGGCGATGGATCAGGGGCTCCATCGTGCTCCGCAGCTCGGACCAACTCAGTCCATCGGCTCCATGGCTGCGCGACGAGCGGCAACGTCACCATCACGATTCGGCAGGGAATCCAGGTGAGGAGATCGTCGAGACGAGCTCCAGCGGTGCCCATCCAGTAGAGGCGACCCGTTCTGTATCCGAGCATGGAATCCAAGGTGCTGCTTGCTTTAAAGGCCCAAGCCAGGGCCAATGGACCGGGGAGATTTGGGCTAATTCTCCAAAGGGCCAATCCGAGGAGCATCCAAAACAGCGGTGCAAACAGGCCATCCACAGCATTTTCCGAAGCACTTTCCGCTGTTGCTCGAAGAATCTCCTGCTCATTGAGTTCGCAAACATCGCGGCCCACAATCCAGCTGAGTCGTTGGCGGGCTGGCGCGAGATCTCCCTCGCCGAGCGACGTTGGCAATGCCTTAACCACGGCACTAACGCTGGATCGCAAGCTTCGGGCGGCGAGGGCACTCGCCAAACCAATCAACAGCATGCTCCAGCCCAAGGCATGGATGGGTGATGGAGCAAAACACAAGCGCTCGATCGTCCATCCCACGGTGCCGCTACCCAGCACCACCCCCAGGGTGATCACTCCACCCCCAAGCCTGAGGGCTAAGGGATTGTCACCCACCACCCTTTCCAACAGGGTGCGCGTTGTCCCGATGAACCAGCCCATCACCACAACGGGATGCACAATCTGGGCTGGATCTCCGATCAACCAATCCAGCCCGGCGGCGGCCGCAACCACCCAAATTCCGGGCTGAACAATGTTCAAATCAGGCGTCTTTCAGCCAGCTGAACATCGACCGAAGCCCCTTGCCAACCTTTTCAATGGGATGTTGGGCATCGCGATCCCGGATCTTTTTCATTTCAGGTTTCCCTGCATCGCACTCCGCTACGAAGTTCCTCGCGAACGTTCCGTCTTGGATGTCCGCCAGTACTCGCTTCATCTCGGCTTTGGTGTCGGCCGTGATCAAGCGTGGTCCACTCACGTAGTCGCCATATTCGGCGGTGTTGGAAATGGAATCCCGCATGGATGTGAGCCCGCCTTTCACCATCAGGTCCACGATCAGCTTCACTTCATGCATGCACTCGAAGTAAGCCAATTCAGGCTGATACCCAGCTTCAACCAACGTTTCGAAGCCAGCCTTCACGAGTTCTGAGAGGCCTCCGCAAAGGACGGCTTGCTCACCGAAGAGGTCGGTTTCTGTTTCTTCCTTGAAGTTGGTTTCAAGAATGCCGGCCCGAGTTCCACCGATGCCTTTGGCGTAGGCCATTGTTAGGCCCCGTGCATTGCCAGAGGCGTCCTGTTCGATCGCAAAGAGGGCCGGAACGCCCTGTCCGTTTTGATATTCCCAGCGCACGGTGTGACCTGGACCCTTGGGCGCGATCATCACCACATCGACATCAGCCGGGGGCTTGATCAGCTCGAAACGGATATTGAATCCGTGAGCGAAGCTCAGAACTTTGCCGCTCTTGAGGTGGGGAGCGATCTCTTTCTCGTAAACGTCCTTCTGGAATTCATCAGGAAGCAGCACCATGATCCAGTCCGCCTTGGCGGAGGCCTCGGCCACAGTCAAAACCTCAAGCCCGTCGGCCTTGGCTTTCTCCGCCGAGCGACTGCCCTCATACAGACCGACGACGACGTTGACGCCGCTGTCCTTGAGGTTGAGGGCGTGGGCGTGGCCTTGGGAGCCATAGCCAATGATCGCTACGGTCTTGCCGTTCAGCAGACCAAGATCGGCGTCGGAGTCGTAAAAGAGCTGGGCCATCCGGGGCGAGTTTGCAAAGCGAAGCAGTGCAAAAGCTTACGCAGGCACCGTCTGATTTGGCTCAGGCTTCGGTCGGGTGAGAAATCACACGGTCGATGAGGCCGTACGCCATGGCTTCTTCAGCGCTCAAGAAGTAGTCGCGGTCCGTGTCCTTTTCGATTTTCTCGAATGTCTGGCCACTCATGTCTGCCAACGAGTGGTTGAGCATGTCTTTCATGCGGAGGATTTCACGGGCCTCGATTTCAATGTCGCTGGCCTGACGACGACTCGTACCACCCAAGGGTTGGTGGATCATGATCCGGCTGTGGGGTAGAGCCACCCGCTTGCCCTTCGTACCGGCCGCCAGTAGGAAAGCCCCCATGGAGGCTGCGAGTCCTACGCAGATGGTGACCACCTCACTTTTGACGTATTGGATGGTGTCGTAGATCGCTAAGCCTGCGGTGACGGAGCCACCTGGGGAATTGATGTATAGATAGATCGGTTTGCTGCTGTCCTCGGAGTCGAGGTAGAGCATTTGGGCAACGAGGCTGTTGGCAATGCCGTCGTTGACCTCAGATCCGAGGAAAAGGATTCGCTCCACACCAAGACGGGTGTAGATGTCGACCCAGCGCTCCATTTGGCTGCCGGGAAGACGATAAGGAACGCTGGGAGTACCGATCGGCATGGGTCAGGTCGGGGAAGTGGTGAAAAAGATGGACAACGAAACGATTAGCTGGCTGTTGTTGAGCCAGGGAGGTCTTTACGGCTACTCAAGACCCTGTCGATGAGGCCGAATTCGACGGCTTCGTGGGGGGTGAGGTAACTCATTCTGTCGGAATTTTTGCTCAACTCTTCGACAGTGCGCCCCGTGTTGTTGGAGAGGATCTCAAGCATGGCTTGCTTGTTATGCAAAACCTCTTTGGCTCTGATCTGGATGTCGGTGGCCTGCCCCTGAGCGCCACTGCGAGGCTGATGCAAAACGATGGAGGAGTGGGGCAGGGCCGCCCGCTGACCCTTGGTTCCTGCAGACAGAATCACTGCCGCGGTTCCCATGGCCTGGCCGATACAAATCGTGTGTACGGGAGGTTTGACGTAGCGGAGGGTGTCGCAGATGGCGAAGGCCTCTGTTTCAAAGCCGATGGCATCACCCGAGTACCAACTCGTTCCCGTTGAGTTGATATAAAAGTAGATCGGTTTTTCTGGATCATCAAATTCCAGAAAAAGCAGCTGGGCAATAATTAATTCAGTGACGTCGATGCCCATTTGACGCTTGGCATCGTCATCGGAAAAAAGTGGCAGCCCCAAATAAACAATCCGTTCTTTGAGAAGCAAAGAAGGGAGATCGGGAGGAGGCGTTCTCATTGCGGCGCCGTCGCCGTAATAAGGAGCAGACGTGGTCATGTCCTCGCATCATCTCGAGTGAAAAAAGCCTAGCGGGGGTCGATGGGTCGTTGAGTCGTGGTTTGATCAGTTTTGGTCTTGGCCTCAGTCTTGCCCTGACTTTTCCCCTTAACAGTGGTTTTACTGTCTTTGTTGGTCTCGAGCCGACCAAACACCATGCGACCGGTTGGCGTTTGTAGGGCACCGGTTACCACGACAGGACGACGCTGACCAATGAGTTCCCGCGCATCGTTGATCACCACCATCGTTCCGTCTTCGAGGTAGCCAACCCCTTGGCTGGATTCTTTGCCTTCCCGAACGATTTTCAGATTGAGTTCATCACCGGGTTGTACTTCTGGGCGAAGCGCAATGACGAGCTCACTCAGATTCATCACTTTGAGGGATTTCACTTGAGCGACTTGGGCCAGGTTGAAGTCAGCTGTTACCAACGTTCCGCCGGTATCGCCTGCGAGCTGAAGCAATCGGTCGTCGGTGCCTTTGCCGTCGTACCGGGTGCTGTTGATCACCAGCCTGCGGCCATAGGTTTCACGTAAATCTCTCAACAATTTCAGTCCTCGTCGCCCTTTAGCCCGTTTTTCAATGTTGGTGGAATCCGACAGTTGCTGCATCTCATCGATCACAGACTCCGCAACGATCACCTGACCTTCCAACAGACCACAGGCGAGCATGCCGCGAATCCGTCCATCGATGATCACGCTTGTATCGAGGATTTTTGCGGTGGCAGGGGTGAGCACCCCATCGGCCACAAGAAGTGCCTCTGTGCTGGCTGGGTTGAACAGTCGAAGCAGGGTGCGACCGTGCACTTCGGCAAGGTTGCTTCCCAAAATTCCGAAAAATACATTGCTGACGACTGCCAGAAGTGGCTTCACTAAGGCAACGCCGCCAGAGAAAGGCAGCAGCAACACTGGAAGCAGCAATAAGTTGGCGACCAGCAAGCCCAGGATTAATCCCAAGGCTCGGCTCACGAGCAGGTCGGTCGGCATCGTGCGGACCTGCTGCATCAGGCTGACTCGCAGCCTTTTGAAGACCAAGCCAGCGATCAATCCGATGCCACCGCCTGACGCGGTCAGGATCAAACGAAGTTGTTCCGCATCGGTGGTTTCATTCACCACTCCGATCGGAAGGAGATGAATTCCCATCCACCCAGCGGCTGAGCCAGAGAGGATGAACAGCAGCAGGATGAGCGGATCCACCATGGGTTCAGGTCGTGGCAGCTCAGTCCGAATAATCGAAGCATGCCTTATTCCGCTCCACCTCGCAGCGCCTACCTCCACATTCCCTTCTGCCACCGTCGCTGTTACTACTGCGACTTTGCTGTTGTTCCCCTCGGAGATCGGGCCCGCGGTGGCCAGGGACCAGGGAGTGCTTCGATCCAAAGTTATCTCCAGGTCTTGCATCACGAGATCGCTTCTGCGCCAACGGGTCCACCGCTTTCAACGGTGTACTTCGGTGGCGGAACTCCATCGCTTTTAAGCCCAGCTCAGATCGCCGAGTTATTGAGTCAACTTCGGTTGCGCTACGGCATGCAAGACGGTGCGGAAATCACGCTGGAGATGGATCCCGCCAGTTTTGATCAGCATCAGCTGAAGGAAGTTTTGGCCTTTGGGGTGAATCGGATCAGTCTTGGAGGGCAAAGTTTCGACGATGGGGTCTTGGAGCAATTGGGTCGACGCCATCGCTCCAAGGATCTTTTAGAGGCCTGCGAATGGATGGACGATGCCCATCGGTCTGGTGAACTGAGCTCCTGGAGCTTGGATTTGATTCAGAGCCTCCCTGGGCAGACCGTTGAGGACTGGGGGCATCAATTGAATCGGGCCATCGCCTGTGGATCGCCTCATATCTCGATCTACGACTTGTCTGTAGAACCTGGAACCGTTTTCCACCACAGGCTTCATCACGGTGATCTGACCTTGCCCGACGACGATGTCTCGTGCGATCTGATGGCACTGACATCCTCGCGTCTATCCGAAGCGGGTTTCCGCCGTTACGAAATTTCGAACCATGCCAGACCTGGCCATGCATCGCGGCACAACCGGGTGTATTGGAGCGGAGCCGGTTGGTGGGGATTTGGCATGGGGGCAACATCCGCTCCATGGGGAGAACGCGTCGCTCGACCGCGGACCCGTGAGGCCTATGCAGCGTGGTTAAACGATCCTCGAGAACCGGAGGGTGGAATCGGAGTGCCCCTCGATGAGCAGCTGCTGGTGGGCTTGCGGCGTGAGGAGGGAATGGATTTGGGCGCACTCGATCTGAGCTCCGCTCAGATCACAGCCTTGGAAGAGCGATGGGCTCCATTCCTCAAAGAGGGATTGATGCAGCGGCGTGCCGGTCGCTGGTGTTTAAAAGATCCAGAGGGGATGGCCCTCAGCAATCGGGTTCTGCTTGAGGTGGTGCTGTGGTGGGAGAGCTGCTCTGGTGCTCCTGTATCCAGCCTCTGAGGGCCTCAATACAAAGCTGGCGTCCATTCAATCGGGGGGGGCTGAATGGAGGTTGATGTGGGGTCAGGCCCAAGAGATCTGCTGTGACGCGGACCTGCCCATCGCAGTCGTCTCCGGCGCCAATGCCAATCACAGGAATTCCGAGCTCATGCCTTGCTCGCCCGGCCAGCTCACCGGGAACATGCTCCAGTACGAGGGCAAAACAACCTGTTTTTTCCAGGGTCAAGGCCTGTTCGATCAGCCGGTCTTGACTCACTGGATCCAGGGCTTGGCGTCGGTACCCCAAACGATGCACCGCTTGAGGCGTCAGGCCCAAGTGACCCATGACCGGGATGCCCATTCGCACCAGCCGGTCCACTACAGCAATGATCTCGGGATCCGCTCCCTCCAGTTTCACCGCCGCCGCGGAGGATTCTTTGAGCAGTTTTCCTGCGGCGGCCACCGCAAGGTCTGGACCGCATTGATAGCTGAGGAAGGGCAAGTCACAAACGAGCAGTGGCTGCTGGTCATGGGATGCCGTAAACCCTCTGGCTACAGCCAGGGTGTGATGCAGCATTTGATCGAGGGTGACTGGCAGCGTTGTGGCATGGCCCAGCGCCACCATCCCCAACGAATCCCCCACTAAAACCACGTCGGCCCCTGCCGCCTCAACGAGGGCAGCCGACAAGCAATCCCAAGCCGTCAGCATCGTGATCGGGCGTCCGCTCTGCTTGAAACGGATCAGGTCGAAGGGACGCATGAAACTTTTGCTCTCCCCTGCATCACATTGCTAGCATCGCAGTGACTCGGACCCATGCGGTTCTGACGCCCAAATCTGGTCAGGACCGGAAGGTAGCAGCCACACGGGATGCTCAGGACAGGCGTGGACTCCGGGTCACCAAACAATGCTGATATCAGCTCTGATTTTCGGTTTCCTGTTGCCGGCGTCTTAAAAACTCAGGAATCCGAGCTCCATTTTCCTCCGCGATTTGCGGCGACAAAGGATTGCTGGAGGCGCGATTCGTGCGTTCAGAGCGATAGGTCTTGTTGTTTTCGAAGCCCGTGGCGATCACGGTGACGTGAATCTCTCCTTCAAGCGCTTCATCAACGACGGCACCAACAATGATGTTGGCTTCTGGATCCACCACGTCGTAAATCACTTCAGAGGCTGTGGTCATGTCCTCGAGGGTCATGTCCTTGCCACCGCTGATGTTGATGACACAGCCCTTCGCTCCATCGATGCGTTCTGTTTCCAGAAGTGGGCTGGCGATTGCCGCTTGTGCTGCTTCGATCGCACGGGACCGACCGGACCCGATGCCGATGCCGAGGAGTGCTGTTCCGGCTTCGGTCATTACCGAGCGGACATCGGCAAAGTCAACGTTGACAAGGCCGGGGCAAGTAATGATGTCGCTAATGCCTTTGACACCCATCCGCAAAACGTCGTCAGCGCTGCGGAATGCTTCTTGAAGCGGTGAACCGGCGATTGCATCACGGAGGCGATCGTTCGGAATCACAATCAGAGTGTCGACGTGCTCAGCTAAACGAGCAATTCCTTCGTCGGCTTGGCGCATGCGCCGACGCCCTTCAAAGCTGAACGGCTTCGTGACGATGCCGACGGTAAGGGCACCAATCTCACGGGCGACTTCCGCGACCACGGGGGCAGCACCCGTTCCTGTTCCTCCGCCCATGCCAGCCGCGATGAACACCAAATCGGCGCCTTGCAGCGAATCATGCAGATCGGTGCGAGATTCTTCCGCTGCTTTTTGGCCGATGGTGGGGTTGCCGCCGGCACCCAGTCCTCGGGTCAAGGTTTGGCCGAGTTGCAGGCGGTGAATGGACTGCGACTGGATCAGGGCTTGCGCATCCGTATTCAGAACGCGATAGGCGACGCCATCAAGGTCGCTCAGGATCATGCGGTTCACCGCATTGCTTCCGCCACCACCGACGCCGATGACCTCGATGCGAGCCGACTGGCTGGGTTGAATCCCAGCACTTTCTAAGGAGGTCCGACCGCTCGCCATCTCCATCGCTTCGGCAGATTGAGTGATGTGTGGCTGCATTATGTCTCTGAGAGCAGTTATTGGCTCGAATTAGCCTTAACTAAAGACAAGTTGATCGACTTTGCGGGTGTGCAGCGTTTCTCACTCAAGGGATTGGAGCTTCCTCAGCGGGAACGGATGTCACGGGTAGCTGAAGCTCGGGGCGGTCGGGATTTGTGAGATCGAGGTAACCCTGATTCGGCTTCAATAAGTCCGGAGGCAGGGTTCGTCTCAGTTTAATGATGGCGTCAATTTGTTCATTTAATCGTCCGCGATCTTGTCCGAGGTCGATGCGACCGGTGTTGCTGGTCCGCAAGCTGATTGCTCCATCGGGATGCACTGTGATGGTTTGGAGCTTGCCTTGAAATCGGTTGCGATCTTGAAGGAGTTGGGCAATGGCGGGTCGTTGAGACAGCCTCCAGCCATAAACGGTGATAGCCGATAACGGCATCGGCATTGTCGAGTTGGCACTGAGGGGGATCCAACGAGCGTCGGCATCGACCATTCCGCGTTCTCGTAATCCAGCCTGTTGTCGTGTCGCACGAGCCACCGGCGTTTGTCGCAGCAGATGGACTTCGATGCGGGCTGGATGGAGGCGCCTTTCGACGGTTGCTGATTTCACAGGAAGGTCGCGGAGAAGTTGGCGCTCCAGCTCCGCAGGACTCAGTTGAAATAAGGGCTGGGGAAAAGACAATTGCCCCGCTTGGGCCACTTGTTCAGCTCTGAGTCCTGAATCCCCGCTGATCACAATGTTGTCGATGCTGTCCATGGTCCATCCATGGCGCAGCAACAACCAGCCAAGGCCGCTGCCGAGCAATAGACAAATCACCACACGCCATGTTTGTACAGCAAGCTCTCGGCGTTTGCGCTGGCGCAGTTCTCGACGTCGTGCGAGTTGCGGAGAGAGGGGACGACTCACGGGTCAAAGATCGCAGCGGGCGCGTGCCATCAGTTGGCCCCCCCAGTTTCTGGCCCGTTCGGCATCGGCAAACGGCACATCCATCTGCAAGCCTTTGCCCACCAGCCTCAGGCGACAGGGGCCTTGGGATTCATCGGTGAGGGGTGCATCCCCCGATGCGAGGGCCATGAGCTCAACCAATTCGAGTTTGCAAACGTCGAAGCTTCCCTGATCTTGAAATTTTCCAGCTTCAAAACGGCTCCAATGGAGCTGCCCATTTTTGAGCTGTGCTCCGCCGCTTCCATCAAGTTTGGCGAGTTCTGACCCCTTGGCCCAGGTGCGAAACAACGTCTGACGTCGACGTTCCAACCAACCAAGGGAGGCCAACAGGACGAAGGCAAATAGCAGTGGAAGCCAGAGCAGTCCGTGACTCATCGGGACAGTGGGGACGCTGCTTTCATTCTCCTGCTGATTGAACCAGTTTGTGCACGAGCTGGTCGAGTGTTACTCCACTGGCCTCCCAGAGCATGGGATACATGCTCTGACTTGTGAAGCCGGGCAGGGTATTGATCTCATTGATCCAGAGTTGATGACTGGTGTTGTCGTAGAAAAAATCCACGCGGGCCATTCCAACAACGCCCAGTGCTGCACAGGCTTCGAGGGCTTGTTGCTGAACACGCTCTGCGACACCTTCCGGTAGCTCAGCCGGGATCACCGTTGTACTTAGTCCGGCGGTGTATTTCGTGGTGTAGTCGTACCAATCGGCGTCGAAGCGCACTTCTCCAACAACAGACGACCGAAGCTGATCTCGCCCTAAAACAGCGCACTCCAGCTCTCGGGCATCAACGCCCTGTTCCACCACCAGCCGAGGGTCGAGCTGCGCCGCATGGTCGAGGCCTGTTTCCAGCTCATCACGGTTGCGCACTTTGCTGATCCCCACGGACGAGCCGAGATTGGCTGGTTTCACAAAGCATGGGTACTGCAGGTCGGCTTCGATCCGATCCAAAACGCCTTCACGCCGGGCGGAATCATTGAGCTCGGAGGCATGGAGTCCGACGTAGGGCACTTGAGATAAGCCAGCACCTGCGAACGCTGCTTTCATCGCAAGCTTGTCCATGCTCACTGCTGATCCAAGGACTCCTGCACCAACAAAGGGTTGACGCATCAGCTGAAACAAGCCTTGAACAGTTCCGTCTTCTCCGTTGGGTCCATGCAAAACCGGGTACCAAACCTGAACGGTTTCACTGCCCTCGGGGAGCTCTCTCAATCCTTTGGTTTCGATGGAATGAGGCGGCTCGATGGGCTTTTGACTCGCCAAGACACGATTGGCGAACGCCTCCCCCCACCAGCGACCTTCCTGGTCGATGTAAAACGGAATCACGCGGTAGCGCTGACTGTTTTCACCGCTTCGCAGACCATGGATGACGGTGGTCGCTGACCGAATCGAGACCTCGTGCTCGCCGGAGTAGCCGCCAAAAACAAGACCGATCGTTGTGGGTCGCGACTCCATGGCTCGGGCTGACCCCGTGAAACAAGAGCGCCAAACGTATCAGTGCAATGCGTTACTGGTCAGGGGGTGCGGGGCAGGGGGGTGCCGCTCAGAGAAAAGGAACGCACCGCATCGATGCGAACGTTCACAAGATCACCAGGCTGGTAGTGATGCCCATCGGGTGATGTGGCACTGAAAAAGGTGAGCCGGTTCGTGCGTGTACGACCCATGAGTTGTTCAGGGTCCTTGGGATTGATGCCCTCGGCGAGAACCTCTTCCGTCCGACCTTGATACCGGGTATTGCGTTCCCGGGCATTGCGTTCAACCAAGGCATTGATTTCCTTGAGACGCTCCACTTTCACGCTTTCTGGGAGCTGATTGTCCCAAGTGGCAGCGGGGGTATTTGGCCTTGGTGAATAGGCGGCTGTGTTTACCTGATCGAAGGCGATCTCGTCGATTAGATCCAGGGTTCGACGGTATTGGGCATCTGTTTCGCCAGGAAAACCCACAATCACATCAGCGCTAATCGAGGCATCGGGCATCCGATCGCGAATGCGATCGATGATTCTGCGGTAGCGCTCCACGGTGTAACCGCGGGCCATCGACTTCAGCAAGGCGTTATCACCGCTTTGAAAGGGAATATGAAAGTGTTCGCAGACTTTGGAAAGGTCAGCGCAGGCATCAATTAATCGTTCGGTGAAATATCTCGGATGACTCGTGGCAAACCGCAGGCGTTCAAGTCCCTCGACGTCATGAACATGGTGAAGGAGATCCGTGAGGGTGTGTTCACGGCGTCCTTCCGCGATAACGCCGAACAAAAGGTTTACAGCTATCTGGGTCGACAGGCTCAGCGAAAACGGGACAACCCCAACCTCACCCTTGTGGTGGCGGGATGCGTCGCGCAACAAGAAGGTGAATCGCTACTCCGTCGTGTGCCTGAGCTGGATCTCGTCATGGGGCCTCAGCACGCCAATCGCCTCGAGACCCTTCTGCAGCAGGTGGATAGCGGGCAGCAGGTGGTCGCCACAGAAGAGCATCACATCCTTGAAGACATCACCACTGCCCGGCGCGACAGCGCGATCTGCGGGTGGG
>QCVC01000013.1:0-32416 GCA_003210515.1 Synechococcus sp. AG-683-B21 | reverse complement strand
TGAAGCCGATTTCCACGACGGCTCCAACGAACATCATCAAAACATTGATGAATCAGAAACAAGCCACGTCCATGCTGGGCATCCACAGACAGAGGAAGCTCAGAGGCACGAGCCGTTGGTGGCAATCCACAGCCCTCATCTTGCACCTGCCAAATCAACCAATTGGGCGTGAGGATTCGTCGAACGCGGAGTTGTTTTTTGGGGTTTTCGGAATTTCCATGACGCACAGCATTGACCAATGCTTCGTGTAAGCCAAGTTCAACCTTCTGACTGGTCATTTCACAGCCGACAGGTTCAACCAGAAGCTCCAAGAGTGGAGCCAGCTGGAGGGTGGACGGCAAAACAAAGTCTGCCCAGCGGAATCGATGAAACGGCACGATTCGCCCGGTGGCAACGACCTCTTTTGAACCTACCTGGTTCAGTCCCTATTGACAGGAGCTCTCAGGCCCGACGAGCCATTAAGGCCGGGTGCTTCAGAACTGCATCCATCAAGCGCACACCTCGCAATTGATTGATCAAAGGCATGTGCCCCTCTGGTGCCTCTAACGACCAGGTGAATGAACCTGGATATCGGGTCCATACACCCTCGCGTTTCCAGCCAATACGCGGCCAAAGTTGGTCAAAACGACCACTCACAGTCGTTAACAACCGTGCCTGGCTTGTAAAGCCAAACCGTCCATGGGAATACACCGTCCAAAGACGGTCGATGCTGACGAGATCGACACCCTGCATGGCGGGCACTTCACTGAAGTAGACGTAACCACGCTGAACCGCTGCATCTCCCGCGAGCTCACGCAACATGCTGCTCGTAAGACGATCTGCCGCCTCAAAGTTTTGATTCAAAAGGTCGCGCTGTAACGCAACAAAATCGAGACCGATTGCCGATTCCACGCTTAACCAGCCAGCGGTGGAACCCTTCAGCAGCTCCGTTAAGGCGGCGGGGTGATGGCGCTGGATGACCTGAAGGATCCAACCAGGGGCCCAATCGTCACCCTTGGGATCAAAGGGCAACAATTCGGAAGCATCCAACGTCACCAGGTCATCGACCCGAGATTCAATCGTCTTGATCAGCGGGCGGCGCTGACGGGGGTTACCAGCAGCGAAGCGCTCAATGAGCAATTCAACGCTGAGGGATGTGGTGGGGGAAGAACCGGAAAGCATTTTTCGCAACCGGCTTTGTCGAGCACGGCGTTATCCCACTATGTCAGGCATGGGAGAAGACCATTCCACTTCAATCGAACAGCTGCGGCAACTCCGTGGCCCCCTGATCGATGTCAGAAGTCCCTCGGAATTCGACAAGGGGCACTGGCCAGGGGCTGTGAACCTCCCCTTATTTAGCGACGACGAACGCGCAGCCATCGGAACCAGTTACAAGCAAGACGGGCGACTGAAAGCCATTCACCTGGGCCTGCGGGTTACTGGACCGAAAATGGCGGCCTTAGCCGAACAACTCGACCAATACAGGGGGACTGAGCAGCTGAGGCTGTATTGCTGGAGAGGCGGGATGCGCTCAGCCAGCATGGCTTGGCTTGCCCAGCAAATTGACCTCAACCCTCTGCTACTTGAAGGGGGATACAAGGCCTATCGCCATTGGGCTCAGTCACGTTTCGATCAGGAATGGCCCTTAAGGATCATGGGTGGTCGCACCGGTACGGGAAAAACCGATCTGCTGCTGGCTCTGCAGAACAAAGGCGTTGCCGTTTTAGATCTTGAGGGCCTTGCCAACCATCGCGGCAGCAGTTTCGGAGGCCTTGGGCTGCCAGCTCAACCCAGTACTGAGCACTACGAGAATCTTCTCGCTGAGGTGCTCGATCAGCATCGACAACAGGGTGCCAGCTCCATCTGGCTCGAGGCGGAAAGCATTCAAGTGGGACGCTGCCGCATCCCAAAAAGCCTTTTTGACCAAATGCAAACAGCACCTGTTCTCGAAATCCAGCGCAGCCTCGAGGAACGCGTTGACCAGCTGGTGGAGGTCTATGGACAACAGGGCGCCGAAGGGTTGGCGGAAGCCACCAACAGAATTAGTCGTCGATTGGGTCCCCAACGCACACAGCAAGCTTTGGAGGCAATCGAAAAACAAGACTGGGCAACAGCCTGTCGAGCCACACTCGATTATTACGACCGCTGCTACGACCATGAACTGGCACGCTGCCCCGACCGAAACAGCATTGATTTGACCGGACAAACGGCGACGGTGGCCGCAGAGACGCTGGTTAAAGCCAAACTTGTGGAACTTTCCGCCTAAGATCCCGCTTCAAGAAATGGGAGCCTATGGCCGAGGCAAAAGGAATGGCATCGATTCAATTTTTCCGTGGCGTCGATGAGCCCGTCGTCCCCGATATTCGTCTCACCCGCAGCCGTGATGGGAGAACTGGCCAAGCCACATTCGTGTTTGAGCAACCTCAAGCCTTAGCCCCAGAAACCTTCGGAAACATCGGAGGCATGTGGATGGTGGATGAAGAAGGGGAGATGGTCACTCGTGAAGTGAACGGAAAATTCGTCAACGGCATCCCTAGCGCCCTCGAAGCCACCTATACCTGGAAAACGGAAGAGGATTTTGAACGGTTTATGCGCTTTGCCCAGCGCTACGCCGATTCCAACGGCCTTGGCTACTCACAGAATCAAAAGTCTGATCAAACAGACGCAGCCACCGAAGAACAAGCTTGAGATTGCCTCACTGGCTGTCCTTCGCAGCCTTGATTGCAGCGGCTGTTCTGCTTTGGTCTCTGCGTGAGGTCTTGCTTCTTCTGTTTGCTGCGGTCGTGTTGGCGATGGCCCTCTGCACGTTGGTGGGCATTGTGCGGGAACGTCGTCCCATGGATCGTTCCCTCGCACTCCTGCTTTGCTTGGGCGGTCTTCTAACGATTTTCACCGTCATCCTCACGGTGGTGATCCCTCCCTTTTTGGAGGAGTTCGCTGTTCTTTTGCAGCAACTTCCCAAAGCAGCACAAACACTGTTGGGGCTGGTGATGGACTGGATCGATGGCATCAGCCAGGCGATCTACGGGATTGATTCCCTCTCCAATCTTGATGAGCTTGGCGTCTCTGACCCCAGCAAATTGGTGCCAGATGGCCAATCCATTGCCGCGGGTCTGGGCAGCGGTGCTCTTGGTCTGCTTGGGCTGGCCGGCAACTTAGGCAATGCTTTGTTGCGCCTGCTTTTCGTGATTGCTGTGGCACTGATGGTGAGTGTGCAGCCCCAGGCCTACCGGGGAGTGGGCCTTCAATTAATTCCGTCGTTTTATCGACGTCGGGCTGCAGAGGTCTTGGATCTGTGTGGACAAGCACTCAGCAGTTGGATGGTGGGTGTCTTGATCAGTTCACTCGCTGTTTCAGCACTTTGCGGCATCGCCTTATCACTCTTGGGTGTGAAGTTAGTGCTGGCTAATGCCCTATTGGCTGGACTGCTGAACATCATTCCCAATGTGGGACCGACGATGAGCACTGTGTTCCCAATGGCGGTTGCAGTTCTCGATGCTCCCTGGAAATCGATCGCAGTTCTCGGAGCGTATGTGGTGATCCAAAACATGGAAAGTTATGTGATTACCCCATCGGTGATGCATCACCAAGTGAAATTGCTCCCCGGCTTGACCTTGGCCGCACAGTTTGTGTTCACATTGATATTCGGGCCGCTGGGATTGCTATTGGCATTGCCCTTAGCCGTTGTTTTTCAAGTCGTGATTCGTGAGGTCTTGATCCACGATGTTTTGGATCACTGGAACAACTGCGGAGCAACACCATGACGGCCAGAAGCGTTTTGGTCGCCCTCAGCCTTGTGGTGCTGACCTTGTTGACGTGGCACTTGCGTTGGGTGTTGTTGGTGTTGTTTGGCGCCGTTGTGGTGGCAGTGGCCCTGGATGTATTGATCCAAAGCCTTCAACAACGCACAAAGTTGGAGCGTCCAGCGGCGCTCGCTGTTGTGCTGGGCCTCTTGATTTTGGCGGGAGCGTTCCTTGGTCAGCTTCTCCTACCCGAATTGCTCGATCAGTTCCGGCAATTGGGACGAGACCTTCCCCAATTGGTTGGGAAGTTGTCTGATCTGCTCAGCAGCGACCCTCGATTAGAGCAATTTGACGAGGCGATTGGCTCAGCCATCAACCTCAAGGGACTTCAACCCCTACTGGGCTTTGCTGGCGGGGCTGCTAACACGTTGATCCAGCTCTTCCTCATGGTTTTGCTGGCGATTCTTCTTGCGCTTGATCCCAGTGCCCATCGACGCATGCTGCTTGCGGCTTGCCCGCGGCCAGCCAGGGAACAGTTGGACCAACTCCTGGATGAATGCAGACATGCCCTGGGCGGTTGGCTTAGCGGGATGACCCTGTCAGCCACCATTGTTTTTCTGCTGACATGGGGAGGGTTACTCGTTCTCAAAGCACCGCTGGCACTCTTGAGTGCACTGGTTTGTGGACTCCTCACCTTTGTACCCACTATCGGGCCAACGGCCGCCACTCTCCTGCCAACCGGCCTAGCGCTTCTCCAATCACCACAACTGATGGTGTCTGTGTTGGTGTTCCGTCTCATCCTCCAAAACCTCGAAGCCTTCTTGCTCACACCGCTACTGCTTCGGAAAACGGTCAATCTGCTCCCCACCGTGGCCTTGATGGCGCAATTCAGCCTGGGAGCTCTGCTTGGATTACCCGGTGTGCTTTTGGCTCTTCCACTGGTTGTTGTGCTGCAAGTGCTAATGCAACGGGTTGTTGTGCAGCAAATCATGGATCGATGGGCCTAGGCCCGACGGTCCCATACGGTGGATTGCGAGCTCCTTCACACGATTCAGTTGGACGTCATTTTTAATTTTGCCCGTTACGAGGAGCTGCGCGAAGCGGTGCAGCAACTCCAGCGCGACAACTTTGATCCTGACCTTCTTCACGAGGAAGCCCATGACCTCTTCGAATCATGGTGGTCATCCAACAACAGTTTGGGCGAGTGGAATGAGGCCGTCAAAGAACGCACCTGGAATTCACTCTGGAACGAATTTGGTCGCAAAGACCTTCAGCGATAACGTCGCCATAAAGAGACCGAACTGAGCAAAACGAGAATCGCCAGTTGATGATCTCGGATCGCATAGGTCAGCCCCGTCAGCGTGAAATGATCGGCCAAGAGGATGAGCTCCGTCCGCAAATCTCCAAACGCCAGCAGAACCAGTAGGAGAGGTAACCATCGAGCCGATCGGCGCTGCAGCGAGGGTCGTCCGGAGTGCATCGGATTGTTAGTCACCCTGCGGTTCCCACAATGTGAGCAATGAAGGAGCGAGGGCAATACTCGACCAGCTCCCCACCACCACGCCGAGGGCAAGGGCAATCGCGAACCAATACAGGGTCGAACCACCGAAGAACACCAAGGCCAGCAAGGGCATCAAGGTGGTTCCACTGGTGTAAAGCGTGCGGGTCAAGGTGGCCGAGACGGCCTGATCCACCTGAAGCTTCAGAGGTAAATCAGACCCTTGCTGAGTGCGTTCACGGATCCGATCGAACACCACAACCGTGTCGTTCACGGAGTAGCCGGCAATGGTAAGCAGTGCCACGGCAAAGAGGCTGTCGACTTCCAACTGAAAGAACACGCCGAGCCAAGCAAAGATGCCGCAGACAATGACAACGTCATGGGCCAAGGCGACCAAAGCCAAAAAGGCATATCGCCGGTCGTATCGGAAGGAGATATAGACAGCAATCCCCGCAAACGCCACCAGCAACGACACCAAACTGCTTTGCAGCAACTGACGACCCAGGCTGGGCCCAATGGTGTCAACCGATTGACCACCATCCTTGAACGGACCAGCGACCGGTTCAACGGCCTGAATGACCGCTTGGCCTTGGGCTGCAGACAGCGTGGGGAGACGCAACAACAGCGATTGGCCAGCATCGAGCAATTGCACCCGAGGTGCATTCAGTTGGGGCAGCGGCGCATTGCCCTCTTTGGGAAGAGCCAATTCCCGAATGACATTCGAAACCGCAATGGCTTTGAGATCGGCGCAGGCCGGATCACATTGACGCTCCAACTGGATTTGGGTGCCGCCCGTGAAATCAAGGCCAGGGCGCAGCGGGGCACGGATCGTTGGATCCAGCCAACTCGAAACCAAACCGATCAGGCTCACCACAACAACCGCTGCTGAAATCAGCCACACGCGTTGTCGCATGGCACTCAAAGACCAGCGCAGCTGACGGACATCGGCCGTCGCGGGGGAAGACGCGTCAACCATGGATCAGGCGGAGGGGGTAGGGAGCTGACTGTTGGGCAAGAAATTATTCGGAGAACGAAGGCCCGAATAACCCATCAGGAATCGCAACAACGTGCGGGTACACGTGAGTGCCGTAAACAGGCTGAGCAAAACGCCAATCCCCAACGTTGCAGCGAAACCCTTCACCAAGCCCGTACCGAGGAAGAACAAGGCTGCGCAGCTGATCAGCGTGGTGAGATGGCCATCAACAATGGATGAAAACGCCTCAGAAAAGCCTGTATCGATCGAACGAATCAGCGTGTTGCCACGCCGCAATTCATCTTTAATCCGCTCAAAGATCAAAACGTTGGCATCCACCGCCATACCAATACTGAGAATGAAACCTGCAATCCCAGGGAGCGTGAGGGTCACAGGAATTAAGGCGTACATCGCCAAGTTGAAGAGGGCGTACAGGCTCAAAGCAACAACCGCCACAGCCCCAGGGAGCCTGTAGGCCACGACCATAAAGACCGCCACAAAAGCCAGCCCAGACAAGGCGGCCACCAAGCTTCGACGGATGTTTTCGGCACCGAGGGTTGGACCAATGGTGCGAACTTCAATGATTTCTACGGGCAGGGGAAGCGATCCACCGCGGAGCTGTACCTCCAACTCTCGAGCTTCTTCAGCCGTGAAGTTTCCACTGATGCTGGCCGAACCACCGGAGATGCCAGCGGCTTGGAATTGTGGGCCAACACTGGCTTCACTGATCGCCTGACCATCGAGAACGATGCCGAGAAGCCGGTCGGTGCCGGCAATGGATTTCGTGAGCTCAGCAAACGCCTCAGCCCCATCGCTGTTGAACGACAGGGTGACCTCCCAACTGTTGGGATTGTTTTGCAACGGCTGACGGCCTGCCGTCACCAAATCCTTACCCGTTAGAGCAGCGGGCTCGAACTGTTGAACGATTTCCCCATTCACTTTCTCGAGCAGCTGTTGCAACTGATCGGTTTCGCTGGTGGACTCACCATCGAGACCAAAGAGCTTCTGCGCCTCAGCTAACTGGTCGAAATCGATCCCGTCGTTGTTGTCTGGATCGCCACTACGAGCTTGGTCTTCGCGCAACCGCAAAATGGCTCGGACTTGGGATCGCAACTGACGCAAACTTCTGAGATCTCCCTCCGCACCAGGCTTTTGTGCGCGGAACTCCAACATCGCCGTACTGCCAAGCACCCGTGCCGCTCGCGTTGGATCCTGCTCGCCTGGGAGCTGAAGCACCAACTGGGTATCACCCACGGTTTGAAGGGTCGACTCGGCCACACCAAGACCATTGACACGGCGCTCGAGCACGGCTTTCACCGCCTCCATTTCCTCGGAACCCACACGGGTAATGTCCCCTGCCGGCTGCACCTGCACGGTGAGCTGACTGCCCCCGCGTAAATCAAGACCCAATTCCAACGGAGTCCGAAGCAAGAACATCCCAGCCGCAATGGCCAAGGCAAGAACAAACGCAAACCAACCCTGATAACGCGCCATCAACGTCAGAGACCCTTTGTGACCATCTCTTTCGCCGCCTCAACAATTTGATGGGGCTGAATGATGGTCAGATTTTCGAGGGAGCCGTTGTAGGGCGTTGGAATGTCTTGGCTCGACAGCCGAATCGGACGGGCATCGAGGTCGTCGAAACAGTGCTCGGTAATCAGCGCAAGGAGCTCAGCGCCAATTCCGCCAGTTTTCATGCACTCTTCCACCACAATCACGCGGTGAGTCTTCCGAATCGAGCGACCAATGGTGTCCATATCCAGTGGCTTCAAGCTGATCAGATCAATCAGCTCAACACTCACGCCTTCGGCCTCTAACTGCTCAACCGCCTTCAGGCAGTGATACCGCATTCTCGAGTAGGTGATGATCGTGATGTCACTCCCCTCCTGCACAAGATCAGCTTGATCGAGGGCACAGGTGTAGTCGCCTTCGGGCAGCTCTTCTGTGAGGTTGTAAAGCAGCACATGCTCAAAGAAAAGAACGGGATTGTTATCTCGAATCGCTGCCTTCATCAGGCCTTTGGCATTTGTGGGAGTACTGCAAGCCACGATTTTGATCCCGGGCACGGCATGGAAGTAAGCCTCAAGCCTTTGGCTGTGCTCAGCACCCAGTTGTCGGCCCACACCACCCGGACCGCGCACCACGGTCGGAATCGTGAAATTACCTCCACTCGTGTACCTCAACATCCCCATGTTGTTAGAGATTTGGTTGAAGGCGAGCAGCAAAAAGCCCATATTCATCCCTTCCACAATCGGCCGTAAGCCGGTCATGGCAGCACCCACAGCCATGCCAGTGAAACCGTTCTCAGCGATGGGTGTATCGAGAACCCGTAGTTCGCCGTATTTCTCGTAGAGGTCTTTGGTGACCTTGTAACTGCCGCCGTATTGGCCGACGTCTTCCCCCATCACGCAGACGTAGGGATCGCGGGCCATCTCCTCATCGATGGCTTCGCGCAGAGCGTTGAAGAGAAGTGTTCCTGCCACGGCTTCACTGTGATCCCGGCTAATCCGGGGGATGAAGCCAAGCTATCTCAGCCTGCGCAAGCTCAACCGCCTGCCGCGAAGGTAAAGAGCAACAAAACAGACAACAACATGGCTGGCGACAACAGCAGCACCAGTTGACCGAGGTCATGGGGCGTCATCCAACCATCGCAAGATGAATTGACGCTAGGCAGGGTTCTGATCCTTGTTTGCAAAAAGACTGCGAAGGAACACCAACGTCAAACCAAGGGCCACAAAGCTTGTGCTGAAGGTGGCGATGAACGACAACCCCACCAACAGCGTCTTCAAGGTGACGGCGATATTTGTGGCAATCGGTGAGCTGTAGTGCGGAGGATGAACAGCGAAATACACCACCATTCGCCGACTTAACCCCAGGGCAAGCCAAGCCAGGAAACCTGCCGTGAGGGCCCCAGACAAAAAGCTCAGAGGCCCTTTTCTCGGATCCCGCGGTTCTTCGACTGAATCGGTCGGAATGGGGTCAGTCATGACGCAATCCTCACGCCATCGCTTCGTAATGAGCAAGCCCAAGCTCTTAACCCTGCTGCCTTGAGCTGTGGAGCGAGGTCAGCAGCAGCCTGATCACACTGGTCTTGATCGCGAAACAGGGCAAAACAACTTGGCCCCGAGCCGCTCATGGCAATCGCGAGGGGCGTGGGGAGTGTCTGGAGCAATTGAAGCGACACCTGAACCGCCTGCGTTTCCGCTGCCACCACCACCTGCAAATCATTCCGAAGAGGCGGAGGGCACCCAGCCCGCAGTGGCTGAAGCCATGGGGCATCCCGCAGGTCGCGTCGGCGCTGCTCAAACGCCATCTCCCCCTGCAGGTAATCCTGTTCTCTGCGCTCCTTACAACGTTGATAGGCCCATGGAGTGGACACACTCACTAAGGGATCTTTCACCAACAGCACGGCCAATCCCTCGGATGTGGGAGGCACGGGTTCCAACAGCTCACCACGACCAAAACAAAGCTGCGTGCCACCAGCCACGCAAAACGGCACATCCGAACCGAGTTCAGCCGCCATCGACTCGAGAGTCTCTGCGGTGTAACCGAGGCCCCACAACGCATTCAGTCCCACCAGGGCCGCTGCACCGTCACTAGAGCCGCCCGCCAATCCCGCTCCGATCGGAATTCGTTTCTCCAGGTACATCGAGACCCCAAGCTCGTTAAAGCCCGACCGAGCTCGCAGCAGTTCAGCTGCCTTCATCACCAAGTTGTCGGCACCAGTGCTCAGGCTGGAATCATCACAACGAAGCGTGATTTGTGCGTCAGCAGTGTTGGTGAACTGGAGGGAATCGGCCAGATCGATGCTCTGCATCACCATCGCCAACTCATGAAAGCCATCAGACCGCAGTCCCAGCACCTCCAAGTGCAAATTCACCTTGGCCGGTGCCGTCACAGTGAGCATGGCGATCGGAAGGCGACTCAAACGTCTTGATTCAAACCCCTAGCGAGGGCAACCCAGGCCTCAGCGGCCACCTCTTGGGGACGCTGTTGCAGGCTGATTCCCACCGAGGCAGCCAACGGTTCCAAAACCTGAGGGTCGATGACACCAGCCAGGGTGTTGCGCAACATCTTCCGCCTCGCCTGAAAGGCCTGCTTCAGCAATGCCTCGACGCGACTCGCAAGGTCGATGGGCAGGCGCCTCTCTGGGGGAAATGGCTTGAGCAGGATGACTTCCGACTGCACCTTCGGTGGTGGCTGAAAACATCGGGGCGGCACGGGGCAGACCAAGGAACAATCCGCCAAAAGCTGCATGCGAACACTCAAAGCACTAAAGCTGCTCCGCCCGGGCTTGGCGCGAATCCGTTCGGCCACTTCTTTTTGTAGAAGCAGCACCAGACAGTCATAGGCGGGCTCAACTGGACGATCGAGGCGGCCGATCAGTCGCGCCAGCAACGGACCGGTGATGTTGTACGGAATATTGGCAACAACTTTGTTAGCAAATCCGCCATCGACCAGGTGGAGCGGCGCCTCCAAGACATCGCCCTCGCGAAGGCTGAACCTGCTCTCGGATCCGAAACGATCGTGCAAACCCCGCACCAAGTCGCGGTCCAATTCGATCGCATGGATTTGGGCCGCCGGTGAGGCCAGTAAACGCTCCGTCAAAGCACCACGACCAGGACCGACCTCCAACACGCAGTCGTCTTGCTGCAGACGGGCGGCCTCAACGATCTGATCCAGCACCCGCGCATCACGCAGCCAGTGCTGACCAAAACGCTTACGGGCGGTATGGCCTGAAAAGGACATCTCGGTTTCGGGATTCCCGAACTGGATTGCTTCACTGTGCCCGAGGCCGGGACGAGCCGGTGAACCAACACAACGGCAGCGGTCAACTCAATTGATGAATGGCCAACCAGCGCACGCGTGTTGCGGAGCCGGACAGGTTGACGAGGGCCAACACCACCTGAAGCAGCTGATGACCAGCATCTGGATGGTGGGATCGCCAACAGCTAATCGCCCGCGCCAAGCGTCGTCGCTTATGGCTGTGAAAGGCATCCAAACCGCCTCGGTCATGCCGTTGAGCCGTCCGACCTTTCACCTCCACAACCAACAAGCGTTGATCTTTCTGCAGCACTAGATCCAATTCCCCCCAACGGCAAGACCAGTTCCGATCGAGCAACACCCAGCCTTTGCGTTGCAAAAGCTGGAAAGCGATCTCTTCGGCTCGATCCCCCTGAATCTGTTGCTTGGTCAAACCCTGATGCCCTGCACGTCTATCTGGATTCCCAGGACGTCCCATCGCGGCGCGATCCGAGCCAGTCCCATAAGAGTCGCTGTCTTCGGAGTCGCTGTCTTCGGAGTCGCCCTAGGGTTGTGCCATCACGGGATGGAATCAATGCGTCGCCGACCGCTGGCTTTGTTAGCTGCGTTGCTTCTTCTACTAACCCCTCTCCTTTACGCCGCAACGCCAGTGCTCGCGGCGGTGGATGTGGCGAAGCAAGTGTTGATTGGTGCTGATTACGCCAACAAAGATCTCGTCGGGGCCACCTTCAACCTCAGCAATCTTCGCGAAGCCGATCTCTCCGGCTCCGACCTTCGTGGAGCCAGTTTGTACGGGGCCAAGCTCCAGGATGCCGACCTCAGCGACACCGACCTGCGTGAAGCCACCTTGGATTCAGCGGTCATGACCGGAACCAACCTCAGCAATGCAGTGATGGAAGGTGCCTTTGCCTTCAACACCCGTTTCAAAGATGTTGTGATTACCGGGGCTGACTTCACCGATGTCCCCATGCGCCCTGATCAGCTGAAAAGTCTTTGCAGCGTGGCTGACGGCACCAACCCCGTTACCGGCCGGAGCACCCGCGAAAGCCTTGGCTGCAGCTGAGCGATGAGTTTCGATTCCCGCAGCTTGGATCGCTTGCGTGAACTCGGCAGAAGCTTGCCGAAACGGCTGCCTGAGCCCGAGCCCGCGGTGACGCCCAAGGGCCGTCAAGTGCGCCACATAGTTGAAACCGAGCAAGATCCCGACGTCCTCTTTCGGGAGTTGATGCAAGTGAGCCCTGATGGTCAAGTGCCTGAGCACCTAATGGCCCGCCTCAAGCAACTCGAAGAGCAGCGCTCTCCGCAAAGGCCTAGCCCTAGCGATGCCGCCAACCTGCCACCCCTTCCCAAAACACAGACCGGACAAGGCAAAACAACCCGTCCCCAGCGCCCCAATGTTCCCGCCGGCAGCGAAGAAGAAACCCTTTATGTGGCCTTCAGCCAATTGCTGCTCGAGGACGACGAGAGCAGCGATTGAATCCCTCACGCTGTCGGATTTTGGCGGTGGGCAAAGTTCGCCGCGATTGGATTCAAAAGGGAATTGAGTTGTATCTGAAGCGCCTCCCAGGCCTCACCGTGACGGAACTACGGGACAGTTCCCCTGAAAAAGAAGCCGACAGCATTCGTGCCGCTTTACGTCCGGATGAGACCTTGATTGCCCTGATGGAACAAGGGGAGTGCTTGGGATCGATCCCCTTTGCTAGGCGGTTGGAGCAGTTCGAGAACGAACGACTTGTTTTTGTGATTGGTGGTGCCGATGGACTCACCGCCGAGCTCAAGTTGCAGGCGCAATGGCAACTGAGCTTGTCGCCACTGACCTTTCCCCATGAACTGGCTCGACTGATGCTGGTGGAGCAACTGTTTCGTGCCCAGTCCATCGTGCAAGGTCGTCCATACCACCGCGCTTAATGATGAGATCACCCCGGATGGCTCCCTAGGGTTCCGCCATGACTTGCGATGCCAACAGCTCATCCATGCGTCTCGCACTGCTTTCGCCAGTGCACGGGACTTCGATTGAGCACATTGCCCGACAGTTAGACAATTATCGGGTTTTTCTAGCTCCCTTCCAACTCCGCCATTACTTGCATATTTCGCTGGAAAGCAGTTCGACATTGAAAGCCAATCTCCTGGCATTTGCCGAACAAGAAGGTCACGATATTGTCATCACCAAAAAGTCACGTCCCACTTGGCGTCCTTGCACGGCTAACGCCCTCTGCGAATTGGTCAAAACAGTCCTGGCAGATAATATTGAACACGACAAAGTTTTGATTCATACGGATACCGATCTTCTCTTTACCAGCGCAGCCAAAAACTATTTAGCGCAGCATTCTATTGGCTGCGGGAGCAGGGCATTTCGAGGAAAAAAAGGTCGGTGGAAATGGGCCCAAAAAGCCCTAAGGGATCCACGAATTAAACGGTTGATCAAGGAAATGTTGGACGGTGACCCCAACGCTTTACGCATCGGTCGCGTATCGGGCGCATTTATGCCCTGGGATCGCTTCAAAGCTTTTGGTGTGATCTACAACTATTACTTCAATAATCGCTTTTTCGAAAAGAATCCAAAGCGGCATTGGCCACTTCCAGAGATTGCTATTCCAACTATTTTACATCTTTTAGAAGGCGCTGAAGCCAAGTTTCAACCAGTTTTAATCCACGCTCCAGAAACCAAAAAATTAACAACTAATGTCATTAAAAAAAGTCTTAAATGTGGCGACTGCTTCGGATTAAAAAAAATCGCTCGAGATACTAATAGCGAGGCATTTCAATATTTAAATCACCTCCAATCCGAAGAGTCAAAACGCACCTAACCATGCTGCATATTGTCGATAATTGGCTACCTGAAACGTTGTTGCAATCCCTGCGCGATCTTTGTGTTGCCCATGGGGCTCTCAAACAAAACCTTGATAGCGACGCCTTATTCAGTTGGCGGCCCGATTCCGGCAGGGCACGGTCGTCCCATGCACCGGAGCAACAAGCCGCAATGGACACCTACCTGCACCAACACTTGCGCCCTCTCGTTTCCCCTTGGTGCCCCCAAGCCACCGGCGCGGAATGGTGGTGCAACACCAATAACCACCTCGACTGGCATATCGACAAAGACGAGGTGAGCTACCGCGAGAACGGCCGCTACTCCCTACCCCTTCTTTCCACCGTTTTTTATCCGCACGTGAGTTGCGCAGGTGGTGAGCTTCTTGTGGCCGACAACCCACCCGTCACCCAAGAACAAACCGGGCCACCGCCACATTTCCGCTCCGTCATCTCCGTCCCGCCCGTCCTGAACCGACTGGTGATTTTCCCCCCGGGATCCTGCACAGAATTAACCCCCTAGAAGGAGAGCGCTACTCGGTGGCCGTGAATCTTTGGAGCCATGAACCCCTCACCACGCAGGAGTCAGCGCCACCGGCTTGAACTTCTCCACAGCCATCGTCCAAGCACGTGACGACATGGCTTGTAGAGCCACCTTCAACGCTTCTGTATCACCCGTCCTTAGCCAAGCCGCCTTGACCGCCGGCAGATCTTCCGGCAAGCGCTCGATCGGCAGCTCCACCAGCAGGAGGCTGTGCAACCCAGCAGCCCGCTGCAGCGCACCCTCATCACTGCGCTGCCACACCCGAAGCAACAGCTCAAGCGCCAACGCGTGGCCAAGCACATGGGGGGCCTCGCCCTCAGGCGCCACCTCCGCCTGCGACCTCCCCGCCAAGGGCAACGCCCGTCGCCCTTGCTGATCAAACAATGCCAATGCAATCAGATACGGGGTATCGGCCACCGCAAACCACACAAGAATCTCCATCCTCGCCGGCAAGGGAGTCAGAATAAAAGTACATTTGTACTATTCAGGAATCCGTTGGCCTTGGCCTTGAACTTCCAGCGCATCCCGCGACCGCTACATGCCAGTCGGCCGCAGCAGATCCTCCCTTTGGTGAGCGAGCGCGTTCCAGCCGGGTTCCCATCCCCAGCCGACGATTACGTGGAGATGGGCATTGACCTCAATGAGCAATTAATCCGCCATCCCGGCAGCACCTTTTTCTTGAAGGTGAGCGGCGAATCGATGACGGAAGCCGGCATCCATGACGGCGACTTGCTGGTCGTCGACCGCAGCCTCGACCCACGGCCCGGACGCGTCGTCGTGGCCGTGCTGGACGGGGCCTTCACGCTGAAACGCTTGGCCCGTCATCACGGGCGTCTCCGACTGGAAGCGGCCCATCCGGACTACCCACCTTTGGAACTCCAACATTGCAGCGATGTGCAGATCTGGGGCATCGCCATTTATGTCATCCACCCACTTTGAGCGGCATGGCTCAGGTCACCGCCCTCATTGACGGGAACAATTTCTATGCCTCCTGCGAACAGAGCCTGGACCCAGCCCTGATTGGTCGGCCGGTGGTGGTGCTTTCCAATAACGACGGTTGCATCGTGGCTCGAAGTGCCGAAGCGCGGGCGCTTGGCATCGCCATGGGGACCCCATATTTCAAAGCCAGGCGCGAGCTAGCCCGCCAAAACGTTGTGGTACGCAGCTCGAACTATGCGCTCTATGCCGATATGAGCCAACGGATGATGAGCCTGCTGGAGGCCCATTGCGACGACGTTGAGATCTATTCCATCGATGAAGCCTTTGGACGCCTAAGGCGGCCCAACAATGGAGAGCTGATTCCCTGGGCGCGCCAGCTTCGCGCACGGGTACGCCAAAACCTGGGACTCCCCATTGCGATCGGATTGGGCGCGAGCAAAAGTCAAGCCAAATTGGCTAACCGCCTGGCAAAAGCGGTTCCCAATCATGCGGGGGTCTTCGATTTCGGGACTTGCCACAACCCAGATCAATGGCTGGAAACGATTGCGATCGAGGACGTTTGGGGGATCGGCCGGCAATTGGCGGCGTGGTGCCAACGGAGAGGAATCAGCAACGCACGTCAACTGAGGGATATGCCCCAAGGAGAGCTCAAAGCGAAATGTGGCGTGGTGGGATTACGACTTCAATGGGAACTGCGGGGATATGCCTGCCTGCCCATGGATTTGGCACCCGCAGCCAAACAAGAAACATGCGTGAGCCGTAGCTTCAGTCAACCGGTGACCACCCGCGAAGAGCTGCGCCAGTCGATCGCGACGTATGTGGTGCGCGCAGCCGAAAAATTGCGTAAGCAACAACAACGCACATCGGCCCTCACGATCTACACCCGCACAAGTCCCTTCAAGCCCAACTTTTACAGCCGTGCTGCCAGTCGCCAATTGGATGTACCCAGCAACGACACCGCCGTTCTGCTCCAAGCGGCGCTGCCCCTGGTCGACCACATCTTTCGTCCGCACCGTCCCCTCGCCAAAGCGGGGGTGTTGATGCAACACCTCCAGGGCATCGACACCCTTCAATCCCACTTGTTGGTACCGATGAGTGCCGAGCAACAAGACAAACGGGAGAGCCTGATGCAAACCATCGACCAGCTCAACCGACGCTATGGGCGAGGCTCCGTGCACTGGGCCGCCTGTGGACTGGAACCTGGCTGGGCCATGCGTCGCGACCAATTGAGTCGTGCCGCGACAACCCGTTTGAGGGATATTCCTGTGGTCCGGTCTTAAGCGTGCTGCAACAGCTGGATCGCCTGATCCTGCGTACTCAGCAGGAGAACCATCCGCTCGCCATGGGCATTTAAGCCGGTTTGCTCACGGACGAGATCGGTGCTCGCCAAAGCCAAACCACAGGTCTCAGTGACAAGTACAGGCAAGGTGCTGCCATGCCCACGCATCCGTTGTAGATCCAACGCTTGAAGCACAGCGCGCTGGGCCCGTTCCATGCCGAGCCGCTCCACAAAAGCTGGCCAGAGATCATTCACCGGTGAAAGCGCAGCGAAGTCGAGCGATGAATTAGCCATTCGCGATCGTGGGAATCACCACAATTGTGCCCAGGCTTGGGGTGTATGCATCCCAGAAAAGAGATTGGAGAAGCAGCAAACCCCACAAAGAAGCGGTTGAAATCCTCCCAGAGGACAACATTTAGAAGTGCCGCAATCACAACAAGATGAACAAATTAGTTTTTAGAGATCAGACAAGGCGTCAACAATCATTTGAGCCTGAACAGGAATGGTTTCTAAAGCATCCTTGTTGTCGAGGTAGGCATCAAACGAGGCAAAGCGTTCCACATGGGGCAAGGCACCATCAGCAGCGCAAGCCGCAACCCAATCGCCATCGTCGGGCTTCACCGCAACAAATGATTGGAGGGCTTCCTCAAGGTCGCCACCATCGCCAATCCCTTCACCATGCCAAATCGCTTCAAAAAATTCAGACATCGTCAAGACACAAAACGACCATTGCTGGGAGCACTCTTAGCAAATACAAGTGTATTTTATAGGAGGAAAAGAAAGAGAACAATAAACAAGGTTCCCATAAGAATAAATCTATCTTTGCCATCATTCAGGTCGTTCATTTTGTCATTCTCAATAGATGATATTATCGTAATTCGCAAAGTCTCCAGCCGTGAGCAAAGTTGAACCATCAATGATTCAATGGACGCGTTCGCAGAGGGCCAACAAAAAGACCGCTCGCACAGCGATAAAGACTGCTCCTGAAGAATGGTGGGTTGTGGGTAGGGTTATTCCAAGCATGACTGGCCCAGCATCGGGATCAGCGAGCCAAGGATGAAATGGCACTCCATCTCTATGATGTTGAAGTGAAAGGGAGACCAATCAGGCGTGGTTGCTTGCTTTGGTGGGTGGGGTCACGCCTACTGCCTCTTTCACACACATTTGACTGACGCAAAGACGGCATAATCCAGGCAAAGGATGACAGCCATTCTGATTTTTGATTGAGTGATGGTGAGTCGGGGGTGAATGTTGCTCTCAGTTCACCGACCTCTATCACTCTCTGACCGATCAAACCGAAGAGCGCTTCGATCGACCAAAAAAAACGCCCCCGTGTGAAAGGTGGGGCGTCGGGGTACGCCTTTCCAAGCGCCCAAGCAATTTCTATCCCTGATAGTCACGACTAGGTGTGCCAGTTTTTACCGAACGCCTTATGGCCTGACATCAAGCCAGGGCAGCCAAAACACCATCCCATCACTGGTCTTAAGCCCTTAGTTAAAACCTTATTTCAGCCACAAAAGTATTCTTTTCGATCCCTAGAACTCAGTTATAGCAATCACATTTCAGGTTAGATCGATCAAATTTGATTAGGATGATGGTCAGGCCGGAAGCTGCTCACCCGCGGAGTAGCCCGCACAACGCTGCTCATCCAGATGAGAAATATGCTTACGCTCGGTGTAATAAAGCTCTTGATAACGCAGAGCATCACGATTCAAATCATCGAACAACGCCTGGATTCGCATCTCCATATCCGTCGTGTCGTGGGGTTCGGTGGTCTGCTGAATCTGATCAATCAGCACTGCGATACAAGACTCCAACGTTTGCAACCGCTGCCCACCCCATGCCTCCAAGAGATGGCGGCAGCGCTTCAAACTTTTCTGACGCTCCAAAAGCGCTGCTGTGCCACGCAAGAGCTCCAGCGGCTCGGCTAACGACACCCGTTGGAGTTCTCCCGGTTCCAGCAAGGGCGTGAGACGCGAGACCAAAGCACTGTTTTCCAGCAGGAGTTGATCGGTCAACAAACGGGGTAGATCCAGATCATCCAAACCATCTCCGGCATCATCACAACGGCTAATCGCCTCCAATCGACCCACCCCCAGATTCGTTTCCTCGAGTTCCGTAATGGCAGCCCATAGATGGCGATGGTGCTGGATGGCGAAATCCTCCAGCTCCCGCTGACGCAACTCCTGACGAATCACAGCTCGATGGCGAGGGCAATGCAGGTACAACCGCAGCAGATCGGCTTCGGACCGCTCCCGCTGGCTGATCTCACCGGGCTGCTCATGGCGGCTGGATCGGCCATGCCAACGCTGACCCTTCACTTGTTGACGCAGGTCTTCCTCGAGCTGCAGGGCAAGGCGTCCCTGACCTCCGCTCAGCCGCTCTGCCACCCGCTGGAGGTAATGGGTGCGCACGGCCGACTGGGGCAGTTTCCCCAACAACGCCACCAGCGAACTGACCGCTTGCTGAAATTGATCTGCACGACTCAGATCACGATCAGCCAGGGCCTGCTCGATCTGCCAGTCGAGCCAGAGCGGTGCCTGATCCAACAGCGCCCGGTAATCGCCAGCGCCGTGGTCTTTAAGGAACTCATCAGGATCCTTACCCGTGGGCAAGTGAAGAACCCGCAGCTCCAATTGGCCCTGAAGCGAGAGTTGCTCCACCTCACCGATCGCTCGATTCGCCGCACGAACCCCAGCACCATCAGCATCGAAATTGAGCACGATGCGCTTGCTGTCGGTAACGCGACACAGCTGGGTGATTTGTTGACTGCTGAGGGCCGTCCCGAGAGAGGCCACCGCATTGGTGATTCCGGCAGCGTGAAGGGCGATGACATCGAAATACCCTTCAACAACCACGGCGCGGTCATCCTTTCGGATGGCATTGGATGCCTTATCAAGGCCAAAGAGGTGTTTTCCCTTCTCAAACACCTCTGTTTCTGGGGAGTTGAGATACTTCGGCTCGCTGCCATCGAGGCTGCGACCGCCAAAACCGATCACACGCCCCTGACGGTCGTGAATCGGCACGATGACGCGATGACGAAAACGGTCGTAAAACCCATTACCTCCCTTACGAGGGACCACCAATCCAGCAGATTCGAGCAATTCCGGAGCCAGTCCCTCCACCTGCTGCAGATGCTTCAGCAGGCCATCCCATTGATCAGGGGCATAACCCAACTCAAACGCGTCCTGAACGGCCGGACTCAGTCCACGTTGATCGGTGAGGTAGTTGAGCGCCTCCTGACCAGCCGGACTCCGCAACTGACTGCGAAACCAGCCAGAGGCAAGGGCCAAAGCGCGTTGGAGCTTGTCGCGACGCGAGAGCTGTTGGCGTAATCGCTCCTGCTGCGGGCCATCAACTGTCTCAATTGGTAGCTGATAGCGGCGCGCCAGATCCAGGACCACATCGCTGAAGCTCTGACGCTGAAACTCCATCAAAAACTTGATGGAGTTGCCCCCGGCCCCGCAGGAGAAGCAGTAGTAGAACTGTTTAGCGGGAGACACCGTCATCGACGGTTTGCTGTCGTCATGGAAAGGGCAGATGCCGACGAACTCGCGTCCCTTTTTCTTCAGAACAACGTGCTCACCAACCACGTCAACGATGTCGGCCCGCTCCTTCACGGCCTCGATCGTTCGTGGATGTAAGCGGGCGTTGACCATCACACCATTCTGCGAAGTCGCAGGACCCCGTCTACCCCGCGATTCTGAAACCGATGCCTGACCACCAGACGGCCTCCCCTTGGTGGGCCAGTGAGCAGGCAAAAGGCAGTCGCTCCCTGATTCTCAGTTCGCTTGCCTTCAGTCTGATGACCGTCTGCGTCAAGCAACTGAATGGCCGAATCCCCGTCACTGAAATCGTGCTCGTTCGCGCGATCATCAGCCTGGCGCTCACCGGGATGGGCTTGCGATTGGCGGGGGTTAAACCATGGGGCACGGCCAAAGCCCGAGGGCTTCTCTTCGCAAGAGGGATCGCAGGGAGCATTGCGTTGCTGTGCTTTTTTCAGGCCATCGAGAAACTGCCCCTCGCCGCCGCAACGGTGTTGCAATACACCTATCCAACGTTCACCGCCCTCGCCGCCCTGTTTTTGCTCGGCGAATCCCTGCGCAAAAGGATTGCCCTTGCGGTGTTGATGGGCTGGGTTGGGATCACGTTTGTGGTTCAACCGGACTGGTTGACCGGTGACGTTCAAGCATTGCCGCTGATACCAGCTCTCATCGGCATTTTGGGTGCACTGTTCACAGCCTTGGCTTATGTGAGTGTGCGCCGGTTATCGGCCACCGAACACCCCCTAGTGATCATTCTGTATTTCCCACTCATTTCTGTTCCGATCACCCTCCCCTGGGTGATCGGAACAGGGGTTTGGCCCATGGGTGTGGAGTGGATATGGCTTCTGGGCGTTGGCGTGTTCACGCAGTTAGGCCAAATCTGGGTGACGGATGGGCTGCGTCGCCTCCCCGCAGCAAGGGCCACATCGATCAACTACATCCAGGTGGTTTTTGCTGCGAGCTGGGGTTGGTTGTGGTTTTCTGAATCGATCAGCCTTTGGCAAATTGGCGGGGGAGGACTCGTTTTAATCGCAACAATGATCAGCCTATCTGCAAAAAACAATCAGCCAACTTGAAGGCTTGAATTAAGAGCAATATCGAGGATTGTCCTTTCAGATCTTTCTAGACCTCACAACTTGAAAACTTAAGGATCAAGGATCGACGAATCCCGACCAATAAAAAAATCAAACAAGAGAGACGCCTGATCAATCAAGTTGATCGAGCAATCCGGTTCGATCTCAACCAAAGGGCGAAACACAGCTCAATCCACCGCACCCAACATTGAATTGATGGGCGCTACGCCTTGCTCTGACCTAGCGGATACAGCAACCAAGACTGTTGATCCTGGTCTGGTCCATTCGGTCGTGCCAGCCGCCAGCTCTCGCCACGCTCACCTCGCTGCAGGTAAACCTCAAACGGACTATCCACCTGCACGCGATCGCCTGGCAGCTGCCAATCAAACCGGCCAGACACCCGAAGACCCTTCTGCTCCCCAAGATTGAGGGCTTCTTGCTCCTCAACGCGCACACGGCTGACATTGGGGGCCAGCGAAATTGGCGGAAGATTCAAAGATTTTGAAATGGCCGTTTGGGTGAGTTGAATCTGCAGGGAGAGCGCTTCATTTAATAGAGCCCTGGGGGGCTGAGATCCGCTGCAAGCCGTCAACGTCAAAAGCAGCAAAAGCACGCACAGCCCATGGGCGAAGAAGCGCCAAAGACCGCTGCCAAAATGGGATCGGGACGGGACAGACGGAGACAGCTGCGGCAACATGACGCGGTTGATTCGTTTCTCCATGATCGGCTGGCTGCAAGGACGGCACATGGAGTGCTGGACCCAGGGAAATCGCAGCGGAGTGCTGCTGGTGTGTGCGGGAGTGGGCTATGAGGTGCAAGTCACCTCACGCCATCAAAAGCAACTCCAGCCTGACAGTGAACTCACCGTTTGGATCCACCAAGTGCAACGGGAGGATGGCAGCAGCTTATTTGGCTTCCCATGTCGCCAAGAAAGGGACCTGTTTCGCCTTCTGATTGGCGTCAATGGCGTTGGGCCCCAAGCCGGTTTAGCGCTTCTCCATGAATGCAAGCCTCAAGAATTGGTCGCAGCGATTAGCGGTGGAGACCTCAAACGGCTTTGCCAAGCCCAGGGCATCGGCAAACGCACGGCCGAGCGTCTCGCCGTCGACCTGCGCACCCCGATCGCGGCATTCGGCGGACTCGAGCCCCAACCATCCCTCGTGGAGGGACTGGCATCCGAACAAATCCCCGAAGCGGGAGAGGACGTGGAGGCAACGCTGATCAGCCTGGGCTACGACGAACTCGAAATTCGCCGCGCCATACGCGCTATTGCAGATGGAGCCAGTGGTGTGCCGCCCTCAGGCACCGATCAAGACGGTTGGCTACGGAGCTGTCTTCAATGGCTGAGCAGGGAATCCGCTTAATCGGCGACTTCGCGACGAAAAGGGGGCCATCAGTCGGTAGGATGCATTTTTGTAATGAAAGGGCTGCCCCCCGCGCATGTCGCTTGATACCACCGAAAAGCAACAGCTGATCAACACCCATCAGACCCACGGCACCGACACCGGCTCCGCTGAGGTTCAGGTGGCCATGTTGAGTGAGCGCATTAATCGCCTCAGCGGCCATCTTCAGAACAACATCCACGACTTCTCATCCCGTCAGGGACTGCTGAAGATGATTGGACGCCGCAAGCGTTTGCTCAACTACATGCGTAGCAAGAGCGAGCAGCGCTACAGCGAGACCATCTCCAAGCTGGGCATCCGCGGCTGATCGGGATTCTTCATGGCTGAGCAACGCAGCCCGCTTCCCTTTGAGCCAAAAGGCTCAGGGAAAGTGGCAAAAGAACCCGCTGGGGCGAAACAAGAAGCCATTCCCCGTTATGTCGCAGACCGCATGGCCCGTCGCGTGGCCGTGTTCACAGGATTGCCGTCCCTTGCGGGCATGGGCGTTTTTGTTGCCAGCTATTTCGTTGTGACACGAGATATTGCCGAGATACCGCCTGGAGCAACATTGGTTGGATCAGGTTTTTTCTTTGTTCTTGGTTTGGTTGGCTTGAGCGTGGGGGTTCTAACGGCCAGCTGGGACAAGGAACCTGGCACTCTTCTGGGATTCGAGAATTTCAAGCCAAACGTTCAACGCATGCGTGAGTCGATTCGGGCGCAAAAGCAAACAAAGGCAAACTCAAAAGATTAATAAAGCGACGAAAGCTGGGGAGAAAAAGTCTCTGCCGAACCGCACAAATCGACCAGCACAAGAACATTTTAATTCACAATTCCAAAGGATCTAACTTCAACCTATTACCAGCAATGGTTAAAAATTACTAATTAAAAGGGGTATTACAGTTGCGGCAAACCTAGCTCGCAACGTTAGAAATCAGCCCAACACAAGCCGATCACTACAACGCGCTGCAAACGACTGATCATTCAACGCTTGCACGGCAGCGATGGGATCTCGAACACAGAATTGTGCACCAAGCCGCACATAACGGACCGAGTCACCGAGACAAACCTCAGCCACGACTGGAACTTTCACGCCTAGCTCATCGCGCTCAGGACGATGTTGCGTCAAGCATTCACGTAATTTGTGTTGGATAGCGATGTCATTGGCCTGATCAGAGGGAAGCTGAACCAGGAGCAGTGTGAGGTCATCAATGGCGCGACAGTCGTCAATGATCAACTGAACGCGTTCATCGCGTCGATCGACGCCAGCCCACACGAGCAAGCGAGCTTCTGCCATCAGATGGTCGGCCAAACGGGCATAACTCTTGGGGAACACAACCGCTTCACAGCTACCGGTGAGATCTTCAAGTTGCAAAATGGCCATTCGATCGCCTTTTCGCGTCGTGACTTGACGCAATTCAGTAATCATCGTGATCGCACTAACCTTGGCTTTATCCGGCTGCTCCTCTAAGGAACCCAAGCCAATGGGTGCCAACAAACGCGATGAAGGAGTGAGCTGTTTAAGCGGATGATCTGAAAGATAAAAACCAACAAGATCTTTCTCCAATCTGAGCTTTTCAGAGGGTGGATAGTCCGGAACTGGCGCCGCTTTCGGAGCCATGCTGAGATCAGTCGGGCCATCGTCCTCCGCAGGGGCAGCCATGAGGTCGAAGAGATTTCCCTGGCCACTATCTCGATCCTTTGCTCGAGAGGAGGCCCAATCCAAAAGCAGATCGAGATCTGCCATTAACTGCGCCCGGTTGGCATTCGGATCCATGGCATCCATTGCTCCGCAATGAATTAAGGATTCCAAGCCACGGCGATTCAAGACGCTGGATGGAAGGCGATCACACAGATCTGCCAAGGAGCGGAACGGACCATCATTTTCACGGGATTCGATCAAACGCCGGATCGCTCCATCCCCAAGATTTCGAACCGCCGACAAGCCGAACAAAATTCGATCGCCGTTGGGAGTGAAGTCGATGAGTGAGGCATTCAGATCTGGAGGCATCACCTCAATCCCCATGGCATTGCAATTGGAGATGTAGCGCTGCACCTTGTCGGCAGCGCCAGCATTCACCGTGAGCAGAGCCGCCATGTAGGCCACTGGATAGTGGGCCTTGAGGTAAGCCGTTTGATAGGTCACCGCGCCGTAGGCAGTGGAATGACTCTTGTTGAAGCAGTACTCGGCAAAAAGCACCATCTGATCAAAGAGTTCATCGGAAACTTTCACATCGACGCCACGCTTCTTCGCACCCTCGACAAAAATGCCGCGGTGTTTTTGCATCTCCGACACCTTTTTCTTACCCATCGCCCGACGCAGTAAATCAGCTTGACCTAAGGAATAACCCGCTAGATCCTGCGCGATACGCATGATCTGTTCCTGATAAACCATGATTCCGTAGGTTTCACTCAGAATCGGCTCAAGGATCTCGTGGGCGAAATCAATCGCCTCACGGCCATGCTTTCGATTAATAAATTTTGGAATCAAACCGGCATCGAGTGGGCCAGGTCGATAGAGGGCCAAAATCGATGAAATATCCTCAAGGGAGGAGGGCTTCAGATCTCGAACAATCTGACGCATGCCACTCGATTCAAGTTGAAAAATTCCCTCTAAATCACCACGAGCGAGCAACGCAAAAGTATCGGCATCCTGGGGCGGAAGCTTGTCGGGGTCGATACGTGTACCGCTACTAACTTCAACAAGTTCCAGAGTCTTGTCGATCATTGTGAGGTTTTTCAGCCCAAGAAAATCCATCTTGAGTAAACCCATCGACTCAACATCTTCCATGAAGTATTGAGTAATGACCTGACCATCATTGTTGCGCTGGAGGGGCACGAGTTGATCAAGGGGATCAGCAGCGATCACAACACCGGCCGCATGAACACCAAAGGTTTTGTTGGTGCCTTCGATCCGCATGGCCATATCAACCCAGCGCTTCACCGCAGGGTCGCCCTGGTATTTCTCACGGAACTCGGGATTGGGTGACTCATCTCCGATCATGGCCTTCAATTTGGCCGGTTTACCCCGCACAACAGGGATCAACTTGGCGAGGCGGTCGGCATCTCCATAGGGGATATCGAGAACCCGGGCCACATCCTTGAGGACGGCCTTGGATGTCATCCGGTTGAACGTGATGATCTGGGCGACTTTGTCGTCCCCGTAGCGTTCAGTGACGTAGTCGATCACTTCGCAGCGACGCTCAATACAAAAATCGGTGTCGATGTCAGGCATCGACTTCCGTTCTGGATTGAGGAATCGCTCAAACAGCAAGCCATTGCTCACCGGATCGATGTTGGTGATCCCTAGGGCGTAGGCCACCAAGGAGCCCGCCGCAGACCCCCGACCTGGACCCACTGGGATGTTCTGCTCTCGCGCAAAACGGATGTAGTCCCAAACCACGAGGAAGTAGGTGGGGAAGCCCATCTGTTCCATGATTTCGAGCTCATGGCTCATCCGGTCGGCATAATTTTCAGCGATCGGATCGTCGGCCTTGAGCTCCAGTCGGTCACGCAACCCCTGCAGCGTCACCTCACGGAGATAGGTGACTGCCGTGTGCCCATCGGGGATGGGGAAACGAGGCATTTGGTATTTACCGAGGATGTCGTAGTCCTCAACTTTCTCCGCCACCGTGGCGGTGTTCGTTATGGCCTTTTGGACAACATCAGGGTCTAGATGATCCGTAAATAAACGGCCCATCTCTTCTTCTGTCTTGATGTATTCCGTACCGGTGTAGCGAAGCCGTTTTTCATCGCTGATTAACTTTCCGGTTAGTACGCAGAGGAGCGCATCGTGCGCCTCCACATCCTGTTTCGTGAGGTAGTGGGCGTCATTCGTCGCCACCAATTGAATATCAAGTTCCTCGGCGATCTTGACAATTTCGGAATTGACAATTCGGTCTTCAGGTGATCCGTGGTCTTGGATTTCTAGATAAAAATCCTCTCCAAACACGCTTTGATACCAGCGGGCAACATCGCGGGCGACTTCGGGACGACCTCGCAAAATCGCTTGGGGAATCTCTCCCCCAAGACAAGCCGTTGCAATGATGAGGCCTTCGCTGTAGCGCTGGAGTAAATCTTTATCGACACATGCCCGGGAAAAAATTCCACGGCCCCGCATGCCACGCAGATGACTAATGCTGGTGAGCTTCACCAGATTGCGATACCCGATGGCATTCTTTGCCAACACAACGAGGTGATATCGCTTCTCTTTTTTCGGCTGAGGATCATCAATCGAACCATTGATGACATACATCTCGTTGCCAATAATTGGCTTGAGGTCGGTCCCCTTACAAAGCTTGAGCAGCTCGATCGCGCCATACATCACACCGTGATCGGTGAGCGCGATCGCGGGCATGCCCAGCTCCTTCGCCCGTTCCACCATCGAGGGCAGCTGCGACGCCCCATCGAGCAGGCTGTAATCGCTGTGGTTGTGGAGAGGAACAAATGCCATGAGCCCAGATTAGGGCCCAACGCAAGATCAAGCGTATCGCTGCATTACCAACCACCACATCTGGCGCTTTTCAAGGCACCAATGGGGCCTTCGGGCGTTGGGACAACACATCAGCCGCTTGTTCGTACTGGTGGGCCACCTGCAGCAAACGGGCCTCGTCGAGCACATTGCCGATCAACTGCACACCGATAGGCAGCCCCGTTTGACTAAAACCGCAGGGAACACTGATCGCAGGCAAACCAGCCAAATTGACGGGGATCGTCAGGAGGTCCGCCAGGTACATCGCTAGAGGATCATCTTTGTGGGCCCCAGCCTTGAAGGCGGGAGAGGGCGCCGTAGGGGTGAGCAGCACATCCACCGACTGGAACGCGGCATCAAAATCGCGGCGGATCAAGGTGCGCACCTGCTGGGCTTTCTTGTAGTACGCATCGACATATCCAGCGGACAGGGCATAGGTACCGATCAAGATCCGCCGTTGGACCTCTTCACCAAAGCCTTCGGCCCGACTGCTCGACGTCATCGTGGCCAAACTCTCCGCATCCGCAGCCCGGAAGCCGTACTTCACGCCGTCGTATCGAGCCAAATTAGCCGATGCCTCTGAGGGAGCAATCACGTAATACGTGGCGATGCCGTCGTTAAAACGAGGGCAACTCACCTCAACCAATTCAGCACCAAGGGCCTCAAGCTGCGCGGCTGCGGCCTGCACAGATGCGTTGACTTCGCCATCCAGCCCCTTGGCGTCAAAGCATTCCTTGATCACCCCTACCTTCAGCCCCTTGATCGACTGGTTCAGACCGGCTGAATAGTCGGGAACCTCAACGTTCAGACAGGTTGAATCGCGCGGATCGGGACCAGCAATCACCTGTAAAAGCTCAGCCGCATCGGCCACGGAGGTCGCAAAAGGTCCCACTTGATCGAGGGAGCTCGCAAACGCCACCAGGCCCCAACGACTCACCCGGCCATAGGTGGGTTTCAAGCCAACAACACCGCAGAAGGACGCTGGCTGACGGATCGATCCGCCGGTATCAGACCCCAGCGACGCAATACAACTGCCGGAGGCAACCGCCGCCGCACTTCCACCAGAGCTGCCGCCTGGGACGTGGTCGAGATTCCACGGATTATGGGTCGCACCAAACGCCGAGGTTTCAGTCGAGCCACCCATCGCAAATTCATCGAGGTTGGTTTTACCAACCAGAACCCCTCCTGCCTGCCAGAGACGCTCCGTGGCAGTGGACTCATAGGGCGGAACGAAATGTTCAAGCATGCGACTTGAACAGGTAGTTCGCACACCTCGGGTGCAGAGGTTGTCCTTAATCGCCAGCGGCAAACCAGCTAGCGGTCCAAGCGATTCACCCGCGGCACGGGCAGCATCGATGCGATCCGCATCGGCCCGCGCTCGCTCAACCGTGATCTCGTTGTAAACACTGAGGGACGGTTCAGCTGTTTCCAGCCTGTCGATGTGCTGATCAACAAGCTCACGGGATGAAATATCACCGTTCTGCAGTTGCTGACGCCACGCGCTGATCGTCATGGTCTTGCGATCCATTGCAGGGCCGACGCTATCAGCCGTCTGTCACCCCTCACTTGTGATGGTTAAGGGTTCACCCCTTCGCGTGCGCAGCAACGAATGGCTGATGGACTGGGGATGCTCGGAGTTGATGTCGTTCAAGAAGGTGGATAACTGGGACTCCAAGCCTGATTTGGTGATGAATGGACCAAACCAGTAGGTGACATCTGGCCCAGATGTTTGGATCCGTGCCCACCAAGCAACACCGAGGCCATTGGCGAGGCTTCGCAGTGGCTGGATCAGTGGGCTCATTGGGGCAAAGGTGAGTAAAGCCATTTTGACCTGTGAAGAGGCCAATGAGCCCATCAGTTATGGGGAAAGCTTGATGCTCTGATCGAACTGAAGGTCTGGTTCAGGTTTAGAACCAGATAAATCAAGCTCAATCGTGGGTGCAGGGGGGCTGGAATCCGCTTGAGGAGACTCCGTTTTCATCAAATCTGCCTGGTCGGAACCCGGCGAATCAAAAAGCTGTTGATGGAGCGATGCGTTGTCTTCGCTTGGGTGGTCAGATGCTGATAGTTCCGTGTTCGACGAATCAGTGTTCGACGGATCAGTGTTCGACGGATCAGCGTTCGACGTTTCACCCACAGGCGGTTCAGACAGAGGAGGGGCTGGGGGGGACACCTCTTGCGTTTTCATCTGGGGACGCACAATCGGCGGTGATGGAGCCTGGCCATGAATGTCCTTCATCCAGTTGCGGCGAGCCACCTCGTAGACACACAGCGCAGTTGCCACTGAGGCATTCAGGCTGGGGGTGATGCCACGCAGGGGAATTCGCACCAATTGGTCGCAGTGGCGCCGGGTCAGCAACGACAGACCCTGGTCTTCCGAACCCGTCACCAACACGAGCGGACCCTCTAGATCCACATCCATAAGCGTGACGTCGCCCTCGGCGGCGAGACCGATCACCCTGTAACCCGAATCCTTGAGCTTCTCGAGGGAGCGATTGAGATTGACGACACGAGCAACGGGTAGGTGCTCCATCGCACCCGCAGCCACTTTGGCGGCAGAGCCCGTTAAGCCTGCACTCCGACGTTGTGGCAACACAAGACCATGGGCCCCCATCGCCTCGGCAGACCGGACGACGGCACCAAGGTTGTGGGGATCCGTAATCCCATCGAGGGCAAGCAATAAGGGGGGCTCACCAAGCTCGGAGCAACCCTCGATGAGGGCACTGAGATCCAAGGTGTCTGCAGCGGCGGTCTGGAGCGCAATGCCCTGGTGAACAGAGCCACCTGTGACTTGCGCAAGACGCGCCCAGGTGACCTCTTCCACCAAGACACCCGAGGTTTTGGCTTCACGAAGCAATTGAAGAAATTTCGGAGCACTGCGCATCTCTGGCGTGCACCAGATCCTGTGGATCGGGCGGCCTGATTCCAGGGCGGCCTGGGAAGCATGGCGCCCCCAAATCAAATCATCTGCGGGCGGCGTCGAGGCTTCAGCCTCGGGCTGCAAATTGGGACGCTGGGAGCGGGGACCCGAGTCGCCAAAGCGGGGGCTTGGGGACGACTGGCGACGCTCATCACCGGAACGGTATCGATCTGGTGAGCGTTCAGAGCGATCTCGGAAGCGTCCTTGAGCCGGGCGATCCGAACGGAACCGATTTGGAGCTGAAGAACGCGTGCCCTGGTCATCACGGCGCTCATAGGAACGCTTGCTATCGTCATCAGGGCGTCCTGAAAAGCGCGGAGCACGGTCATCGCGGCGGTCATCACGGCGATCATCGCGGCGTCCATAGGGACGCGATGCAGAGCCATCCCGTCGTCCATAGGGACGGTCGCCTGATGGACCATTACTGGAGGGTCGCTCCCTCGGGGAACGATTGCTGGACGAACGGTTACTGGAAAAGCGATCCTTCGAAAACCGATCACCCGATGGACGATCACCGAATGGACGATCACCGGATGAGCGGTTTGCTGAGTAGCGAGCAGTTGAAGAGCGGTCACTCGATGCGCGGTCGCTGAAGGACCGATCAGAGGAGCCGCGATCGCGAGAAAAACGGTCGTTCGTAAACCGCTCATTCGATGAACGGCTGCCGGATGGTCGATTCCCGTAAGGGCGATCACCGCTCGGGCGCTCCCTCGACGGTCGGCGATCGTCATATCCCCGCGGCGATCTGCTGTCGGAATCCCGGTTGGAATAACCAGATGACGGCGGGCGTCCTCCTGACGAGCGACCACCGCTAGCCCCTCCCTGGCGACCATCGCGGGAGGGGCCGCCGGAACGACGTTCAAAGCGAGGGCTCATGGAGTTGGGGGCGGGGTTATCGAATTGGATCCGGCCATCTCCAGTTGATCGAGGAGCTCAGCCAGCCGGACTGGATTGTTCAGAAACAGCCAGCCCACCATTGTCTCAAACCCTGTGGCCCTTGCATACACAGCCGCATCAGCTCGCCGAGGACCGCGCCCGGCACTGTTGCGACCCCGTCGGACCAGATCGAGCTCCTCCGCGTGGAGCAAACCTTGCTGTTCAAGCCAGGCCAAAAGGTTCGACTGAGCATCGGCACGAACCTCTGCCACGACAGCCTTATGCAGCGCATCGGATCGTCCTGGACGTGCCCCCAGACGAAGACGCTGGTGAAGCTCCCAAACCGCATCACCGATCCAAGCCAACTGCAGCGGCCCCAGCTTGTCGGCACCCCCACGGCCAACCTGGGCTCGAATCCAATCGTTCAAGCCGACAAGTTGCTGAGAGCTGTCGGCACGTCATTCACCAGGTGTAAGAACTCCTCGAGTCGCACCAATTTGATGGTTTGCGCCACCCGCGTATTGCCCACAAGCTGAAAGGCCCGTTTGGCATCGGTGCACTGCTTTGCAAGCTGAACAAGGGCACCCAAGCCGGACGAATCGACAAAGTCGATCTTGCTCAGATCGAACAATGCCGGAAGTTTGTTGGCTTTCAACACATCGGATGCGTATTCGGAAAACTGTTTTTCGGAATACGCATCGAGTTGCCCAGTGAAATGAAACACCAGACATCGATCCTTTTGTTCAAACCCGCCTCGCAGTGAAACGGTGAGTCGTTGAAGCTCGCTGATGGGTTCAGGCCCCTCGGGCATTCGGCACGAATTGTAGGGATGGTTTCAGTGATCAACCACCCACCGTGCGCCGTTCAGTCATCAAGGCCACGAAACGGGAAAAGTGATGGTCCGCATCGTGGGGACCAGGACTTGCCTCTGGGTGGTACTGAACACCAAAGATGGGTTTCTCACGGTGGGCGATGGCCGCAACGGTTCGATCGTTGAGATTGAAATGGGTGACCTCGATCTGATCTGATGCAAGGGAATTCGCGTCCAAAGCGAACCCGTGGTTTTGGCTGGTGATCTCCACCTGTCCAGTGGTCCCGCAGGGATGGTTCAAACCGCGATGGCCATAGGCGAGCTTGAAGGTGGACCCCCCCAAGGCCAAACCGAGAATCTGGTGCCCGAGGCAGATTCCAAACAGCGGAAGATTTTGTTCCTGAAGAAGATCCTTGGCCAAAGCAATGCCCTGGGTTACAGCGGCCGGATCACCAGGACCATTGGAGAGAAAAACACCATCAGGCTGATGGGAGCGAACCGTGGTGAGATCGCTATCCACCGGCAGCACCGTGACCTCACAACCATGGGCCACCAGACGATCCAAAATGGCGCGCTTGATTCCAAAGTCGATCGCCACCACGTGGAACGGTCGGCTGGGGTTGTTGTGTAAGCGCTGATCAAAGTCGACGCGACAAGCACTGGTCCAGCGATAGGACTCTTTCGTCGAAACACGACTAGCCAGATTCAATCCCTCCATCGAAGGAGCGGTCCGCAGCTCTTCGAGCAGGGCAGCCGGACTGCGGCCATCACTACAAATCACACCATTCATCGCACCGCAATCACGGAGATGGCGAAC